>JAHDDN010000064.1 GCA_020629335.1 Chitinophagales bacterium | reverse complement strand
TTCTTCAACAACACCTCAATATCATACATCGTTTCAGAATAAACCAATGGGGGTAAATCCTTTAATTTGAATAGCCTTTCATCCTCATCATTCTTGTACGTATCATAAACATAACTACCCGTTTGTACGCTACCAGACTTGACAAAATAGATGTCATCTAAGTTGACATTTTCGCTATAGTCGCCTAAGTGAATATACATTTCTTCCACCTTGACAAATACATCAATTCCGAAAGCCTCATAGGTCTTTTTATAATTATCTACCATACCGCTATCTACCACGGACCCTCTTTTCCAACCTCTTTTGCCCATGACAGAACGGAAGCGATAATCGCTGACTTCTTCGCCTTTGTACTGCTCTATGACGGTTGTTTTCTCTTGATCCTTAGGTACTGAAATCACCTTTCGATTAATCTGTTCAAATGGCTGAGTAATTTCTTCATCATAGATAAATTCCTGCCAAGTTTTGAGTTGTTCATTCGTTAAATCAATCGGGTGAACTAAACCAACACTTGCTTTCTCAGGCAACTCAATTTCATCCAACTCAATATTTTGTAAGGTCTGATCTTGATTGACATTAAAAATCTCTGTTAATTTCCCATCTTCATAAACACCCCAAACCAAACTCTGCGCCAAAGCAAAAGTCAAAGGCTTGCCCATGAAGTGTGCTTTCCAATCAGCAGCCGGCCAGCGTCTCTGTGCAATTAGATTAAACTCTAAACTACTCTTTTGATTTTTAGCAATCGTTCGAATTTCTTTATTCAGTTCTTTGACTTCTGCCTTGATTTCTTTAGGCGTTTTAGTAGGCAGTGATTTTTTGATTTCATCTATATCATTGAGGTAAGATAATTTCAAATCCTCATTGATGAAAGCTCGCCAAGTGGCCCCATTAATTTCAAATGTCTTGAATAGATCTACGAAACCAAAATCAGGAATCATCTTATCCATTAATTCAAATCGGCTCAATCCCATTTGGTCAGCGATTCTATCAAATCCACTTTGAGCTGCGCCTCTTACATTTGGGTATTTAGTTTTGTAATGAAGCATAATCGCATCCAAAGCCCTTGCAGCCTTATCGCTTGCAATATAGCCCATCATTTGCGGAGCCACTACATTATTTCTCCTAATTGTATAAGCCTTAAGCGGCTCAATTAATTGATCATCACCTAAGGCAGATATAATTCCAATGACAGGCTTACTCGTCGCTTTTAAGCCATCTTTTTCTAAAGTAATCTCCAATAATTTAGCGGCAAAATCGCCCCCTTTAGCAGTATCTATTTCATTTAAAATGAGTTGCACTTCAGGAGACGGCCCGTACCATTCTTGCGCCACATCCTTTTGTCTAAAGAATAAATACCTAACTAATTCAGCATCTGCTTTTTTGCCTTTTTTCCAATGAAGTGGAGGTAAGACCGATTCATCTAACCATTTCTTGACAGGCTTTTGGAGTTTTTTATTAGCTTTCGCCCAATCAAATCCAGCTAAGATTTCTTTTTGTAAAAATTTATCTTCCCCTAATTTTTGTAAATGCTGGATAATCATATTTCGCTGAACAGAATCTTGTTCTTCTTTGAATCGCTCCTTTAATAATTTAGTAGCATTTTTATCATCAATGGCCATTAATAATTCATGCGGCCCAACTCTATCACCTGCCTTTTTAGCCTTTAATAATTCAGGGATTTCTTTAAGTAATTCTTTGGACTTGTATAAACGAACCAATTCATTAATCGCTAAAGTACGCTCTGCCTTTTGATCACTTTTTAAAATGTCCCAAAGTCTGGAATGGATGGAAGAATAATCGATTTCTTTAAGAGAAGGAAAGACCTTAGCTAATTCAATTTTTTCTTCTAAAAGAATCTCAAAAACAGGCAAGGAATCTGCCCCATAATTTTTGACTAAGATAGGCAAGTACTGTATGTATTTATTCGCTTCCTTTAAGAAAGAGTTCAAGACGATTTCTTTGACTTCCTTATTATATAAAGTCGTCATCCAATCAAAATAATTAATCATACTGGTGCCATAGCCAGGATTGTGAAAGTTATCGTACTTAAAACTGTCATTGATGTTTTTGAAGAATAAATCTTCATCACACAGGTCTTTTAAAATTAGATCTTTGTACTTATCTCCAAAGTAAATTTGGAAGTAAATACCCAATTGAGCGCTATTAATATGATTGACATTTAGTTTATGTACCCTTAATAAAAAATCTTCATATTTATTTGGATCGGGTTCGCAAAGCTTGCGAATATTATAAGTGCTAAAAAAATAGTATGGGTCTTTATCCTCCTCTTGGTACTCATGAAAAAACCAATAATCAACCAATGGCTCAAATTCTTTTCTGGCAAATAGAATTAATAAATCGATGACATTCATCGCTGCAATTCTTTCTTTACTAGTGCCTTGAGCTCTTAAAAAGTCAAGCAGTTTTTTAGGCTCCTTTTTAAATCGCTCGATGATCACTTTTCCTAATTTGCTTGGCTTGTCATCTACGACTAAATATGGGTGACTATAGCTCAATATATCTTCAAAGGCAGTTTCTCCTTGACCATATTTCTCTAATATATCGACAACAGCTTGATGCTCGGGCTCATTTCCCTCTTCTAATGATTTAACATACCAATTAAAAAATGGACCATTAAAACCCCTTTCAGAATTTTTAGCATATCTGTAATTGGAAGAAACTCCCCAACCATTTTGACTGAGCATCATCATCATTCTATGTTCCACTTCTGTCCATTCATCAATGGGAGAGAAGATGGTCCAAAAATAAGGCATAGCTCCATATTTATATCTCGCAATACTGCCTTCAAAATGAGGGATATTATCGCTTTCAAACTTTAAGAATGCCATAATATCCTCCACAGGAGCCTTCCGCCAAGCATTGGGATCATACTTTTTATAGAAGCGATCAAAACGCTCTTGGTATTTTTCTCTTAATGCTACTTTCTTCTCTTCACTCAGTTTGGATTCTACCTCAAAAATTTCATCTTCAGCCAACCATCCAAAATGCTGAAAAATGGCTTTCTTGCCCTTAGCGAGTAAATCCTTTGGAACATTCGTGATGGGATTAGCCACTAACTTTAAATCTTTTAGTTTGGTCAATTTTTGAAAACCTTCAGATACCTCAGTTAATCCATTAAAACTCAAATCTAATTCTTCTAAATTAGTCAAATTAAAAAAGGAGTCGGGCAATTTATTAGTCCCATTCATTCCATCAAAACTAACATTTAGATTCAGTTTTTTTAGATGAACTAAATTGCCAATATTCTTAGGTAAACTACTAAACTTTGTTCGACTCCAATTAATTTCTTCCAAACTTTTTATCTCCGCTATACAATCAGGGAAAGTGCTCATACCTGATTCAGAAAAATCAATTGTTTTCAAGTTTTTGAGTTGACCAAATTCTTCGGGTAAAGATTTAAGTTCTCTACATTTACTAGCGTTGATTTTTTCTAAGTTATCACACTGCCCAATGCTTGGAGGGAAAGTAGTAAATTTACTATACTTCAAATCAATGGATCTCAACTTTTTTAATTTCCCTATTTCTTTAGGGAAAGTGGTGATATTAGAAGCATGAGCCTTCAAAGTCAATGATTCTAAATTGTCACATTCCACTATGCTATCAGGAAGTGCTTTAATAGCAGGACAATTATAAATTTTAAGCGTTTTGAGTTTCTTCAAATTACCCAAACTTTCAGGCAAATTAGGAACTTGATAACTAATGTTAAGATATTCTAAATTCTCTAATTCAGTCATTGCTTCGGGTATAGCAACTCTATTTCGCTCACTCGATATAGTTAGGCTTGTTAGCTTTTTTAATTGACAAATCTCTTCCCAATTTTTTTCGTGATAAATCGTCACACTCAAGCTATCGCTTTCTCCATTTTTAACAGCATCAATCGCCTTCCTGTATCTCAATGGAGCAAATGGATCAGACAAAATATATCCTTTATCTTCCCACTCTTTACAACGCTTCTCAAAATTGCGCTGCGCAGTCTCTAATTTTTTATAGGCTTTATTGGACGCTCTTCCATAACTGTAACCGTGATACCACTTAAATTCTCCATACTCGGTCTTGATAGAAAAATTCTTTTCATCCAAGCTAATCTCATGATATGTCCCTTTTGCAGGGTCCTGATAGAAACGATACATTTGTTCTAATTTTAGGTAGCTATTCTCGTTTTAGCTTGCCACAACCATCTGTCATCCCGAATGCCGTAGGCATACAGGGATCTATTACGACAAAATTCAAGGATTTGGGAGGCTAAACTCATAAAACTTAAGCGTTTTTACCACTAATATCATCTCTTGGGAGCTGAAGTTAGGGCTTGATTAGTCAAAACGAGAATTGCTGAATTTTAGGGGGGTGAAATAATAAGACTCAAATATAAAAAAATCTTTTTAATGCGGAATGATTAATGTTCTACTGCAAGCATTTCTTTAGTGGCTCTCCTCAAAAGGGCAACCACAAGGGATTACCCCCTACATGATTAGAGAGCAAGTGTTTTTCATTGGCAGTAGTTAACTGATTAGTAAATAAGGCAGTAGAATCGTAAAAAGACAAAACTTGGGCTATCAAGGATTTATATTTAGGGCGGCGAGCCGTCCCAATGATAAATATCTGATAGTTAAGTTTTAGTATTTTTGCGATTCTACAAGGCATTTAAGACGCGAATAGCGCAGCTATTTAAGGAGTAAATAAGGCAGTAGAATCGTAAAAAGACAAAACTTGGGCTATCAAGGATTTATTATTGGGGCGGCTATATCTCGCTATCCACTCTTATGTGGCTATGCGCTGTCTGTTCAGCATAGTCGGTACTTGTCTTCCACTGCGTGGCAAGCCTGCGTCCCTCCTTGCTTCACGAGCCATCGCATATACGCCACATACCGTTCCTATCGAGGCCGCGTAATAATCATGAACGATGAAATATAAATAATGAATATTATCGCACAAGTATCCCCCTTCTATCACAATCGTCTCGCTTACGACTACCAATAGATAGAAATAATAAAATATATTTCCCTATATTTGACACAGACCCCCACAGGCAAGCAGATATTATCCCCCGCTGGCGGGGGTGCCCGAAGGGCGGGGGTGGAAAAACCCCATCCTTGCGGAATCCCCAAAAGGCGGGGGGCAAAAACCTCCAGTCAAAACTCATATTACACACAAAAAACACCAATGGCCAAAAAAGCAACAAAATCCAAAAAGGAAAAATCAATGGAAGAAACCCTCTGGGACTCTGCCAATAAACTAAGAGGAAGCGTAGAATCCTCCGAATACAAACATGTCGTACTAGGACTCATCTTCTTAAAATTTGTGAGTGATAGATTTGAACTGAGAAGAGAAGAACTAATAGCAGAAGGAAAAGAACAATTCATAGAAATGAAAGAGTTCTACAATATGAAGAACATCTTCTTTCTGACTGAAGAAGCCCGATGGACCTACATCATAGAAAATGCCAAGCAAGACGACATCGCCCTCAAAATAGACACCGCCTTGCATACCATCGAAAAAAATAACGACTCACTCAAAGGTGCGCTTCCAGACAACTACTTCTCCAGACTCAACTTAGACCCAAGCAAACTATCCGCCTTATTAGATACCGTCAACAACATCAACACCATAGAAGATGGAGAGACGGATGTAGTGGGCAGAGTCTACGAATACTTCTTAGGAAAATTTGCCGCCTCAGAAGGGAAAGGGGGAGGAGAATTCTATACGCCTAAATGCGTAGTAAAACTCTTGGTGGAAATGCTGGAACCCTATAAAGGAAAAATCTATGATCCAGCCTGTGGCTCTGGGGGAATGTTTGTACAATCCATCAACTTCATC
Organism: Chitinophagales bacterium; assembly: GCA_020629335.1. The sequence continues at coordinate 12,438 of JAHDDN010000064.1, read as the reverse complement.
AAGCAGCATGAGGGAAGTACCAAGGATATTTCTATCTACGGACAAGAACTAACGGCCACGACCTATAAACTGGCGAAGATGAACTTAGCGATTAGAGGCATCTCGGCCAACTTAGGCGCTGTGCCGGCCAATACCTTCTTTAAAGATCAGCACTTGGACCTAAAGGCCGATTACATCCTTGCGAATCCGCCCTTTAACCAAAAGCAATGGAGAGAAAAAAACGAACTGGAAAAAGACGTAAGATGGACAGGCTTTGAAACGCCACCTACTGGTAATGCCAACTACGCATGGATCATGCATATGCTCTCTAAACTTTCTCTAAACGGTACCGCTGGCTTTGTATTAGCCAATGGCTCCATGAGTTCTAATACTTCTGGGGAGGGAAAGATCAGAAAGCAGATGATAGAAAAAGATTGGGTAGACTGCATGATCGCCCTACCAGGACAATTATTCTATACGACTCAGATACCAGTCTGCCTCTGGTTCATGACCAAAAACAAAAAAGCGCAGTCTGCCGAAACCGCAGGCGAAGGCCGAGAGAAACGAAACCGAGAAGGAGAAACCCTATTCATTGACGCCCGAAATATGGGTACGATGATAGATAGAACCCATAAAGAACTCACCACTGAAGATATAGCAAAGATCGCCCAAACCTATCACGCATGGAGAGGGGAATCTAAAGATGGTACTTATGAAGATGAAGCAGGCTACTGCAAATCCGCCACCTTAGCCGACATCCAAAAAAACGACTTCGTACTCACCCCTGGCAGATATGTAGGCATAGCCGAAGAGGAAGATGATGGAATCCCCTTTGAAGAAAAAATGAGCGCATTGAGTGAAACACTTTTTGCACAGATGCAAGCGTCTGAAAAATTAGATGCAGAGATTAGAAGTAACTTAAAAGTTTTGGGGTATGAGTAATGGATGGAGAGAAGTTTCTTTAGGAGAAATTTCAAGAGATGTATCCTACGGTTACACAGAAAGCGCTAATGAAATAAAGGTTGGCCCAAGATTCTTAAGAATCACAGATATACAAGGAGGAATTGTAAATTGGAAAAATGTTCCATATTGTCCTATATCTGAAAAAGATTTTAAAAAATACAAGCTTAATAGAAATGATATTTTAGTCGCTAGAACTGGTAATAGTACTGGAGAAAATTATTTCTTTGATAGTGATGAGGAAGCCGTTTTTGCTTCTTACTTAATAAAGTTTGTACTTCATAATGAGGACATATGCCCGAAGTTTGTATGGTATAATATGAGAACTTACCGATGGTGGAAATTCATCGAGAATAATAAAACGGGCTCTGCTCAAGCAGGTGCAAATGCAAAGGTTTTAAGTAATTTCAAACTTCACCTCCCCCCACTCCCCGAACAAAAAGCCATCGCTCATATCTTAGGGACATTGGATGATAAGATAGAGTTGAATCGTAAGATGAATGAGACTTTGGAAGTCATGGCCCAAGCCCTATTCAAATCTTGGTTTGTAGATTTTGATCCTGTGATAGATAATGCATTAGCCGTAGGGAATGAAATCCCAGAACAATTAAAAGCAAAAGCAGAAAGAAGAAAGGCGGTGGTAGAAAAGGGCCAGTACAAAATACTACCTAAAGAAATCCAAGCGCTATTTTCTGCTGCTTTTGTGTTCAATGAAGAATTGGGGAAATGGATTCCTGAGGGGTGGGAGGTTTTAAAACTGGAAAGCCAAGTAGAAGTTAAATATGGGAAAGACCATAAAAAGCTTCATGAGGGAGAATATCCATGTTATGGTTCTGGAGGAATAATGAGGTATGTCGAAAAACCTTTGTGTGAATCAGAATCAGTTTTAATTCCTAGGAAGGGGACTTTAAATAATATGATGTATGTACGTGACCCTTTTTGGTCTGTTGATACTATGTTTTTCACCCTTTTTAAGAAGCAAAATATGGTTAAGTTTCTATTTTATTTTTTAAAAAAATTCAATTTTGCAGAAATGAATGTAGGGTCTGCTGTTCCAAGCATGACTACAAAAGTGTTGAACAATATAGATTTGATCATACCTAATGAATCTATATTAGAATATTTCGAAAAACAAGTTGAACTAATAGTTAAACGTAAAGAAGCGAATACTAAGCAAAACGAAAATATAGCAAAGACCAGAGATATACTTTTATCCCAACTAATCTCCGGCAAAACCCGTCTACCAGCCTCCTTCATCCAGCAATTTGAATCCCAAACAGAAGCTGTTCCCAAATGAAAAAATATACAGAAGATCAATTAGAAAAAGCCGTCATAGCACTGCTTCAAAAGGAAGGCTATAGCTATCTCAATGGAGCCAAGATTCAGCGAGAGCCCGAAGAAGTCTTGCTCAAAGACCGACTCAAAAAATTCTTATCCAAGCGCTACGCTAAAGACAATATCAAGCTATCAGAGATCAATGCCATTATCCGTCAGTTAGAAATGTGCTCTGCGGCAGACTTATACGATAGCAACAAAAAAATACTAAAGTGGGTAGCAGATGGCTTTCCCTTTAAAAGAGAAGACCACCAAGAAAAAGATATTCACATCCGCTTCATAAACTATGAAAATGTAGAAAATAATGATTTCCTAATCGTCAACCAAATGGAGATCATGGGGAATGAAAAAAGAATCCCTGATCTTATCCTTTTTATCAATGGGATTCCCTTAGTCGTCTTCGAGCTAAAAAGTGCCATCCGAGAAAATGCCAGCCTCCTCAGCGCATACAAACAACTCTCTAATCGCTACAGCAGAGGCATACCCGAACTCATGAAGTATCACGCCTTTTGCGTCATTAGCGATGGCGTCAATAATAAAGCAGGCTCTTTATTTGCGGCCTATGATTTTTTCTACGCCTGGAGGCGTATAGCTACCTCCACCGAAGATGCACAAGGTATAGAGTCCCTCTACACCATGATAAAAGGTATGTTTAATCGAGGGCGATTAATAGACATCATTCATCATTTTATCTATATCCCAGACAAATCCAATAAAGAAGAAAAAATTGTGTGCCGTTACCCCCAATACTACGCCACCAAAAAGCTGTATGAAAATATATTAGCCCATCAAAAACCCCAAGGAGATGGCAAGGGCGGCACCTACTTCGGCACTACAGGTTGTGGCAAGAGTTTCACCATGCTATTCCTCACCAGACAACTGATGAAAAGCAAGGAATTGAGCAGTCCCACCATCATCATCATCACCGACCGAACCGACCTAGATGAGCAGCTATCCAAACTATTCGTCAAGGCCAAAGGATACATAGGAGATAATGTAGTACAAAGCGTTCTCAGTCGAAAAGACCTAAGAGAAAAATTAGCAGGCAGAAATAGTGGAGGCGTTTTCCTAACCACCATCCACAAATTCAATGAAGATATTGAGCTATTGTCTCATCGCACCAATATCATCTGTATCTCTGATGAAGCCCACCGAAGCCAGATCAATTTAGACCAAAAAATCACCATTGATCAAGAAAAGGGAACGGTTAAAAAAACCTATGGCTTCGCCAAGCACTTACACGATTCCCTACCCAATGCCACCTATGTCGGCTTTACAGGCACCCCCATAGATGCCACCCTCCACGTATTCGGAGACATCGTAGATGCCTACACCATGACGGAATCCGTCAGAGATGAAATCACCGTCCCCATCGTCTACGAAGGCCGAGCCGCCAAAATGTTTTTAGACAGCAATGTACTTAGGGAAATCGAAGAATACTACAATAAATCCGAAGAGCGTGGCGCCTCCGAATACCAAATAGAAAAAAGCAAAGAGCAAAGCGCCAATATGAACAGCATCTTGGGCAATCCCAAGCGATTAAAACACCTGGCAGCCGATTTTGTCAAGCATTACGAAACCAGAATTGCAGAAGGAGCATCCATCAAAGGCAAAGCCATGTTCGTATGCAGCAATAGACATATCGCCTATGATTTTTATAAAGAAGTCATAGCGCTTAGACCACAATGGGCCGAGCCATTAGCCTGTGAAGAAGGAGCGGACTTAACAGCGCAAGAGAAAAAAGAGGCCAAGCCCATGGAGCGCATCAAGCTAGTCATGACCAGAGGCAAAGATGATCCAAAGGAAATGTATGAACTATTAGGCAATAAAGCCCACCGAGCAGAATTGGATGCCGAGTTCAAAAATGAAAAATCAAATTTCAAAATCGCCATCGTAGTAGATATGTGGCTCACTGGTTTTGACGTCCCCTTCCTTGACAGTATGTATATCGACAAGCCCGTCAAGCGACACAACTTAATTCAAACCATTTCGAGAGTTAACCGAAAATTTTCGGGTAAGGGAAAAGGCTTAATTGTAGATTATATCGGCATCAAAAAAGAAATGGATCAAGCCTTAGCCATTTACAATAAAGTGGAGAACCAAAGTTTAGAAGACATCGCAGCATCTGTCATCATCGTCAAAGATCATTTAGATTTATTAGCCAACTTCTTTCATGGCTTCAACACAGCTGATTATTTTATAAATGCCACTCCCTTAAGCCAATTAGACTGCCTCAATCGAGCCGCTAATTTTGTATTGGAAACAGAATCAAAGAAGAAGCGTTTCATGGATATGGTCAAGCGTTTAAAATCTGCTTACGACATCTGCTGTGGCAATGAAGCCCTTGATATGGAAGAGAAAGATCATATCCATTTCTACCTGGCCATTAGGTCCATCATCTTTAAATGGACCAAAGGAGATGCCCCAGACACCGATCAAATGAACGCATACGTTCGGGAAAAAGTAGCGGCAGCCCTACAAAGCCAAGGCATAGAAGAAATCATCAAAATAGGAGCAGAAGAAAACAATGAACAAAATATTTTTGATCTCCATTACCTCGCCAATATTGAGCAAATAAAATTGCCTCACACCAAAATTCAATTACTACAAAAGTTGCTCGCCAAAGCCATCGGAGAACTCAAAAAAGTCAACAAAATGCAAGGAGTCAATTTCTCCAAAAAAATGCAAGCCGTCGTAGATCGCTACAATGAACGCAAAGAAAATGAAACGGAAAATAATCCTGTCGATACAGAGTACATCACCACAGAACTGATTAATATCCTCTTAGAACTCCATGAGGAGTATTCGGCTGGCGATGCCTTGGGCATTGATTTTGAAGAAAAAGCCTTCTACGATATTTTAGAAGAATTAACCAAAAAATATCATTTCACTTACCCCAAAGATAAATTATTATTCTTAGCTAAAGAGGTCAAAAAAATAGTAGACGACAAAGCCAAGTATACCGACTGGAGCAAGCGAGAGGACATCAAAGCGGCCTTAAAAGTAGACTTAATTCTTTTATTGGCAGCGCACGATTATCCACCAGTAGATCGAGAGGAAGTATATCAAGAGATTTTTGAGCAAGCCGAAAATTTCAAGGAAAAAAGAGGATAACTATGAATTATGAATGATGAATATTTTTTTTTGCCGCAAGCGTTTCGCTTGTGCGCCCATAAGGATACAAATAAAATATCTGTTTGGCATTGGTAAACTTACCTACTACTCAAAAATCTGCGCAAGGGATAGAAGCGGTATGTGGCTTTTTAGTATTGAGTAGTGGGTATAAAGTAGTGAGTACTTATCTCAATACTCATTACCCAATACCCATTACTGTTTTAGCCACATAATAGCGGATAGCCCGACCCCTGCGCCTTCGGCGAATGATGAATACATAATAATGAACGATGAATGTTATTTATTCAATCAATCGTTTTTTACGAGCGCAGGGGGTGCGCCCTTATTCAATTACTTCTTTAATAATACTGCTATATCATACATCGTCTCGGAATAAACCAATGCTGGTAAATCCTTTAATTTGAATAGGCGTTCGTCCTCATCATTTTTGTAGGTGTCATAGACATAACTGCCTGTCTTCACGCTATTAGCTTTGACAAAATAGATGGTTTTTAAATGGATGTTTTCGCTATAATCGCCCGCATAAACACCCATATCACCGACTCCTATAAATACGTCAATACCGAATTCAGCATAGGTCTTTTTATAATTTTCTACCATACCACCATCTACTACGGAGCCTCTTTTCCAGCCCCTTTTTCCTAGGACAGAACGGAAGCGATAATCGCTTAGCTTTTCTCCATTATATTGATCAATGAGGGTCGTTTTTTCTTTATCTTTTGCGACTTTAATTACTTTGCGGTGTCTAATTTTTTATAAGATTTGGTACGCTCTTTATCCTTATTATTTCTATGATAAGTTCTAAAATCTCCACCTTTAGTTTTGACTGAAAAATTATTCTCATCCAATGTGATTTCATGATAAGTTTTTTTTTCAAGATTTTGATAGAAATGATACATTGATACTGATTTTAGGGGCTTAATAATAAAGCTCAAATATAAGAAGAATTTGTTAATACGTAGATATTCTTTTACAAACGTAAAGGATTCCTTGTAAAATCATCCAAATCTATTTACCTTCAAGTTTAATTAATTGTCTATATAAATAATGCATTTAATGAACATCGAATACAAATTTGTAGAAGCAGCAGAATGCATTCCATTTTTCAGTGAGCATCGAAGCAAGGTATTTAGCAATGACTTTGATTTTGATATTGGAAAAGCTTTGTCTGATGAGGAAAAGCAAAAAAGGAAAAACCACTTTAGTAGATTGAAGGATACTATTCGTCTCTATTTGGTGGCAAAATCAGAAGGTCAAATAATAGCTTGGTCTTTTGGGATACAAAAAAGTGCAGACGATTATTATATGATTAATTCGGCTGTTTTGGAAGGATATCGTCAGGAAGGCATCTACACTAAGATGCTCGAAAAAACGGTTGAAAAATTAACAGAGATAGGCTTTCAAAGAATTTATAGCCTACATAAAATGTCTAATAATGCGATTTTGATAGCTAAATTGAAATTTGGATTTATGATTACAGGATTTGAGGTGACAGACACATTTGGAAATTTAGTTGAGTTGAGTTATTACACCAATCCTATTAGAAGAGAATTATTGGAAGTAAGAATGGGTAGCCGAAAATTATCGGATGATAAAAGGCAGTTTATTGTATAATATAAGCAAGTGGACAAAAAACTTAATGCGGCCTTGATAGGAACGGTATGTGGCGTACATGGCAGTGCCTACGAAGCTTAGGTATGCGCAGGCTTGCCCGAAGGGAAGACAAGCAGACCTTAGCGTAGTGGTACTGACATAGCCGCATAAGAGTGGATAGCAAGAAAAGCCGCCCTAATAAAAATATATCATAATGTGTAAATCATAAGTTTAAAACATTTTAGTTTGAGTGTGTTTTGTAAGTAATTGAAAAACAATTTTTAATTCAGATTGTTTATTCTTAAATTCATAATTTTTGTAAATATTTGTTCCCAATATTTAGTGTAGGAGGAAATATTTTATTATTTTGTGTTTAGTGATTAACTACCCTCTAATTTTAAACTGCTGATGGATTACCCCAATTCGAGTCAAGATGGAAAAAGTATAGATTATTTACTAATAGCGTTGCGTGCCTCTCAATGTTTGCCAGTGCCTAAGGCTCAGGCACAATTAGATGAGTTATTTGTATTGTTGGGAAAGGATTCTGCGCCATTGAAGTTGTTGGAGGCTTATGATATGCAGGCCGAATTGTTTAGGATGGATGGAAAGTGGCAGGCTTATTTAGAAATTATTAATAAGGCATTGAGCTTGAGTCGTCAACTTAATCAGTCCCAATTTATAGCTAAGTTTTTAATTCATTCGGGCTTTGTTCATAGCATTAAGATGGAAAGAGAAAAGTCTAAAAAATGCTATGAGGAGGGATTAGCCATTGCTCGCGAATACGATATGGTAGAGGAGGAGGTAAGTGCGTTAATTTATTTAGGAAAATACTATCATTTACATCTTCAAAAAGATAAAGGGATTGAGTATTATTTAAAAGCGATTGAGTTGGCTCATACTTTAGAGAATGATTTATTATTAGGGTTAGCCTATTACTTTTATTCGGTGGCCACGCCAGATAAGTCTAATCAACAAGAATTTTTGAAAAAGGCATTTGATATTTTTACTAAGCATAATTCCTTGAAATATTTATTTAGTATTTATAGTGGAAAGTCGAGAACCAGTCTTTTGGCAGATGAGTTTGATAAATCCATAGAGTATGCATTAAAAGCTTATGAGCTAGCTCAGCAGACTAAAGCAGCTGATCATCAATTTTTTTCGCTTAATCGATTAGTAGAAGCTTATACCCATAAAGCCTCCGTTGATTCGGATAATATTGATAGGGAGTTAATGAAGGAGGCGGATAAGTGGGCGACAGAATTAATAAAATTTACTAAGGATCGAGAGCAGCGTCAACAATTTGAAAATGCTTCTATATTGAAGGGGCAAGTTTTAATGCATTTAGAGGAGTTTGATCAGGCTATTGAGTATTTATCAGCGATAGACTATATTATTCAAAATCCAGCTGTACCTGCGGGTAATCGTTCTGGTATAGCCTTTCTTTTGAGTCATTGTTATGAAGGTAAGGGCGATTTTAAGAATGCCTTGAAGTACCACAAAATCAGAACAGATTTAGAGAAGAAGATTCATGATGTACAAATTCAAAAATCGGCTAGTGAGACCGAAGCTAAATTTCAAGCCAAAGAGAAAAAAGCGGAACTCAATCGCTTGAAAGAATTAGAAGAATTAAAGACTCGTTTCTTTTCTCAAATTACGCATGAGTTGCGTACTCCATTGACCTTGATTCAAGGTCCAGCGGGACAAATATTAGAGATGTCCGATCCCAATGCAATGATTAAACAAGCTCGTATCATCAAGCGGAATGCGGATCGTTTATTGATATTGGTGAATCAGTTATTGGATGTCAATAAATTGGAAGCGGGTAAAATGGAATTAAAGCCAAGCCATGGGGAAATAGCTCCTTTCTTAGAAGATTTAGTTTCCTCCTTCCAAATGCATGCCAATCAAAAGCAAATTCAATTAGACATCATCTCTGATATAGGTGATTTGATCCTTAATTTTGATGCAGATAAGATAGAAAAAATCCTTTACAATTTATTGTCAAATGCGTTTAAGTTTACACCCCCTAAAGGTCAGGTGATTTGTCAATTTCAATTATTAGATAGGGTCAACGACCAAACTCTTAATATCGAATTAATAGTGAAGGATACGGGTAAAGGGATAGCCGAAGAGGAAATCGCTTATATCTTTGATCGCTTTTATCAAGCGGATAGTAGCTATACCAGAGAGGCAGAAGGAACAGGGATTGGTTTGGCTTTAGTAAAAGAGTTGACAGATTTGATGAATGGAAATATAGAAGTAGAATCTGAATTGGGATCGGGGAGTAGCTTTAGAATCGTATTGCCTATGGAGTTAGTACCAGAAGAAGAAATCGTCTTAGATATGAAAACTTCAGAAAAGCCCTACCAGCCTATGCCTGAAATGGTACCTAAATTGAAAAACACTGCTGATCCAGCCATTAAAAATAAACCCATTCTTTTATTGATAGAGGACAATGAAGACATGCACCACTATATCACTAACATCTTTGAAAATGACTTTATTCTCTTGCAAGCCTATGATGGAATTGAAGGCTTGAAAATGGCTAAAGAGCGAATACCTGATATGATCATAAGTGATGTCATGATGCCAGGTAAAAATGGTTATCAAGTCTGTAGTGAATTAAAAGGAGATTCATTGACGAGCCATATTCCAGTTATTTTACTAACCGCCAAAGCTGCATTGGAAAGCCGAATTGAAGGTTTAGAACATGGTGCTGATGCCTATCTGTCGAAGCCATTTAATCCAAAGGAATTAGTATTACAAACTCAAAATTTATTAGCAACTCGAAATAATCAGCAAGAAAAGTACAAAAGCTTTGCCTTCAAGCAATCACCAACTACAGTGGAGGAAGATAAAGAAACAATCTTTTTAAATAAGATCATGGCAATCATCCACAAAAATATAGACGATGAAAGTTTGAATGTTAATCGTTTAAGCGATTTAATGCATATGAGCAGTTCACAATTGTATAGAAAAATTCATGCGTTGACCAATTCTTCCGTTACTCATTTGATTCGAAATATTCGATTAGCCAAAGGGAAAGAATTGCTTGATAAGAAAGCAGGTAATATATCAGAGATTGCTTATCAAATAGGTCTTAGTCCTGGTTATTTCTCTAAATGTTTTACTAAAGAGTATGGGTATTCTCCCAAAAAATTACTCAAATAAGCCTCCTATGTTTCTCCATTTTTGTGATGAATAGCGCCTATTTTTTATTAACAATATCCAGCGCTACATCCACAATCATATCCTCCTGACCACCCACCATTTTGCGCTTACCTAACTCAACTAAAATAGTACGAGTGTCCAAGCCGTACTTTTTCGCGGCTCTTTCAGAATGTAGTAAGAAGGAAGAATAAACGCCTGCATAGCCCAATGACAAAGTCTCTCGGTCCACTCTAACAGGTCGCTCTTGTAAGGGACGAATGATATCGTCCGCAATATCCATTAATTGATACAAATCAGATCCATGTTCTACGCCCATTTTATTCAATACCGCTATTAATACCTCTAAAGGCGCATTACCCGCTCCAGCTCCCATACCAGCCAAAGACGCATCCAAACGATTGGCGCCATGCTGCATCGCAACAACGGTATTAGCTACTCCCAGAGATAAATTATGATGGCAGTGAATCCCCACTTCTGTAGTCGGTTTTAACACCTCTCTAAATGCCTTGATTCTATCTTTTACCTCATCCATTAACAAGGCCCCCGCCGAATCTGTCACGTAGACACAATCGGCACCAGCCGCTTCCATAATAAGTGCTTGCTCAGCTAATTTTTTAGGCTCATTCATATGGGCCATCATTAAGAAGCCGCCCACATCCATGCCTAATTTTTTTGCTGCCTCAATATGCTGCGGAGCAATATCCGCCTCTGTACAATGCGTCGCTATTCGCACAGACTTAACTCCTAACTCAGCCGCTTTTTTAAGATCGTGTATCGTGGCAATGCCTGGCAAGATCAATGTCGTCAAAACCGCATGATTTAGCGCCTCACTCAATCCCTCTAACCATTCCCAATCTGTATGCGCACCAAATCCATAATTGAAACTACCACCAGCTAAGCCATCCCCATGAGATACTTCAATAGCATCCACACCAGCCTTATCCAGTGCAATGGCAATTTCCTTTAATTTCTCTTTTCCATATTGATGTTTGATGGCGTGCATACCATCTCTCAAACTCACATCTTGAATATATATTGGATGATTCATTTTTTTAAACTTTTGTTAATCTTACAATTCTTTCCCCCGTCGCCAATGCAGCTGAGGTCATAATATCTAAATTGCCTGCATAATCAGGCAAATAATGACCCGCCCCAACTACCTTCAAAAAAATAGAAGTCTTCAGTCCATGCCGATGTCCCAATCCCTCAATAAAAACCGATTCCGATTTGGGAATCTCATCAAACTGCACCTCCTGATGCAATTGATAACCAGGCACATATTTTTGCACCTCCGCCACCATTTGCTCAATACTCTCCCTGATGGCATTTTGATCCCCCATTTCACTCAAGGTAAATACGGTATCACGCATCACCAAAGGAGGATCAGCAGGATTTAAAATAATGATGGCTTTTCCCTTTTCAGCTCCCCCCACTTTTTCAATGGCCTCCGCCGTCGTCTCCGTAAACTCATCAATATTCGCCCGAGTACCTGGCCCGGCAGACTTACTCGCAATAGAAGCAATAATCTCCCCATAATGCACCTTCGCCACACGATTCACCGCCGCTACCATCGGTATAGTCGCCTGTCCTCCACAAGTTACCATATTTACATTGGGCACATCCACATTCATCTCAAAATTCACAGGCGGTACCAAATAAGGCCCCACCGCTGCAGGTGTCAAATCAATCATCTTCTTATCAGGAAAGGCTTTCACCTTCTCCCAATTATACAAATGCGCCTTAGCCGAAGTAGCATCAAATACCAACTTTATATCCGTCCATTCAGGCATCTTTAATAAGCCATCTACTCCCTCCGCCGTAATAGCAATTCCCATTCGTTTAGCACGAGCCAATCCATCCGATTCAGGATCAATCCCCACCATTGCTGCCATCTCTAACTCCTCCGATAGTCGCATAACCTTAATCATCAGATCAGTTCCAATATTCCCCGACCCAATAATTGCCACTTTAGTTTTACTCATAGTTTGTCTTTTGCTTTAAAGCACGAATATAGTGAAAATTGGTTGATTGGTGAATTAGTGTATTAGTTAAGTAGTAAATTGGTTTTTGGTCGATGGTTTTTTAGACCACTTCGCTGAGAGAGGAGAGATTGCTCACTGCGTTCGCTGAGAGAGGAGAGATTGTTTTTTTGTCCATGGTCGATAGTCCATGGTCGATAGATTTTTTAGATCGCTTCGCTGTCAGATGTGAGGTTGCTCACTTCGTTCGCTGTTGGTTTTTTGGTCGATGGTCCATAGTCGATGG
>JAHDDN010000576.1 GCA_020629335.1 Chitinophagales bacterium | reverse complement strand
AGCATTATCATCAAATTCAGACCTTAATGGAGTTTATACTACAAAAAAAAATGGGTCAACTATGGGCAATAAGAGATGAAAATGATGACCTTTGTGCGGGTGCTTTTATCGCTTATAGTCATGGACGTATCATTGACCTTTTTCCAACAAGTAGTGCTGTGGGGAAAGAAAAAAGAGCCATGTTTTATTTGTTAGATCATCTGATTCAACAATATGCAGAGCAGCCATTGATACTGGACTTTGAAGGCTCTATGATTGCTTCTATTGCTCGTTTTTATAAGGGGTTTGGAGCAGCGGAGGAAACTTATCATCATTTGAGTCGACGGACTTTACCTAAAGTCTTACAAGGGGTTTATCAGTGGTATACAAGTAACTCCACCTAAGTAAATCATCAAAATTAATCCTAATGGTATACAATCTTTGTGAAAGTAATTCAATCATCGGTAATTATGTAGCGGAAATCAGAGATATTGAGTGGCATAATGATCGACTTCGTTTTCGTCGTAACTTGGAGCGCATTGCGATGCTGATTGGGTATGAAATCAGTAAATATCTTCCAAAAGTAGACAAAACGGTCCAAACTCCTTTAGGAGAAGCGAACTGTAAAGTATTGGCTAATCAACCTGTTTTAGCGACGATTTTAAGGGCAGGTTTGCCGATGCACAATGGCTTATTACAAGTCTTTGATCACGCAGAGAATGCCTTCATTTCGGCTTATAGAAAACACGATGATAAAGGTGGGTTTGAAATTGAATTGGAGTATGTTTCTTGTCCTTGGATAGAAGACAAAATATTGATCATTGCAGATCCTATGTTGGCTACAGGTTCTTCGATGATTTTAGCCTTGAAAGGCTTATACCAAAAAGGAACGCCTCTCCAAACGCATGTCGTAACAGCCATAGCATGTGAGCCAGGCATTAAAGCGCTTGAAGAGGCATTTCCTGATATTTATATTTGGAGTGCTGATATTGATCCAAGCCTCAGTAAAAAATCCTATATCGTTCCTGGTTTAGGAGATGCAGGCGACTTGGCTTTTGGCACCAAAATTCAGCAATAAGATAAGTTCAGCTTACTCTTTAGCAGTCATTAGTTCAAGGATACCTTCTAATTCTGTTGGTACTTCTTGGGCATCAAAAGCAAGCGAAAAGCGATTGCTCATCAAGTGGTAATATTCGCCTGAAGATGCCTTAGAAGCATCTACTTCTGCGCTTTTTTCATTCTGTGCTTCGATATAAGAACGGAAAGATTGCTCCTTGATGGCTGCATCCAATTGCGTCCATTTTTCATCAGCAATCAATCGTTGACTAACAATCTGGTTTCCTTGGAATTCGTAATAAAAATTCTCATTCACACGAATGGCATTCTTAGCGCCACCCACATCGTGAATCAATACTAAATCCGTTACCTTATCTGCTATTGCAAAAGCTGGTAACTTAACTAGCTTGACAGTTCCCAAATCCGCTAATTCTTCATCCAAAGAAGTCAAGCTTAATTCCTCCTCTTCCATCGTCAATTTGAATTGATAAACAGGCGTTGGTGGAGGCGTATGGCCACGTCTTACCACTCTGGGTGGGAAGCTCATTTCTAAGCGATCACCGTCCAATGTCCAATTTCCTTCTCCTGGAGCTGTTTCTAAGAGCCTAAAACTTCCCTTTTCCCCCTTAAAGTGGAAATGGTGTAAAAGCTCGGATGCATACACATTATCTGCCACAAAATTCTCACTCAAAATCCAAAATCCCTCTAAAGATGCAGCATCAAGGGCTGTATTTGATTGCGCCCAAAGCATCGTACTCATTAATAATAAAAGCGTACTAAAAACAATTGATTTCATATTGGTCTATTTGATAACTTTTTTAAAAAAAATCGTTTATTTAACAGTAATACTAATGCAAACATAATGCCTTTATTGTGTACTCGCCTAATAAATCAAAGCATTTATGCCACTTTTAAGATTAATCATTGATTTTTCAGCTCTCTTTCCTCCCTCCACTTTGATTTTACAAATGACTATTTATGATGATGGCGTGCCCCTTTCTTATTTTTTCATGCGCCAGTAGGGGCGCACCTGTGTGTGCGCCCTCGCATAAAAAAAATAAGAAAGGGTCGGGCTGTCCGTTCTTATGTGGCTGTTCAGCAGCTATTGCGCTAAGCTCTGTTTGTCTCTGCGAGCCTTCACATAGCTAAGCTCCATAAGCTACTTCTCGACGCCACATACCACTGCCATCCCTCACGCAGGAAAACAATTTTAACGATAAATGATGAACTATGAATGATGAATTTTTTATTGGTATTTGTTTTGAGTAATAGCTTATACTAAACGTTCGTTTCTTTATCTAATAATCTACGATGATAGTTGATTTGGCCTAAATGATAATTTAGATGGGAATGTATTTTCATTATGGTATAAACCATGCTTCTTTCTTTTTTCCAAATTATAATTGGATAAGGTTTTAGCAAATCTTCAGCTTGCAAATTAGAAATGCCATTTACAAGCATTTCTTTGGTGGCCTGTATCTGTTCATACAACAACTCTCGATCTATATTTTTTACTGAGAACTCTAAATCTCTTTGTCTGACATACCCAATATTACATAGCCCATTACCTATAAAGGTATTCAAGTTTCCGATTAGATGGGTACATAAATTCCCTGCCGAATTATTTATTTGCCCCGCTGATTTCCAAATTATCGATTCATCACTATAAAGCTCGATTTCTTTTTTCAGGGCAGTTAAATCCCTTTTATAAAGCTCTACTAAACTCTCTATTATCATTTTTTGTTATTTAGTCAGTACTAATTTAGCCCTTAATATTTCACTTTTCAAGATAAGGAGATTCAACTAATTTTACAAATATTAATCTATTATGATGGCATCGCCTGTACTCGTAAAGCAAAGTGCTCACAAGCACAAAATTCATAGTTA
>JAHDDN010000575.1 GCA_020629335.1 Chitinophagales bacterium | reverse complement strand
TCGGCTTAGGGATGGAAGCGGTATGTGGCGTTTATGCGGTGACTTACGGCGCTTAGGTATGCGATGGCTGGCCCGAAGGGCAGACAAGCAGACCTTAGCAGAGTAGGAACGGCATAGCCACATAAGAGCGGACAGCCCGACGATGCGCCTTCGGCGAATGATAAATGCATAATGAGGAATGATAAATTGGCTCGTGCTACGCACTTGCTTTACAAGCGCATGGGAAGCCCCAAAAAAGAAAAGCTCGCACTTGGAGAATGCGAGCTTTTAAATTGATTTCGAGAAAAGGCTGTTGCTAAAAAAAATTAAATTCCTTCGAATTCTCTAATTTTCTGCATTAGTTCAGAGGGAATATCTATAGTTTCTTTTGATTTTACATCATATAACTTCAATTCTGTAGATCCTTTAGCCATTAGAGTGGCCTCGCTATCTTCATTTTCCTTGATAATCATATGCTCGATATTGAAGCAGTTATTGCCTAAATCGATACATCTTGTGCAAATAATCGCTTTATCCTCATAAACAAGTGGCTGAACAACATCAATATTTACGCTAGATAACATGACGCTATTATCTGACCAATTCATTTCGCAGGCTTTCTCTAAATAGTCTAAGCGAGACTCTTCAAAGTAAGAGAGATACACATTGCTATTGATTTGGTGAAACTCGTTAATGTCTCTCCATCGTAAATTTAATTTTCTACGGTGTTTAAAACTAGCTAATTGAGAACTCAATGATATTTTGTTTTTAGTTGGTGTTAAAGTATTTATACTCATGATTTGATAAATTTTAAATGATTCAATTGTGTTAAACAAGTATGAGTAGTAGTTATGATTCGTTTGATTGTTAAGACAAATGTAAACTACAATTCTTAAATATTCATGTACAAATTTTGCCGATTGTTGGGCGCTTTTTTGGATCTGAAAAGTCGTGGTTCTAACATTTACAGATTAATAAGTTATTTGTCAATTTGTTAAATATTTAAATATTTTATCACTGTTTAATTAATGTTGGGCAAAACGACTTATTTGCTAGTACATTTTAATTGCTTCATTACAATAAAAGTATGTATTACGGTAAAATTCAGTTTAAATTTTTATTGAAAATAAAGCTTTCCCAACATAAAAAATATAGCGATATAAGATGAGTGTGGATGCGTTTTAATGTGAGTTTTATTCTAATGGGTAAAGGATAATTGATAAGTAGTAGAAATGTGGTATAAAAGATGAGTAGTTATTGTCAAAAATGTTAAAAATCCATTACTATCTGACTCTTTGGACGCAGATAGTCTGGTAAGGTAACAGAATTAGTCAAATTTATAGATATTTTAGACACTTAAGACTATTTCCTGAGCGATTTCTGTAATACTGTCTTGTTTTTGGACTTCTATAATGACATTGGCTTGTTCATAGTAGGCGGATCTTTCAGCTAGTTTGTTTTGAATAAACGCTAAGCGTTCTTGATCGGATAGATTTTTCAAAAGAGGTCTTTTACCCTTATCATCTTTTAGGCGTTCTGCTAATAATTCGGGCTTAAGTTTTAGGTAAACGCTTAAGCCATATTGCTTGATTAAGGCTATATTGTTATTAAAACAGGGCATTCCGCCACCACAGGCGACGACCACATCTGGATAAAATTCACCAATTTCTTGTATTAATTCGTGTTCTAAGGTTCTAAAATGCGCTTCTCCTTCCGTTTCGAAAAGCTCAGCAATGCTTTTGGCTGCTCTTCTTTCGATGAGTTCATCCGCATCGATATAGAGTCGATTACAAATTCTAGCCAGTTCTTTGCCGACAATTGTTTTGCCTGCTCCCATAAAACCCATTAAAAATATGCGCATCTTATCATTAAGAGTTTTTCATTGAAATACGTGGATCTAATATACCATATAGTATATCTACGGCAATATTGACCATTATAAATAGGCTGGCAGTGAATAAAACCGAACCCATTACGACTGGCAAGTCTAAGTTTTCCAAGGCTTTAATGGTTACATAAGCCAATCCTTTATAATCAAATATGATTTCGATGAAGTAAGAGCCTGCTAAGATAGCGGCAAACCATCCAGAGATAGCTGTGATAACAGGATTTAAAGCATTACGTAATACGTGTTTAAACAAGACCACATTTCTGGATAAACCTTTGGCTTTGGCCGTTCTGACATAATCTTGGGAGAGTACATCTAATACCGTACTACGAGTTAATTGTACGAAGATAGCAATGGGCCTTATTCCAAGGGCCAAGGCCGGCAAGATGATATTCTTTAAAACGAGTTGTTCTTCTCCAAAATCATTCAGTTCATAAAGCGAACCAGTATAGTTTAGTCCCGTAATATCCCCCAACCAATAACCAAATATCAAGGCTAAAATAATCCCTGAAAAGTAGGAGGGCTGGGAAATCCCTAATATAGAGGTAACTAATATGGAGTTATCAATAAAATTAAATTGATTCACGGCGGCAATGATTCCCAGCAATATACCAACTATACTGGCGAAGGTAATCGCCACCAGTCCCAATATGACTGTTTTGGGCAAGGCTTCTAAGAGAATTTCATTGACAGGCCGTTTATTTTGATAGGAATAGCGCAAGTAGGGCGCTTTGACCACTAAGGCGCTTGATCCTAAGCTAAGCACCTTCGTATAACTATATTTTTCCTGATTTTCTGGCGTATGCTCATACACTGAAACAGGCATAATATCATTCAAATACTTGAAGAAACGAACATAAGCAGGATCGTCCAAGCCTAAGTCCTTCTGTATCGCCTCCACTGATGCCACATCAGCACGTTGCCCCAAAGTTAATCTAGCAGGATCAACTGGAATAACATTGAAAAGTATGAATACTGCTACAATGACTCCAAAAAGAGCCAAGAATCCGTATAAAATCCGCTTAATGATAAATGAAATCAATGTGCTGTGTTTT
>JAHDDN010000574.1 GCA_020629335.1 Chitinophagales bacterium | reverse complement strand
TTATTCATAATCAAAAGACAGAAAAAATAGTCCAGTTTTATGGGGGTCAGTACACCGATAAAACTAGATATAGAACGAATAGGAGATTTCAAATCATGAGATGCAATTGAGGTAAAGTTCTTTAATTCTGAATTTATATTCCTAAGCTCTTCGTTTTGTTTATTAACCTTCTGATTAAGTGCTTTATTTTTTCTCGACTCATTAAAAGCGTACAATCCAAATAAGAGACAAATTATTGTAGCTAGAGATAGAATCGTAATCAATCTTATCCATGTTCTGTTATTAATCTCAAGGATAGCGCGTTCGCTTTTTGCTTTATGAATTTCAGCTTCAAACTTTTGTGATTCAATCAATTCAATCTGCATCTCATCCCTACTTGTGGATTGATAAGCTAATAGCTTATTAACCAAACTGCTCATCTTTTCATTCTGTCCTTTGCTCTTATATATTTTTGTCAATCTTAAAACGACTTCTTCATATTCTGTCTCATCCAAAGAATTAGAAAATTGAAGAGAGGTTTCATAATATTTGCAGGCTTGATCCAGCTGGTTCAAATCGAAATATAAATCTGCCACATATTTATAATTGACACCATGAAGAAAATAATGATTTGTACTATCTCCTAATGCTACAGCATCTAAAATTGTCCTTAAGGCTGCATCAGAATCGCCTTTCCTTAGATACATTTCACCTCTAACCAATTGTGTTATGTACAAATTTCTTGGCTCAGACAAATCCCTAAATATCTTCTCAGCAGAATGCACCATTTGCAATGATCTTCCCCAGTCTTCCTGAGTTGCATATATCTTGCTTAAAGTCAATTTTGCAAACGCTTCAATTTCAAGATTATTAGATTGTTTAGCCAATTCTATAGAATGAACTATAAATTTTTCAGCATTTGCGTAGTCATTGATTTCGAAATATACTTCACCAATATTTTGTATAACATCAGCTTGTAACTTTACGTTTTCGGATTCTTCACATAATTTCTTAGCCTTAACAAAATACATCATTGCTTTTGTGGTATCATAACCTCCACTATAATTCAATCCTAAGAATATATTGTTTCGTATAATATACCTTACATCAATATCATTAGGTGAATTATTGTAAATAGAATCAGCCTTTAAAAGCAATCTCCTAGACTTTAGAATATTATCGGATATAAAATTTTCGAACCCTAGGATGGATAAAACCAGAGGATAATACGCACACTCCTTTGAAGGTCCAAACCTATAAATAGCGTCTACAATCTCTGATGAGTTATGCTTAAAGAAATAAGATGAATCTAAAACTGATGTGGTGAACGCTTTAATATCTTCACATGCCGATACATTGATCGTATTCGATTTGAAACTATAGTTTTGGCATTTACCCGAAGCCAGTACTAATAAAAACAGTAATAATAAATGATACTTTAACACCCTACAAAACCCTTATTTATATAACTATGCACAAACTGTGCTAGGCTAACTAATCCTAAATATCTTTTTTTATAAATGGAAGACATCTTACATAAAATGGAATATTTAAAGTAACTATTATGGGTATAATTAGTTTTTACAAACAAAGTAATAATATCACAAAACCTAGACAAATCAAATATATGTACATGACGCTTCCCTATTTTTTATGAAATTCTAATAATAATCCATTTTTTTCACTAGTACATTTTTATTAAAGGCTATACATATATGTAGACAGAAACATTAAGCGCTTGAAAGCCTCATTATTACATCAAGTAAATAAATAGAAACTAGCCAATTATATAATTTACCATGACCCTAGCACTTTGTATCATCATATCATGTAGCAATGATGAATTTAGAAAAGCAATTGAAATTCTTAATAATCCTAAACTGAAAGCCTTAACTGGTAAAATAAGTAGATCATACAATAAAGTTTACTGAGGTCGATCATTGTATCTCACAAATTGCAATAAAACCTGGAGGCATTATTCATCAAAGAACTTATTCAATTCATGCACGTTTTAATTAAGTAAACAAATTAAACCCCTCAAGCTCTATGAAACAAATCTTTTTCCTTGCACTTCTAGCAGTCGCAAGTTCATGTGCCAACAACAATAATGACAAAAAAAGTACGCCAAAAGTATTCGACAACGAAGGGCATGAACTCGTATACAAAATGGTACAAAAAGTAGGTGATTATAATGCATTATTACAAAAGAAAGATGTCAGTTATACCTACACCTACACTACTCCAGATGGAAAGAAGGACGTATCAAAAGAGAAGTATATATTCGAAGGCGAACTATCAATGGGTGAGTATAAAACCCATGAACGAACAATGCCTAATCTAGAAGGTAAGATTATCCAAGGTTTTGATGGTGATAAATACTGGTTAAAACACAATGGAAAAAGCATCAAAGACAGTTCGATGCTCCAAAGAGTCACCTTTAATAGACCAACAAACTTTTATTGGTTCGCAATGCTACCAAAACTTTTAGACCCAGGCCTTAGTTATGAACATTTGGGCAAAATCGATAGAAACGACCAATCATATGACATCGTGAAAGTTTCATTCTCTTCTTCAAATGACAAACCAACAGACATCTATCAAATATATATCAATCAAGAAAGCAAGCTAGTAGATTATTTTTTATTCACAGTAGCAGACTATGGTGTCCTGGAAAAACCATTTCTAATGGAATTAAAATACACATCCGTTGACGGCATAAAGATACCCGCTAATCGAAGATATAAGGCTTCTAACTGGAAGGCAGAATTAGAAGATGATACGCCATGGATAAGTGTCATCTGGTCGGATATTAAATTTAACACTGGATTACAACCAGAGAGTTTTAAACTCTAAAGATCTTACATCGTACTAGGAGTTTTTGACTCAAAAAGGGATTTTGGATTTTGGATTTTGGATTTTGGATTTTGGATTTTGGATTTTGGATTT
>JAHDDN010000573.1:2681-2934 GCA_020629335.1 Chitinophagales bacterium | reverse complement strand
TTATCCACAAACTCAATTTGAAAAGAATTATTACATGCTTTCTCAATATCATTTATGAAAAAATTATTTTTTTAAAAGTCTTTAGTAATAAAATGTATGTTTTCATTAGAAGTATGTTTGTCATTAGTTATTTCATTCCGCATGAAAAAACCATAATATGCATTCCATTCTTCTTTTTTATTTTTACTTTTAACTATGTCATGAAATTTTTTACCAACATTTGGATTAAACTTACTTATACTCTCAATATTCC
>JAHDDN010000573.1:0-2671 GCA_020629335.1 Chitinophagales bacterium | reverse complement strand
AAACAATTAAAACCATTTCTTGTGACTTCAATTAATATTCTTTTAAAGCGATTACCATTTAAGCCATTTGGGGTGTAAACAAAGTCAACACATCCAGATTGGTCTCTAATCTTAGTTTCAATTTCCTTTTGTTGTGTTTTTTCTGAAGATGTATTTTCTTGTTCAGATACTTTTTTATCTTCATGGCCTGAAATATTTTCAACTAACATAGAGCCAATCCCAATAAAACTTCCTATCAATAACAGCCCTGCAAATATTATTAAGAACCTTTTTAAGTTTTTGTTTTTAATTTCTTTTTTTTGGTCTTCAGTTTTTTTAGAGTAATTGTCAAATAGATTACCACATTCGGAACAGAAATGTCTTGCAGAAGCATTTTTTGTATTACAATTTGGACAGTTTTTCATCATTCGCTTTTCACATAATTACTGTAACCAAAGATATATAATTCAAATTTAAATTTAGTAAAAAACAATAAATATTACTAAGAAAAAGCTTATCTGTCGGCTTATTAACCAATGGTTTCATAAGGAAATTAAAATGGAATAAATCAAGATCAGCATACTTAATCAGATTCTAACGATGTATACAAGGTTGCTTGCATCTTGATTTTTTAAGGAAGTATCGAAAATTTATATAGCTTTTTGGTAAGTAATTGGACAAAATTAAATTACGTTTATGATTCAGGAGCTTTTTTACTTAGGCAAGGCAAATGACGAGAATAGCTATGCTATCTAAGGGAAATTTAACTTAGCATGAGTGAAAAAGAACTGGGCATAAATGAAGAGCAATTCTTGTCCACTTACTTACTCATTTTCAAAGAATAGCAACAAATTTACTCACTAAATTGAGTAAAATGTTTAAAAGAGCACAATTTGACCTGCTAAAAAGCTGTATAGAAGAGCCACGAAAGTTTGTTTAAGCCTCATTTCCCGATACAAAAATTCCGAAAAATCGAGTCCAATAGGTCATCAGTAGTCACCTCCCCAGTCACCAAACCTAAGTAGTCTAAAGCAGAACGAATGTCTAATGAAAGCAGCTCTCCGCTGATGTTGATGTCAATGCCACGCAGTACATCTCCTAAGGATTCATTCGCCTTTTGGAGGGCGTCAAAATGGCGTAGGTTGGAGACGATGGTGTCATTAGCTCCAACCTTATTGGAGAGCACCAAGTCTTTGAGTGATTGACGTAAGTCTTGTAAATTGGTTTTTTCTTTGGAGGAGATAAAAAGGATATTAGGGAAGTCTGTATATTGTTTTTGAATTAGTTGATCGCCACCGTCTATTTTGTTGGCGACTAAAAGGGTGGGGATTTCTCCCATGTTTAATTCTGTTAAATCTGTGCTTAGCTTTTTTTGATTGGTATCGTTTATGTCAAATAGATACACCACTATGGCTGACTGTTTGATCTTCTCCATTGTTTTTTCTACGCCTATGGCTTCTATGGTATCTGAGGCTTCTCGGATGCCTGCGGTATCAATGAATCGGAAAGGAATGCCATCTATATTGAGGACTTCCTCTATGGTATCACGGGTAGTGCCTGGAATATCTGATACGATAGCTCTTTCTTCATTTAACAAGGCATTGAGTAGAGTAGATTTGCCTGCATTGGGTCGGCCAGCAATGACGGTTGTAACGCCGTTTTTGATGGCATTGCCTAAGTGGAAGGAGTCGATGAGTTTTTTGAGTAAGTTTTTTATTTTCTGTACGAGTTCGACTAATTGGCTGCGGTCGGCAAATTCTACATCTTCTTCGCTGAAGTCTAATTCTAATTCTACTAAGGAGGCAAACTCGATTAGCTTTTGTCGGAGTTGTTGGATTTCTCCTGAGAAACCACCTCGCATTTGTTGGATAGCGATGTCGTGGGCGGCTTCTGTATTAGAAGCGATTAGGTCGGCTACTGCTTCGGCTTGAGATAAGTCCATGCGTCCATTAAGGAAAGCTCTTAGGGTAAATTCTCCTGGTCGGGCCATACGGGCACCAGCTTCAAGGAATAAAGCAATAACTCGTTGTAAGATATAGTCTGAACAATGGCAGGACACTTCCACCACATCTTCTGTGGTATAAGAACGAGGGGCTTTGAATAAACTAATGACCACTTCATCAATGATCTCATTGCCTTTTCGCAAAGTGCCAAAATGAATGGTATGAGAATCTTGTTGATTCAAGTCCTTAAAGGGAAAATACTGATTACAAATATCAATCGCCTTTTTGCCTGATAAGCGAATGACTCCAATGGCGCCTTGTCCTTGTGGAGTGGCCATTGCTACGATTGTGTCTTCTAAATCAAAGTGATTATATTGTGCCATGTCACAAAGGTCGGAAATTTTAAGCAAATTAATCTCCTTGATTTTTTGCGTGAGGGATGGGAGCGGTATGTGGCGGCCATGCTGCGACTTACGGAACTTAGGCAACTGACGGCTGGCCCGCAGGGCAGACTAAGGTGCCTTAGTGTAGTAGGAGCCGCATAGCCACATAATAGTGGACAGCCCGACCCTTCCTTATTTTTCATTCGAGGGCGCACACATAGGTAGCGCCCCTACAGTCGAATGAAAAATAAGGAAGGGGCACGCCCAAATTTTAATAATTTTTCATTACAGTATTCTTGGGATGATAGACGGGCGCTTGCACGCCTTTGATAATTCTGTCCCAATCGAATGCGGGACCAATGTCCC
>JAHDDN010000572.1 GCA_020629335.1 Chitinophagales bacterium | reverse complement strand
TATTCTATGGTTTCTTTAGGTGGAACATAAGTTCTCTCTCCTGATGCTGATGCTGTTGCTGGACCTGCTGCCGCTGCTAAAGCATTTGCTTCTTTCTCCTTGCGAATCGTATCTAACTTAGCCAACTGTGGCTCAATATCTGTATCCTCTATTTTAGTAAATAATAGTTCTGGTTGATTGATTTGATGGCCCGTTGGTAGTAAATGTAAATTCTCTACATCCAACCAAGTATTGCCAGTCGTATTCAAAATACCTTCTAACTTAGCCGCACTAAATGGCAAATAAGGCTTCATCAATACCGCTAAGCTCGCTACTAACTGTAAAGCAGTATAAAGCACTGTTTTTGTTCTAACCTCATCCGTCTTAATCAATTTCCACGGCTCTGTAACGGTTAAGTACTTATCACCTGCATCAACTAACTTCATCAAAGTATTCAAGCCACTTCGAAATTCGTACTTTTCTAAGTGCTCTTCTATTTTTAGAATATGCTCCTTTAAGTTGGCTAATAAATCGATATCTATTTGCTGTAAATCTGCTGCTGGTACTGCACCATCAAAGTATTTATGGGTTAATACATTTACTCTATTCACAAAGTTACCTAAGCCACCAGCCAACTCACTATTATTACGAGTTTGGAAATCCTTCCAAGTAAACTCACTATCTTTTGTTTCAGGCATATTAGCTGTCAATGCATAACGCAATACATCTTGCTTTCCTGGAAATTCTTCTAAATACTCATGTAACCAAACCGTCCAATTACGAGAGGTAGACATCTTATCTCCTTCCATATTCATGAACTCATTGGCTGGGACATTGGTCGGTATGATATAATCACCATGCATTTTCAAAATCGCTGGAAAAGTAATACAGTGGAATACTATATTATCCTTACCAATGAAGTGAACTAACTTGGTTTCTTCATCCTTCCAGAATGGCTCCCAATCTTGGCCATTTTCTGCCGCCCATGCTTTGGTAGCAGAGATATAACCTATAGGCGCATCAAACCAAACATAAAGGACTTTACCATCATAGCCTTCAATCGGCACCTTTACTCCCCAATCTAAATCACGGGTCATTGAGCGAGGTCTTAAGCCCGCTGTCAACCATGATTTACAAGCACCCATGACATTTTTCTTCCATTTTTCCTCTCTTCCTTTTCCTTCCACAATCCACTCCTCTAACCAAGCTTGCATCATATCTAAAGATAAATATAAATGCTTTGTTTTTTTGCGAATAGGAGTCGTATTACTCAGCGTTGAAATAGGGTTCTTCAATTCATTGGCATCTAAGGTGCTACCACATTTTTCGCACTGATCACCATAAGCACTATCATTATCACAAACAGGGCAAGTTCCCTTAATATATCTATCTGCTAAAAATTGCTGATGAGTCTCGTCATAATATTGCTCTGATTCCTTTTCAACAAAAACCCCTTTATCATATAGGTCTTGAAAAAACTGAGAAGCCGTTTCATGATGAAGTTCATCTGAAGTACGATGATACATATCAAAGTCAATTCCAAAGTCGATAAAGCTCTGCTTAATAATCGTATTATATTTATCTACTATTTCTCTTGGAGTAATTCCTTCCTTGATCGCCTTTAAGGTGATCGCTGCACCATGCTCATCAGAGCCACATATAAAGGCCACATTTTCTGCACCATACTTCAGTCTCAAATACCTAACATATATATCAGCAGGAACATAAGCCCCAGCTAACTGACCGATATGAACAGGGCCATTAGTATAAGGTAAGGCAGAAGTAATCATGTATCTTTTGGGCGTTGACATTATTTTTTCGTTTTTTTACGTTATAA
Source organism: Chitinophagales bacterium (assembly GCA_020629335.1). The sequence continues at coordinate 1,124 of JAHDDN010000572.1, read as the reverse complement.
AGGGAATGACTTAACTACATTAGCTTATTATAATTAGTTCATTCCGAACACAAACTTAATACACAAAAATGAGAATTCCGCCTAATTTGAAGAAAGGTGATAAAGTAGCCTTAATAGCCACTGCCAGAAAAATCAACACAGAAGACCTTGCCCTCGGCATTAAGCTCCTCAAAGAGTGGGGATTAGAGGTCGAAATTGGGCAAAGTATCGGGGCAGAGCACCATCAATATGCAGGAACAGATGAGCTCCGTATACAAGACTTTCAACAAATGGCTGATAGAGAAGACATCAAGGCGATTATTTGCGCAAGAGGAGGCTATGGTACTGTTCGTATCATAGACCATATCGATTTTACCAAATTTAAAAAATCACCTAAATGGATAGTCGGCTATAGTGATATTACAGTCATTCACTCTCATTTATACCAGCATCTTGAGATTGCGTCTATTCATGCGACAATGCCGATCAGCATGTCTGGTAATACAATGGAAGCCATAGAAAGCTTCCGTTGTGCTTTATTTGGCAAAAAACTCAGCCACAAAACTGCTCACCACCCACTCAATCGTTTAGGGAAGTGTGAGGCACCTATTATTGGTGGAAACTTATCCCTTATATACAGCTTAGCTGGAAGTGTTTCTGATATCAATACGGACGGAAAAATATTATTCATTGAAGACTTAGACGAATATTTATATCATATTGATCGCATGATGATGAATCTTAAAAGAGGAGGAAAATTAGCTCAATTAGCTGGCTTAGTCGTAGGGGGCATGACCGACATGAATGATAATGATATTCCCTTTGGAAAAAATGCAGAAGAAATCATCGCAGAACATATAGACGGATACGACTATCCTGTATGTTTTAACTTCCCTGTTGGGCATATTGATGATAATAGAGCCATCATAAATGGGGTAAAAGCCAGTTTAAATGTTTCTAAAAAAGCTGTAAGCTTAAAACAAAAGAATTAAATCTCATTTTTTTATCAAAAAATCAAAAAACCACAAACAATTAATTATCAACAAATTACAAACAAAAAAAGTAATTTTTTTATAAAAAAATAAATTTCATTTTAAACCCTTTGGAACTATAAGCGACCCAGATCGCTTTATTGATTTGAATTT
>JAHDDN010000063.1 GCA_020629335.1 Chitinophagales bacterium | reverse complement strand
GTATCTTAACAATTACTGGTGTGATTTCAGGTGGAGAAGCTCCTTACCAAATCACAGGAACTGGTGGAATTGACTATACTGCTTATCAAGAAGATGCATTCGTTGTGAACTTATCATTTGATGAGTGGGATGGAATCGTAGAATATACAGTAACAGATAGCGACGGTTGTACACAAGTAGTGAGCTTAAGCCCTGGAAGCTGTGAGCCTACTGTGCCAGTTGAATTATTAGTATTCACAGGAGATGTAACCGAAGAAGGAAACAACCTAATGTGGATCACTGCTACAGAAATTAACGTTTCTCACTTCGATCTAATGAGGTCTGTAGATGGAGTTAACTTTGAGCGTATCGCTGATGTAACAGCAGTAGGGAATTCAACTTTAACTAACAACTACGACTACTTAGACAAAGATGCTCCAGAAGGAACAAGCTACTACCGTTTAGAAACAATTGATAACGATGGTTCAATGGCTCAATCAGAAGTAATCGCCTTAACAAGAGGTGCAATGAACCTAAATATCTTAAGTATCGCTCCAGTACCAGTAGAAGACGTATTACAATTAAACTTCCAAGCAATTAACGAGGTGACAATTGAAATCAGCATCTATGACGTAACAGGAAGAACAGTAATGACACGATCAATCAATCCAAGCAACGGATTGAATACAATCGATATTGAAATGAGCGCTTACGCAGCTGGTGCTTACATCATCCAATTAACGAATGGTGAAACAGAGCAAAGCCGTAAGTTCATCAAGAAATAAACGATGAATCAACGATAGGAATAAGGAACACAAAACCTTATTTCAAAATAAAGGCCCCGAAACTGCAAAGTTTCGGGGCCTTTTCTTTTTTAGGCACTAATTTTATAGTGAATAACTAGCGCTTGATTTTGATAAATTGATTAGAAATTACCCAATTAATAAATATACTAATCAATCAAATTTGGGACTTACCATGCGTTTCTAAGTAAGATTGATCCTTGTACCAGCCCAAATTAATCATTCATCATTATGCATTCATCGTTCGCCGAAGGCGCATGGTCGGGCTGTCCGCTCTCATGTGGCTAAAATAGTAATGGGTATTGGGTAATGAGTATTGAGAAAAAATTGTACTCACTACTTGATACCCAATACTCAATACTGAAAAAACGACATACCGCTACCATCCCTAAGCCAAAATAAATATCATATGAACTAAACCCCCCTAAAATTTTGTTAAACTAAAGTGCCACTATTTTACGTTTAGTTATATAAATGTAAATGTTAGCAACAAAAAGCTAATTTAGGATGCTTGGATGAATAAAATATTGTAAATTCACGATAATGGAAGATGAATAAGAATTAAGGCACTGCTTTTTATCATTCCAAAAGACTTAAAAACAACACTTATGGGTTTATTTGGTCGTTCAGGTACACGCTTACCCCGAAATAGCCAATTTAATTATCGTCCTCGTTTCTATGATCCAGAGGAAGAAGAACGAAAGGCTCGAAAAGGTGAAATCCGACTCGAAAAGGGAGCTTTCTTTAGAAGTAATAAAAAAGGCGGGCGCATCGTCGGTTCTTTTACTAATAGAGACATAGCAATGAGAGACAGAGCCTCCAAACGTGGGCAAAATATGCGAATGATGCTATTAATAGCGATGCTTGCATTGCCCTTTTTCTATATAATGGGATATGATTCGACAGGAGGCATACTGACCTTAGTCGGACTAATCATACTCTTAGTGGTATTCGTGAAGCAGGTAAACACGGCATAAATGTCAGATGTGATTCAATTATTGCCCGATGCAATAGCTAACCAGATTGCAGCTGGAGAGGTCATTCAAAGGCCCGCTTCAGTAGTCAAGGAATTAATGGAAAATGCTATTGATGCAGGAGCAAAAACAGTAAAGTTAATTATTAAAGATGCGGGGAGAACCCTTATCCAAGTAGTGGATGATGGGAAAGGTATGTCTGAAACTGATGCCAGATTGTGCTTCGAACGACATGCTACCTCTAAAATTAGAGAAGCGAAGGATCTATTCAGTATTCGCTCTATGGGTTTTAGAGGAGAAGCAATGGCCTCCATCGCTGCGATTGCTCATGTAGAACTCAAAACTTGCTTAAAAGGAGAGGAGCTAGGAACAAAAGTAACGATTGAAGGGTCTGAAATCAAACAACAAGAAGCTTGTCAATGCCCAGAGGGCACCTCTATATCAGTTAAAAACCTTTTCTTTAATGTGCCTGCTCGACGTAATTTCCTAAAATCTAATACCGTAGAGAATAGACACATCATCGAAGAGTTTCATCGCCTAACCTTAGCTAATCCCAATATTGGTTTCTCTATGACCAATAATGGAGTGGAAACCATCCGCTTAAAAGCCGAAAATCTAAGAAAACGTATCGTCAACGTATTCGGTGATAAATACAATAAACACCTTATTCCAATTGGTGAAGAGACCGATATATTGAAAATATCAGGCTTTGTTGGTAAGCCTGAGTTTGCTCGCAAAACCAAAGGCAACCAATACTTCTTCGTCAATGATCGATTTGTTAAAAGTCCTTACTTTAACCATGCGGTTGTGAAGGCGTATTCTAATGTATTACCTAGCGGAAGCTATCCTTTTTATGCTATTTATATTGATATTGTACCCAATAGGATTGATATCAATGTTCATCCCACTAAGCAAGAAATTGAATTTGAAGATAAACGCCTTGTTTATACCTTCATTATGTCAGCAGTTAAAAGGGGCTTAGGAGTCAATGTGATGCCAAGCCTTGATTTTGATAGAGAGCCTACTTTCGGCGATCAATATCATTCCAGCCCTTCTAATAAAGGACAAATGGTAGGGGCTAATCCTTGGATTGATTCAGCTAAGTCAGACACATCCAATAAAAGCGGCTTTGTGCCACCAGTAAAAAATGATCCTGTCTTTGATAGAATGAACAATCGTACTTCTAGCAAAAATTGGGAAGAGTTATATAAGGTTCTGGGGAATCCTAATGAAAAACCAGCTCCCAAAACCTCTATTGAACCAGAAACACCCAATGAGTCACATACAATCAGTATTTTCTCCAGACAAGATGAAGATGGCAATATAGTTGATACAGAAGAACCAGCAGCAAGGCGATTACCTTATCAGATACACAATCGCTATATCTTATCTCAAATCAAATCGGGCTTTATCTTAGTTGATCAGCAAGCAGCCCATGAGCGAATTTTATTTGAAAAGTACCTCAATAGTATGCGTGCAGAAGAGCCTTCTACACAAAAAATTCTTTTTCCTCTAAAATTGAATTTGCCGCCTATGGATGCGGATTTGTTGAAAGAGCTACTACCTGATGTAAACAAAATGGGCTATGATTTACAAGAGTTTGGGCAAAATACCTTTGTGATACACGGGATTCCTTCCTATATGACAGGGGGAGACGAGTTGAGCATCATCGAAGGCTTATTAGAACAATATAAATTGAGCGAAGAATTACAATTAACTCCTCAAATTAGTATTGCGAGAGCAATGGCGATGAATACCTCTATTCAAGGAGGAAAAACATTGGCTCGCCCAGAAATGGAAAATTTGATTGATCAGCTATTTGCTTGCGAAAAGCCCTATGATGCACTTAATGGACGTCAAACAATCATTAAGTACAAATTAGATGAAATTGAAAAACAGTTTGAAAGAAAAAAAAGATTTTAAGGACCGCTTAAAAGCATCTTTAATCAATTTATATTATGAGCAGACGCCAATACAGTGGGTTCGGTAGCATGACAGAGGTTACACTGAACCTAATCATTATTAATGTGCTAATGTATATTGGTACCTATTTATTGATGGGGGATGCGGTTAATAGTGGTAATTTGATTAATGAAATCAGTGGAGAATTTAGTGATTGGGAGCGGTATAGATTAGCTTTATTTTCTCCACTTTCAGAATACTTTAGGCCTTATCAGTTGGTGACGCATATGTTTATGCATGGCAGTTTGATGCATCTTGGCTTTAATATGTACACCTTATACATTTTGGGGCCACCTGTTGAAGCTAGATTAGGTCCCCAAAAATACTTAGCCTATTATTTGTTAACAGGTTTCGGTGCTATGGGATTACATATGTTGGTTTCCTATTTAGAAGTGCATTATGGAGGTGTTTCCCCTTTCTCCTTTAATGTACCAGTATTAGGTGCCTCAGGAGCTGTATTTGGAATTTTGGCAGCCTTTGGTATGCTTTATCCAAATCATCGTCTGGTGTTGTTATTCCCACCAATACCCATTAAGGCTAAATATTTTGTATTGATATTAGGTGCTATTGAGCTTTCTTTAGGTTTTAGTGGTTATAATACAGGAATAGCTCACTTCGCTCACTTAGGTGGTGCGATATTTGGGGCTTTATTGTTGTTGATGTGGAAAATGCGTTAGTTAGTAGTAGGTATGTTGGTAGTGAGTATGTTAGTAAAAAACTTACTAACATGTTGTGATAATTGATAATATGATAATATGCTCAAAAAGGCTTAGGGATGGCAGCGGTATGTGGCGTTCATGTGATGGCTTACGGAACTTAGCTGGACGTAGGCTGGCCTGAAAGGCAGACAAGTACAGCTTAGTGGAGTAGACGGCACATAGCCACATAAGAGCGGACAGCCCGACCCTTTATAAATTTTCATTCGAGGGCGCACACATAGGTAGCGCCCCTACGGTCGAATGAAAATTTATAAAGGGGAAGCCCCGAAAAAAATAAAAAAATCCTATTCGTTTAATTTTTTTAGAAATGTACGGTAACACGACTATAATTGATGATATAAAATACCATTTTAGGAATGGTGGGATGGTAACGCAGCTCATCTTTGTTAATTTGGCTGTCTATTTGTTTTTGACGGTTTCATATGTATTCATGGCTTTGTTTGAACAACTTGGCCTGTATAATCAGATCGTGCGCTATTTGGAGGTCCCTGCATCGGTGACGAATCTATTGTGGCAGCCCTGGTCTTTGGTGACTTATATGTTTACGCATACTGGTATTTGGCATATTGCGTTTAATATGCTGATTTTATATTGGATGGGGGTAAGATTGGTAGATTTTGTGGGTAATAGACGGATATTGCCGATTTATATTTACGGAGGTTTATTTGGCGCAATGCTTTATATTCTTTGCTTTAATCTCTTTCCATTATTTAGTACATCAGTAGCGGACTCTTATATGTTGGGTGCATCAGCAGGTGTAATGGCAATTTTAGTGGCCTTGGCGACTTATAGCCCTGATTATAGTATTCGTTTGTTGTTATTAGGGATGGTGAAGATGAAGTATATTGCTTTGTTTTTTGTGTTAACGGATTTTGTGTATATCGTATCAGCTAATGCAGGTGGACATATTGCTCACTTGGGTGGTGCGCTTTTTGGGTATTTATACATTAAGCAGTTGCAAGCAGGAACAGATTGGGCCAAAGGCTTTAATCGATTAGTAGATAGCATAGTAGGTTCGGGAGATAAATCACACCAGAGAAGACCTGTTAAGGAAACTTCAACTATGGGTACTTATCGCCCCAAGGTAGTCTATAAAAGAGAGGGGAATATTAGTCATTCGATGAAAAAGAAAAAGAAGAAACAACCATTGGATGCAAAGGATAAGCAAGCTCGAATTGATCAGATTTTAGATAAAATTTCGGCATCTGGTTATGATAGCTTATCTAAGGAGGAAAAAGAGTTTTTATTTAAGGCCAGTAAGGAAGACTAGGGTCTTTTGGCTACACTTATTATGATAATTTGAGGTCTTTTTTGGATAAAGTGATGATATGGCTAAATGTTTTAGCCGTTTTAGGTTTACTATCTGCCTATATGGCCACTAGTGTTAGCCCTGCTGTATTTTGGCCTTTTGCAATTTGTGGTTTAGGTTACCCTATATTACTTTTGGCTAATATCTTCTTCTTTATTTATTGGATTGTTAGGAAAAAATGGTTTGTATTACTGCCGCTTTTTGCCGTCCTATTGGGATGGAGTAATCTCAGTCAATTGATTGCCTTTAATGATGGAGCCGTTCCTGTTATTGCTGGTCAGGATACACTGAAGGTGATGAGCTATAATGTCCAAAATTTTGATTTGTACAACTGGACAGAAAATGAGGAGGCCAGAGATAATATGATGCGGATCATAGAGAAAGAAAATCCAGATGTGATTAGTTTTCAAGAGTTTTATTATGAAGATACTGAGGATTTCCATAATGTGAAATTGCTCGTCAATCAATTAGATTATAAGTACTACCATATAGAAAAGACCCTTACGCTTAAGAATAAGCACCATTGGGGCTTGGCTACCTTCTCTCGTTATCCGATAAAAAATCAAAAAAGTATACCCTTTGCTAACTCCTCCAGCAATGCTGGCCTATATGTTGATCTAACCATCAATGATAATATTATCCGTGTATTCAATGTGCATCTTCAGTCCATAAAATTAGGAGCTGCAGACTATAAATATCTCAAAACAATAGGAGAGAAAGCGCCTGATTGGGTGTCTTCTAAGAACATCGTAAAAAAATTAAAAGGCGCTTTTGTGAAAAGAGCGGAACAATCTGAGATATTAAAGGATTATATGGATAAGTCCCCTTATCCTGTAATTATTTCAGGAGACTTTAATGATACGCCTAATTCTTATACTTATGGAACGATCTCTAAAGGATTACAAGATGCCTTCTTAGAAGTGGGTAGCGGCATGGGAGGAACCTTTGCTGGTCCATTGCCTTCTTTTAGGATTGATTACCTATTAGCGGATTCAACTTTCCAAGTCAATGACTTTAAGGTCATTAATGAGGAGTATTCAGATCATTATCCAATCATAGGAGTTTTAGGGTATTGATTATTTCACGTAATACCATATCTTTGCGACATGAGTTCAAAATTACATATTTACAACAGTCTAACAAGAGAGAAAGAATTATTTGAGCCCCTCAATGCCCCTAATGTGGGTATGTATGTGTGTGGGCCTACCGTATATAATGATGTACACTTAGGTAATTGTCGAACTTTCATCTTCTTTGATGTGATGTACCGTTATTTGACTTACTTAGGTTATAAAGTACGTTATGTGCGTAATATCACTGATGTGGGGCACTTAGAAAATGACGCCGATGAAGGAGATGACAAAATCGCTAAAAGAGCTAAGTTGGAAAATTTAGAGCCGATGGAGTTAGTACAGAAGTACACCAATAACTTCCACGAAGTAGAAGCTCAATTCAATAATAAAAAACCAAGTATAGAACCAAGTGCAACAGGTCATATCTTAGAGCAAATCCAAATGGTAGAGAAGCTAATCGAGAATGGCTATGCGTATGAGTCGAATGGTTCCGTCTACTTTGATGTTGTGAAATTCAATGAAGATCATGACTATGGAAAATTATCTGGTAGAATTTTAGAAGATTTACAATCTAATTCAAGAGATAATTTAGAAGGAGCCAGTGATAAGCGAAGCCCATTTGATTTTGCAGTTTGGAAAAATGCTTCTCCGCAACACATCATGCGTTGGGACTCTCCTTGGGGAGCTGGTTTTCCTGGTTGGCACTTAGAGTGCTCCGTTATGAGTCAGAAGTACTTAGGCGAAACCTTTGATATCCATGGTGGAGGTATGGATCTAAAATTCCCTCACCACGAATGTGAAATTGCGCAGTCAGTAGGTACTTATGGAAGTTCTCCAGTGCGCTACTGGGTACACACCAATATGTTGACAGTCAATGGTACTAAGATGAGTAAGTCATTGGGCAATTCATTTTGGCCAGCAGAGCTATTCACAGGTGATCATGAATTATTAGACAAAGGTTATTCACCAATGGCCGTTCGTTTCTTTACGATGCAGTCACACTATAGTAGTACTTTAGACTTTTCTAATGAAGCTTTAAGCGCAGCTGAAAAAGGCTACCATCGTTTGATGAATGCCCTCAAGATTCTCAAGGGTTTAGAATACCAAACTAATGGAGTTAGCATCAACGAAGCAGAGGATGCCGAAGTCATCAAATTATGCCATCAATGTGAAGAGAAGATGAACGATGATTTCAATACCGCTGAAACCATTGCGACCCTCTTCGACTTATCCAAAAAAATCAACTCATTCAATGAGAAGATTATCCCACTTTCTTCTATTAGCGAAAGCACTTTTGACTTGCTCAAAAAGACTTTCATTACTTTCATAGAAGAAGTATTAGGATTACAAGCCGAAGATAAGCAAGACGATAGCGTAACAGATGGACTTATCCAATTCATCCTCGATATGCGTCAAAATGCAAGAGCAAATAAAGATTGGGATACTTCTGATAAAATACGAGATATTCTAACAGAACTAAAAATCCAAGTAAAAGACGGCAAAGAAGGATCTAGCTGGACAATTAACAGCTAGTATTATTTGGGGCTTCCCCTTTTTAATTTTTCATCGGCCCGTACGGGCGCACCTATGTGTGCGCCCTCCGATGAAAAATTAAAAAGGGTCGGGCTGTCCGCTCTCACTCAGCTATTCAGTAGCTACTCTGCTAAGTGCTGCTTGTCTGCCCTTCGGGCCAGCCATCACATCACTAAGCGCCGTAAGCTACTTCATCACGCTGAGTACCGCTCCCATCCCTAAGCCAATTTTTAACCGATTAACTTTCTAACTGAAAAACTGATTAACCGAAATATCACAATTACCAGTTTGTCGGTTATCCAGTTTATCAGTTCAAACAAAACCTCTATTAAGTGAAAATACATTTTATCAAACAATTAGCTTTTTTTCTGTGCATTAGTTGCTGTCTATTGACTTTCTCTTGTAGAGAAGATACTCAGACCAGCAAACCACCTAAGACAAAAACAACTAAGCCCAAGATTAAGTCAGTTGTTCGGCCCACTTTTAGTGGAGAAAGTGCTTATAATTATGTTCAAAAGCAGGTTGATTTTGGTCCTCGATACCCAGGAAGTCAAGCGCAAAAAGAATGTGCCGATTGGCTAAAAGCAGAAATGGAAAAATTTGCAGATGAAGTAATGGTACAAGAAGCTCAAGTGGAGATTCCACCAGGCAAGCAAGTGCCGATGTACAATATCATTTCCTCTTTTAATCCTTCTGCTAAAAAGCGAGTATTGCTTTCGGCACATTGGGATACAAGGCCTATTGCGGATCATGATGAAGATGAGGCAGAACAAGATAAACCAATATTAGGAGCTAATGATGGTGGCAGTGGAATAGGAGTGCTCTTAGAAATGGCCCAACAACTTAAAGCAAAGCCTACTCAAAACATTGGAGTAGATATTATCTTTTGGGATGTGGAAGATTCTGGGAGAAGTAATATTAGAGATTCTTACTGTAAAGGATCGCAATATTGGGGACGTAATCCGCACAAGCCTAATTATACGGCTGTATGGGGAATCAATTTAGATATGGTTGGTGCTAATGGAGCGGTTTTTCCACAAGACGGTCACTCACGCAGATATGCGCCTCAGTTAGTAAAGAGAGTGTGGGCAGCAGCAAGTGCTTTGGGTTATAGTGGCAACTTCATCTACGAAAAAGTAGCAGGTATCACAGATGATCATTACTATATGAATGTATTAGGTAATGTACCGACCATTGATATTATACAGTATGATCCTAAGGTTTTCAAAAATGGTTTCGGCGATTACTGGCACACCCATGATGATGATATGGATATCATTGATAAAGGTACTTTGCAAGGAGTAGGGGAGACGGTATTAGGAGTTGTTTATCAAGAAGATGAGTTATAGGTTTAGGTATTTATGATCTGAACCTAATTATGTAAAATATTTATTATGAAAAACCTCGCTATTTTTTTATTAAGTATTAGCATCAGCGTTCTTAGTTATGGCCAAGCAAACGATCAAAAAGAAGAAGCAATGAAAATCACCGAATATGATGCTGCATTAGCAGAGAAATTGGGAGCGGATGATTATGGTATGAGACAGTATGTAATGGCTTTTTTGAAAGCAGGTCCTAATAGAGATCGTACCGAAGAGGAGGCAAGGGAATTACAAGCTGCTCATATGGCGAATATTGGGCGATTAGCGGAAGAGGGAAAATTGATAGTAGCAGGGCCATTCTTAGATAATGGTGAATTAAGAGGCATTTATATTTTTGATGTCAAAACGGTGGAAGAGGCAGCAGAACTGACTGCTACCGATCCTGCTATTAAAGCGGGTAGCTTGGTGATGGAGTTACATCCGTGGTATGGCTCAGCAGCCATGATGCAAATCAATGAAATACATGGGACGATTGCTAAGAAGAGTCATTAAAAGGGTCAGCCTGCACCAATGAAAAACACTTGCGCTATATATGTTCTGTTTTTAAATTAGAGAGTTAGGATCATGTTTCTATTCTATTAGTTCCCCAGCCTTAATCAATCTTTCTGGTGTTCCTAAATCCATCCAAAGGTCGTCATTGTGGAGGTGGCCGATGATGTCGTGTTGAGCAGCCATTTCTAGATAAAAGTCAATGATAGAGAATGGCCCCTCCTGATTCATCCATTTGAAAGCAACAGGATCAATGATTTGAATACCACTAAAGGCCAATTGGTGAGCGACTTCGCTGTGATGTCGGGCCATTTTTACTTCTCCTGTTTTAGTGTTTTTCCATCCTATTAGTTTCATTTTTTTATCAAAGAGTAAGTAGCGGCTTGTGATTCTATTGCGTACGGCAAGGGTCGCAAAAGGGGCGGTTTTTAGGTGCTTTGTGTAAAATTGGTTTAGGTCAATATCACATAGTATATCTACATTATGCACTAAGAAAGGCATGTCATCATCAAAGAAGGGAGCGGCTTTTTGGAGGCCACCTCCAGTGTTGAGTAATACCTCTTTTTCGTGAGAGATGGCTAATTTTAAATTGGCTTTTCGATAACGTTGACTAAAGTTGATGATTTGATCTGCAAAATGATGGGCATTGATAATGATGTCATTAAAGCCATTTTTGTGTAGCTTTTCGACCGTTCTTTCGAGCAGTGTTTGGTTGCCTAATTTGACCATTGCTTTAGGGCGGTCATTGGTGAGTGGGCGTAGGCGGGTGCCAAGGCCTGCGGCAAATATCATTGCTTTCATAAGCTAGTTTTAATTGATCCAGTTTTTCTTTTCTTGTTCGATGTGTGATAGTCGAATATTAACTGGATATTTTTCTTTTAAGTGAGCGGCCAATTGATCGGCAGAATAGACAGAACGATGCTGACCACCTGTACAACCGAAGCTGACCATTAAGTGGGTGAATTTTCGCTCCAGATAATTTTCAACTGCTCCGTCCACTAGATAATAAACATTTTCGAGAAAATTATCAATATTGCTTTCATTTAGTAAAAATTCAATGACAGCTTCATCTCGGCCTGTTTGTGAGCGATATTGTACTTGTCTGCCTGGATTATTAATAGATCGACAATCAAATACGAAGCCACCGCCATTGGGGCTTGGATCATTGGGGATGCCTGATTTATAGGAGAAACTATTGATGGTAATTGTCAATTGGTCTTCAGTAATGAGGGGGGGGGTTTGAGCAAAATTATCAGCGATATAGTTCCAGACCTTAGTGAGTTCGGGTAGCTCAATGGGGAATTGTATATGCTGATTGAGGTAGGCTAAGTTTTGAGCTGCTAATGGGATACTTTGGATGAAATAGGCTTTCTTTTCAAATTTGCCTCTAAAGCCATAGGCTCCTAAGACTTGCATAATTCGCATATAAACATACGCATAGAAATGCTGTTGAAAGCTTTTAGTATCTACTGTTTGATAGTTCGATAGCTCTTTGATGTAGTGGCTTAGTAGTTGGGCTCTCATTTCGTTTGTAAGCTGAGCTTTGGATTGATAGATAAGAGAGGCCAAGTCGTATTGAGCTGGTCCTTTGCGCCCGCCTTGATAGTCGATGAAATAATAGTCCTCTTCTTTTAACATGATATTGCGAGATTGGAAGTCTCGATACATGAAGTAATCTTGAGGTGCTTGTAGGAGATAGTCCGCCCATTTTTGGAGGTCATGCTCTAAGGCCAATTCGTCATAAGGAACGTAGTGGGTTTTGAGAAAGCAATATTTGAAGTAGTTGAGATCCCAGAGAATGGACTGTCGGTTAAACTCAGCTATGGGCCAAGCTTTGGATAGATCTAAGCCTTGTATCCCTTCTACCTGAAAGCGGACTAAATGACTAATGACTGCTTCATACTTGGTTTGTACTGTGGTACTATAGTCGGAGTCTTTAGCGTGTTGGCTGATCCAGTGATAGAGGGTTTGGTCGCCTAAGTCTTCTTGTAAGTAAATGCCTTTTTCAGTGTCTCTGGCTAATAGTTTAGGAACCGCTAATCCTTTATTTTGGAAATGCTCCGTAAAATGAAAGAAGGCTTCATTTTCTTTGAGATCATCATTGTAAGCACCTATGAGGCTTTTTTCGCCCTCAAAAATACGATAGTAGCGTCTGTTGGAGCCAGAAGCTGGAAGTGGCTTGATACTGCTTGGAGTATTGCCTGTATGTTGTTGATAGAGGTGGAGTAGTTCTTGAGATTTATCCATGGGGCAAAGATAGGGGTTTGAACTATGAACAATGAATTATGAACGGATAAACTGGCAAATCGGTTATTACCCCTCTGCCCTTCGGGCATCTCCCCTGTGAGGGGAGAAGGCTTAGGGATGGTAGTGGTATGTGGCGGCCATGCTGCGACTTACGGAACTTAGGTACGCGCAGGCTCCAATAAGAGACAAGCGGACCTTAGTGTAGTAGGAGCGGCATAGCCACATAAGAACGGACAGCCCGACGCATTTTTATTTTTTTTCATTTGTGGGCGGACACACAGGTACCGCTCCTACTGTCGAATGAAAAAAAATAAAAATGGGGAAGCCCCTCTTTAGTTAATTCGTTAAATAGTATATTGGTTGATTGCTAAAATTTCTGATTGCTAATTAACTAATACACTAATTTACCAGTTAACTAAGCTACTAAGATTGGTCGAGGACTTTTAGGATTTCGGAGAAGATTCTGCCGATGATACTTCGGTTTTTGGTAATGATTTCTCCTTTGCCTTGCATATTGTGTTTGAAGGCGATATTTTTTTGATAGGTTGTGTGTAGGCCATCGGGTAGAGTAATTCGGACATTATAGGTGTTGCCTGATGGATTAGCGGCATTCGTTGTGAGTCCTAAATCAGAAATCTGGATTACTTGGCCTATGACGGCTCCGAACTCGCTTTGGAGATAGCTATTCAATTCGATACGAACTTTTTGGCCTGTTTCTACTTTTCCAGAACCAGCTTCTGGTATAAGCATCTCGCCGAAAATACCTTCTTGTGAAGGTGGAATAATGCTAAAGAGGGGTTGCTGTGCCTGTATAAAAAGATGATCTTTGATGTCTGGAGGAAACTCTATTTTACCATCAATGGCAGCTCTAATGATGTATCTTTCTTCCCAGAGATCCATTTGATTTTCTAATTGAGCTTTAGCATCTAATATCTGTGTTTTACTTTGTTTCAGTATATCCTCAGAGCGGAATCCAAATTCAGAATCCTGACTTTGGAGTTGGAGAATAAAGGCTTCATTTTCTATAAGAGCAGATTGGGCTTGTTGTAAAGTACCTTTACTTCTGAGCACATTATTTTCGTGTCCTTCTAACTCTGCTTTAGAGATAATTCCGTCTTTGAAGAGTGGGAGGTAGCGATTATTATAGGCGGACTCGATCAGTTGGTGTTCTTTTTTGATCAAATTTAATTGCTCTTTTAGATTCCTGTTTTTTGATCGAGCTTGATTAATTTGTTGTTGAATATTACCTGATCGGACTACATTATTGGAGGCAGAAGATTGATTGTTTTTATAATCTTGCTGTGCTCTTATGAGTTGATTGAAAGCGGGTTGTAGCTCCCCTAATTGAAGGTTGTTATTGAATTTAAAGTTCTCAATTCGATAATTGTCTTCTAATATTTTTTCGAAATTATAGACTTGTTTTTTTAATTCTTTTAAGTCGTCTTGATCAGTCGGATTATCTAACCACGCGAGTAATTCTCCCTGACTAACTTCTTGTTGATTTTCAATATTTAGAACGATCTCCCCACTTGATTTACTTACCATCGTGATAGGTGGATCAGCAGCCTTTAGTACGACGATGCCTTCTACGACATCTGGATATTTGATAAGCCAAGTTAGAAATAGGACGCTTAAAACACTAAAGAAAGCGGCAGTAATTCCCCACCTGATCATCCAATTTGGGACGGCAGTTAGAATCTCATTGACCTCATTACTGTATATCTGGGGGCCATCTGGTTCTTCGTTTCCTCTAGAAATTATTTCAGGCATATGTTATTAGTTTCCTAGCTCTAATTGATTTTTTACTAAATGATAGTAGTAGCCCTCTGTGGCAACCAGGCTTTTATGGTCGCCCACTTCTACTACTTGCCCGTTATGGAGCACTAAAATTTGATCTGCATTTTTTACGGTACTCAATCGGTGTGCTACTACCACTACCGTTCTACCTTTGAAGAAATGCGCTAAATTATTGTGTATCACTCTTTCATTATTCGCATCCAAAGCACTAGTTGCTTCATCAAAGAATAAGAAATTTGGATTTTTATAAATGGCTCTGGCAATTAAAATTCTTTGTTTTTGACCTTGGCTCATCCCGGCACCTTCTGAACCAATCGCCGTATTAAAGCCCATAGGTGTTTTTTCGATGTAGTCCATGAGGTTCGCCATATTTGCGGCGTAAAGGAGTTTGTCTTGATTGATTACGTCTTCGCCTAAAGCGATATTCTTAGCAACGGTATCAGAATAGATAAAGCCTTCTTGCATTACGATGCCACATTGACTTCTCCACCAAGAGGTATGATAGTTAGAGAGTAGATTCCCTCCTAAATGAATTTGACCTTCGCTTGGCTCATAAAACTTGAGCAGCAATTTGATCAAAGTCGTTTTCCCACTACCACTGGCCCCCACGATAGCAGTTACTTTACCAGCAGGTATTTCCAAATTAACATTTTCTAATACTGGTTTAGCATAAGGGCCTTCGTAGCTAAAGGTAATATTTTTAAGCTTGATTGAGCGGTCTTGCGGCAGATTACTTAGCTTTTGTACTTCGTGATTTTCTTCATCTTCCTTATTGTGAATCTCGCTTAATCTCTCTAAACTAATTTTGGCATCTTGTGCTAATTGGACAAAGCCCACTAAATCATTAATAGGCGCATTTACTTGTCCTACGATATACTGAATGGCCATCATAGTACCCAGCGATATTTCGCCATCAATAACCGCCTTAGCAGCAATGAAGGAGATAATAATGTTTTTGAGTACATTAATCGCACTACCGCCTACTGATTGAAACTGACCCAGTACTAGGCCTTCAATACTGACTCTAAACAATTTGGCTTGAATATGCTCCCACTCCCAACGTTTTTGTTGTTCACAATTATTAAGCTTAATGTCGTTAATTCCTTCAATCAACTCAATGATTTTACTTTGATTTTCCGAAGAACGATCAAATCGCTTAAAGTCTAACTCCTTCCGTTTTTTCAAGAATAAGAAGATCCATACAAAGTATAAAAAAGAGAATAATAAAAATACTAAAAAGATTTTCATATTGTAGATGGCCAATACAAATCCAAATATTAAGAGATTAAAAGTTGAGAATAGAACATCTAAACTGGATGCCTGTAAGAATGCTTGTATCCTACTATGATCCCCAATTCGCTGCATAATATCTCCTACTAATCGAGTATCAAAAAATGAAATTGGGAGTTTCATCAACTTAATCAAGAAGTTAGATACCAAGGAAATGTTAATCCGAGCACTCATATGCAAGAGTATCCAAGACCTAATAATTGCTACAAAAGTTTGACTAATAAATAATACAATCTGCGCAATTAAAATGAGATAAACAAAGTTGATATCTTGAAACAAAATCCCTCTATCGACAAGTGATTGGGAAAGGAAAGGCGTTATCAAATTAAACAAACTGCCCAGAATAAGTCCAAGCCATAATTGGATCAAAAATTTTCGATAAGGAGTAATATATCCAAAAAGATAACGAAAACCAGTATTCGATTTAGCCTCATCTTCATTTTCAAAAAATGTAGGAGTCGCTTCCAATAAAAGAGCAATACCAGGTAAATCTGCTTGAGTTTTACCATTCAGCCAACCGTCCATAAATTCCTCAGGAGAATACTTGACCAATCCATAACCAGGATCAGCCACATAAATATGTTTCTTTGTGATCTTATAAACCACCACAAAATGTCGTTCTCGCCAATGAGCAATCAAAGGCAGAGGTGCCTCAACAAGTTTCTCAAAAGGCACACGAACAGCTAAAGAACGAAAACCAATACTCTCTGCGGCAGTACTAATACCTGCCAGAGAGACGCCAGTCTTCGTAATATAAGCTCGCTCCCTTAAATCCTCTAAGGAGAAAGTCTTACCATAATGTTTAGCAATCATTTTCAGACAGGTGGGTCCACAATCCTTGGCGTCTAATTGTCTGTAATGTGGGAAACGCTTCATAGATTGTTGTCTGAGGATGTTATATTAGAAATATATTGTTTGATTTTCTGCTGGGGCTTCCCCTTTTTAATTTTTCATCGGACCGTAGGGGCGTTACTTGTGTGTGCGCCCTCCGATGAAAAATTAAAAAGGGTCGGGCTGTCCGCTATTATGTGGCTATGTGCCAGCTACTACGCTAAGGCACCTTAGTCTGCCCTTCGGGCCAGCCGTCAGTTGCCTAAGCTTCGTAAGCAGCCCCATGGCCGCCACATACCGCTACCATCCCTAAGCCTAAAAGGATAAAGGAAGCAAAAAAAATACCAATTTTAAAGCTTACTGATAAGCATAGGCTTGTAGTGAACTCATTTAAAGTTTTTCTGCTGGCTTAGAAAATAGTTAATTTTCCGTATTTCTGCGTTATTTTATCGGCCCATAACGCTGCTATGAGCCTCAAAAATGCCTTGAACTACGAAAAATTACCTTATTTTCAGCTTCACCATAAAACTTTAAATGAGTTCAGTATAATAAGCAGTTTAAGGACTTTTGGTGACAATTAATGCCATTCATATAAATACAAAAAGGTGCTTCATTTTAGAGGTGCCTTTCAATCATTATTCTTTACAAACGATTTTAAAGGAAAATAGAGGAATGAAATTAAAGTCTCAAATCACATGATTAATGCTCGCTCTTTTGTTACGAAGAGCCCGAAATAATGTTTCATACAAAATGAAAAAAATGTTCATCCTAAGAAATAACTAAGTCCCTTTGATTTAAACACATACATATAACAAGGCTATAAATAAATGTTGAAATAGGAGAAATTACTAAAAAAAGATATGATAATCGTGACTTATCTTTGAAAGTGGCGTCTAAAATGAGCGTTTGGCTAACGAACGTTAATTTTCTTTACATCTATTTTTATTTTGTTTAAAACAACACTATATTTTACTCTCTTTTATTTTCTAATCTTAATGAATTAACTTGATTATTAAAATGTCTCTTTCAAAGGACAAATTATTATAGTCATAATTTATGGTACTGTTGATTTTATACCTATAATGATATTCGGCAGTATCAAATTCATAGCGCTGATTTAATCAGTTTCGCTACCACAACCAAAACTTTTAATTTTGAATGCTATATATTAAGATGTAATTATGTTTTAATTAAAGCGAGCAAAATTATTTTATTATAGAATGTGAAAAACACATTACTCTTTACGCTTGTCTTTATCTATTTTCAATTTGAAATATTATTTTAAATATACACTATGCCCGTGAGTGAAACTCACGGGCTTTTTTTATACTTTATGGTTGATTAATTCTCTTTAAAAACGATTCAAAACTCTCCTCTAAGTAGTTGAAGGTAATTATTCGTGCATTCTTGATGAGCTTATTTTTAGCTTAGCCAAGGCGGTTTTCGCCTTAATAGCAGGGCTATTGCTAAGAAAAGCAAGGCAGGATAAGCTAAAAAGAGGTCATCAGAACTGCCGAAATAATTAACTTTAGCTACTTATAAACTATCAAAAATAAATCTTTTGAAACCTTCATTGAAATAGTGGCGTATAAGATAATTGTACAGATGATAAGCCTTTAACCTGTTTTTAACCTAATAGATAGAGAAACCAAACACCGTTTTTAAAAATTACCCAAATTCATTATTTAAGCCCAAAAAATTAAAAAAATAACCCGATATGAAAACTTTAGAAAATTTCGTAGTATTCACCTTAAGTACAGAAACGACAACAGAAACTAATGGAGGTCGTAGAAGCTACGCCGAATTACGTCGCAGAAGATTAGCCGCACGACGTAGAAGAGCAGTAGCTACAACCCCAATAGAGAGAACGAAAGCTAAGTGTGATGCTAGCCGAAGCCCAAATGATGAATACTTAAGTAATGCCGCAGCAGCTTTCATCAATGCTTTCAACCAAGGTTAATAAAAACAAAATAGATTAAATTGAAAAACCGCTTGACAGTCCAACTGTCAAGCGGTTTTTTTATGCCCCAAATCAATTAGACGCTAAAGGTTATAATATGATTTTTTATTCCGTAGAGACGCGTACTCGCGTCTCCTAAATACGGTGCCACTAAAA
>JAHDDN010000571.1 GCA_020629335.1 Chitinophagales bacterium | reverse complement strand
TTTGTTTCACAACTCAAAACTAAGAAGCCTTTTTTTATTTTTTTGAGCAGCCTAGGCTTAGGGATAGTAGCGGTATGCGGCGTTATGAGGCAGCTTACGGAACTTAGCTGGACGCAGGCTGGCCCTGCAAGGGCAGACAAGTACAGCTTAGTGGAGTAGCTGCCGAATAGCTGCATAAGAGCGGATAGCCCGACCCATTTATAATTTTTTCATCGGAGGGCGGACACATAGATCCGCCCCTACGGGCCGATGAAAAAATTATAAATGGGGAAGCCCCAAATTAGATTCATCACTTATTTTAGGAAGCGATCTTTTAGATTTTGTGCAAACTTATTGACGTCGGGAGATACGTTTAGCAGGATGCTTAGAAGGCCGTAAATGGCGATCATTAGAATGCTGCGATAGGCAATATCTATGATGGGGAGATCGAAAGTGGGTAAAAGATAACCGATCCCTAAGGTAATTAGACCTATTAAAATACCCACAAAGGTTTTGGAATTGAAGGGGTGCATACGGAACTTCCAATAGATGAAGAGGAAGCGTAGGGCATTGTAACAGAATACGGTGATGGTAGTGGCAATGGCTGCACCGATGAGTCCATAAATGGGAATGAGCCAAAGGTTTGTCAGGATGGATACGACGATGAGAAATAGGATGAGTGGAACATTCCAACGGTAGTATTCGGAAGTAACAATGATTTCGTTATTGATGCCCATGAACATATCGAATAGTTTGGCGAGGCCGACGAAAAGGATGACATATTTGCCAGGACGGAAGCTATCGCCATTGGGCATGAGATCGAAAAGGCTGTCGATATTGATCCAGATTAGAATGAATACTAATAGGGCGGCTAATAATTGGAGAGTGGCGGTTTGTTTGTAGAGTTTATTGATGGTGGCTAAATCGTTTTCTTTCCAAGCATTGGAGATGACTGGAATCGTGATTTGGCCTAATGGACGACGGGGCATTTCAATGACGGAGGTGATGTAAAAAGCGACACCATAAATACCTGTATTGCCAAGGCTATCTAAAGATGCTAACATGAGTTGATCTACTTGGCCTTGTATGATGGTGGTGGAATTACCAAGTACGACAAAGCCAGCAAAATTGAGCATTTCCTTCATTTTGGAATGCTTGAAAATACCCCAATTGGGTTTTAGAAATAACTGACCTAAAGAGGCTAAGTAGGCCACATTGAGCAAGCCTACGGAAAGATAACTGAAGATTAAAACCCACATCATCCCTTTGAGCCCATAGAATCCAAAAAAGTAGCCTAAAACGGCAATGGACATCATAATGCGCACGTAGACTTCAAATAGAAAATTGGGTACTACTATACGCTTATAGGAGCGGCTGAAGGCTTCTACGACTCTGAATATAACAATTCCTAAAGCGATGGGAATTGCGTATTCTAAGTAGTCGATTAGTAAAGGAGATTTCTCTATAAACCAATCAATTATTTGGCCTTTGAATGTAAAGAATAGGAGTAAGCTCAAGAGAAATCCGAGCATAGAGACCATGATCGCAAAGAATAGTAAACCGCCGTGTTGATTTTTTTCGTCTTTGAAAAAAGGGAAAAAGCGAATGACCATTGTATTAGAGCCAAAGAGGGCTATGATGGAAAATATACCTACAATTCCTCCTCGAATCACATTGACTAAACCTATTTCTTCGGTGGTGAGGGTGAGTGGGAATAATAAAATTATATTCACAAAGCCGATAGCTATGCCCATATAGAGTATGACTAAACTCTTAATGCTTTGTGATCTAATTTCTCCCATTTGTATTATTTAGGCTTTACAAAAAAAGTGGTATCTGTTAAGCCTGTTGAAGTATTGCTATGTTCCCAATCTTTCAGTATTTCAAATATAGGTGTATAGCGTTCTCGTTCTGAATTATCTAAAATTAATAAACCGTTTTTTTTCAATTTGGGTAGTGCATTAATGGTACACTCTACTCTTGCTCTTCCATCAATGATGATATAATCAAAGTATTCATCAGGATATTTTTTTACGTAATTAAAATAGTCTGCAAATTCATTTTTTACTTTGAAATCTGCTGGCAATTCTGGAAAGCTTACTTTTTGTTCTTGGGTGATTGGCCCTTCTTCTTTAGGGATAAAAACGTACTCTATATTCTCTATTTTTTTTTCTTTGATTAGCTGATCTATTTTATCATACCACTCTTTATGGTGTTCTATCGCAACGATCTGTTGAGATTTTTCTGCTAAAAAGGTGGTGCTAAATCCGCTACCATATTCCAGTCCAATCATTCTTTTATGTAGGTATTTTTTCATATACAAGATGGCTAATTGGCTTAACCAAGGCGAATTGGGATGAAAATACTTAAAAGCTTTATAGTTTAATTTCAAAATAGGGCGAGCCACTCGATAAAAAATATAGCTTGAAGAGAAACTCTTCGGCACAACAATGTTTTTTTTGAAATAAGCTGTCAGAAAAGAAGCTTGGTACTTTTCCAAAAATTTTAATCTTTTATCCATCATAGATTTTCACTTTCATCACTAGTGAGTGGCAAAATACGAAACTTTATACTAAGCAGCATAGTTAGGCACTCAAATAAACATCATTTAGCTAATTTCAAGGAATTTTTTAGAAGTTACTCTATTAATAAAGAGAAGAATATTCACTCTTTAATAGTTATATTTGTCATCTAACCTAACCCTAATATGATGAATTTACCCAGCATAATTAGTATTACACGCCAAAGGATTATTGGTTTTATAGTTCTTTTATCTCTTCTATTTTATACTCTTTCTGCCCAAGATACCTTTTATAATGTAATGGGTGGGAATGGCTATGACTATCCCCAATCCTTTATTTCTACACAAGATGGTGGCTTCCTTATTGGGGCTGTCACCTCCAGTTATAGTACTAGTGAAGGTGGATTAGGGCAAGAAGACATCTATGCACTCAAGCTTGATGAATGCGGCGAAATAGAGTGGTCAAAAACTTATG
>JAHDDN010000570.1 GCA_020629335.1 Chitinophagales bacterium | reverse complement strand
ATGGTTCTTCAATTATTTGCATCCATTCCATTTCGCCCATACTATCTGTTTTGATAATGAGTGCTTTTGAGTGACCTATATATGCTCCACTAGTATCAATTTCTGCTGCTGCTCCAGTGATGAGTAGACTAGCGTCAGATAATTCAGAGATTTGTCCAATTACGTCATAAGATAAATTTTCAGTAGCAGTAAACCGCTGTGTCCAAATAATGTCGGCCTCTTCATTAATTTTAAATAGCACCGTTTCAAAATCACCAGAGGCGACTCTTTCATTAATGCTGAGTACATAATTACCATCACTGGTGGCAAGGCAATTGTGGGGTCTTTCCCAACCCCACAAGTCGCCTATCAATAATGTTTTAGTAAATACTTCTTCTCCAGCTATATCTAACTTTTTAGCATAAAATTCCTGTAGCCCAGTAAATTTAAATCCAAAGACCAAAAAGCCATCAGAAGTTTCCACTACTTTACCTGAATTAACAGGCGCTACCCCATCTCCAAAAGTATGGTTAAAGTAGTTTTGAGCCGCTAAGTTGCTGGTGATTAGGAAGAATAGTATTAATAAAATGTTTTTCATTATTGGGTAATTATCAGTTTAGCCACACTGCTCATTCCTTCTATTTGAACAAAATAAATTCCCTCATTGAGTGTAGTGACATCTAAAGATACACCATCATAGTTAAGCAAGCAATCTTTTAGCGGTTTTTGTAATGCTAATTGAGCAGATAAGTTAAATATTTTGATTGATGTCTCTAAATTTAATTCATTCAGATCAAATTGCTCCCAAGAAATTGTTGCTTGTTCTGTAGCAGGATTAGGAAAGCAAATTAATTGATTGGAATTCGTTTGTTTACTAACTTGATTGATATTTCTTTTTGGGGCATTACGTGTATATGATTTATCTTCCAAATTGGCTAAAGCAGATTCAGCCATCGTATTATACTTAGATTGCTTATTTTGTGTAATCTCTAATATTGTTGAACGATTAGTTTTCCCAGTGCCATCAGATTGAATTTCGCCTCTATTAATGGCAGTAAGCAATGTTTTAAATTCTTCATCTTCAGATGTGTTCACATTAAATTGTGCTAATTCTTGTTCCGCTTCTAAACTGTCTTTACGGACCACTAAATTAATAATTAATAGTTTGTCACTCCAGCTTTCCCCTTTGTCTCGTAAAAATTGACGTAAACCAGCTATATTTTGAGTATTAACAAAGTTGATGATGGTGTAAATATCTTGCGTTAAAATAGTGCCAGTTCCATTAGTATTTGTATCAACCACTTCATTGTCCCCACCACCAATGATTCCTGAAATTGGAAGACATAGATTCTCATCATCCCAAATATCACAAGAGTTAGCAATAACATTAACACTGGTGGATACAGTTGAAAATGTTGATGGGAATAGAGTTGGTCCATGATTAAAAACTATATCTTGATTGTCAGAATTCATTACTACTCTATCAAAACTATCATCTTCAAGTAAACTACTAGACTCAGCAGCATAAAATTGGGTGTTTTGAGCATCACAGAGACCTTGATCATCTAATGAAAGAAAGTTCCCACCTTCAATATCATCAAAATAAAAGTAGTTATTGGGTTTATAGCTTCCAGCTAAACCAAAAGTATTACAGCTCATTTGAAGGCTTAGATTCTCTCCTCTTACATCCATACAAGCGAGAAATGCTCCATTGAAATAGTTGTTTTTAATTTTGCTACTAATACCTAAATCTTCTGAAAGGAGTTCAGAGTTAAAGCTATTTTTAACGCAAATACCAGTTATTTTTGGTGAAGCACTATTTGTGAAAAAATCATTTTCATGAATCTGGCAAGCAAAAGATTCATTATTGTAAACATAGAATTCATAAGGTACACTTGCAGCATTATTATCTACAAAATTATTATTAGATATTTCAGAGAGTGGAGAAGTATTAAGCGTAATTCCCCTAATATTTTTAGCAAAATCATTATAATGAATTTTAACTGGTGAAGCTAAGTCATTCAGACCATATATCTCTATAGCGGTAGATAATTTTTCAAATTCGTTAGGCTCTTCGCCTTCTTCTCCAATAGATAGAGTAGAGTTTGATACTTTTATCCCTCCTAATTCATAATCTTCAGATTCAAGGTCGATGTTTACGGCAGGTGTAATAAACTTGTTTCCCCATAGCTCGAAATCATTGCTATTATTTATTATGACTTGGAAATTATCTATAATTCCTCCATAAGGAGTTGATCCATAAGTTAAATCTCCAAAACCAATATATGTTGGGACTTCAATTGTATAATTGTCAGAGCAAGTAGCAAACTTATCTTTACCCACTCCCATAAAGTAAGTTAAGAACTCTCTATTTTGAGTAAATAAACTGTTCGTAATTTTATTAGAATAGTTAGCATCTCTATTGCTTGCAATATGGATAGCATTAAAATTATTATAAAAATTGGAATTATTGACTTGTATTACACCACTTTCAGCAGTGTATGCCATACAACTTAAGGCATTTCTACTAACAATTGCTTCATTAGCAAAAGCAATAGTACTTTCTTCAACTATGACTAAACCTAAATTGCCATTATTATCTATAGAAAAATCATCTGGTTCATCACCTTCTCCAAATACTACTATCCCATCCCAAAATATATCAAGATTTGCAGTTAAATCGCTATTATCTTCAGCATACTCCCATATCTTACTAACATTTTCATAAATGTTATCATCATATATACTTGATAAATAAGAGCAGTTTGTTATTTCTAAAATACCACCATTTTCAACATAAATTCTGGATTTAGGAGTAAATAACACAGTACAGCCATCAAAACTTAATTTGCCCCCATCTTTAACATAAATAATACCATCCACAAATATTTTTTCTGCTTCGTGAATGGCTTCATCTGTGATTTGTAGATTACTCCAAGGATTACTAATTAGAGGATAGAGATTATTGTTAAGAAAATATCTCATACGTTTTTTTTG
>JAHDDN010000062.1 GCA_020629335.1 Chitinophagales bacterium | reverse complement strand
AAAAAATCAGAAAGGGTCGGGCTGTCCGTTCTTATGTGGCTATGCTGCTCCTACTCTGCTAAGTGCTGCTTGTCTGCTAAAGCCAGCCATCGCATCACTAAGCGCCGTAAGTCGCAGCATGGCCGCCACATACCACTTCCATCCCTAAGCCAAATTTATAGCCCACCAAGTCGAAATTTATGAATTTTGATTGGCTGTTTTTCACAAATTCTACCTTGGAGGACTATAGTTTATTTGAAAAATTAAATTTTTTTTAAAAAAAATATCCCATCACGTAGGGGATAATTATTTTCCATTTGTCATAGAGATGAGGACGAAATAAAAGAACATTTATTTACTGACTCAATCCAAGTTGAAATCGGAATTCATGCGCATGATTAATCGTTTTCTACCAACTGTTCAGATACTAATTTATACTGAATAGTTATTTCCAAAACACACACTCAATGGAGTAATTCTTTAACAAAAACAATAAATAATGATCGTAGGAAAAAGTAATGGGTTCTTAACAGCTATGTTAGTTGTATTAATAGGTTTGCTAACATTCACTTCATGCCAAAAAGAAGATTTAGACCAAGCAATAGCAGATGCGCAAACTGCCATGACTGAAAATAATAATAACTTTTTAAACTATAAAGATCAATCAGGAGAAACGAGCGGTCAATTAGGCCACAAACCAGGTAGAAATGGAGGGGATTGTTTTGAGGTTGTTTTTCCAATAGATATATCCCTACCAGACGGTAGCGTACAAACAGCAAATTCCGAAGAAGAATTAAAAGATATTCTCGAAACATGGAAAGAAGAAAATGAAATCACAGGAGATACAGAAGCTTTTCCTGAACTGGTCTTCCCAATAGACATTATTTTAGAAGATGGGACAGAACAAACCGTTAATTCGGAAGAAGAGCTATTCGAGATATTCTTCCAATGCTTCGGAAGTGGACATGGTGGCGGAAATTGTCATGGCGACTCATACGATGATGAAGACGATGAGGAAGAAGGAGAAGACGGAGAGGATGACGAGGATGAAGAAGGAGAGGATGAGGAAGACGATGAAGAGGAAGGAGAAGATGAAGATGAAGATGAAGATGACGGAGAAGGAGAGTTTGCAGAATTATGTTTTGATTTCACTTATCCTGTGACTATCATTTTCCCAGACGGAAGTACAGCGACAGTGAATAGTGATGAAGAAGGGGAAATGGCGATAGATAACTATTATGATCTTAACCTAGATGAAGAAGAAGATCCAACACTCGATTATCCAGTAGATGTAACATTAGAGAATGGTAGCATTCAAACATTGAATAGTGATGAAGACTTTGATATACTGGAAGAGGGCTGCGAAGATGTAGCAGGTTAAATAGAATAAATAATTCATGGTTTTTAGGGAAATATGAATACTATAGGATAGTATTTATTTATTAGGGTCAAGGGGCTGGCATGTTAGGGTATGTCAGTCCCTTTTATTTAGGTTTTATCCCTTAAGTATTTCCTCTTACTTGAAATTGACAGAGTCGACTACATATTTTATCCGTTTCCAATTGCTTTTCTATGATCCCAATTTTAGATAGTGCGGTTAAAGCACTATCGACAATAGTGGCAGGAAGATAATTGTCAGTCGCCCATTCTGTTTGCTCATACCACTCCTTAACATCCTCAGGCTTTTGTTCATAACGATCTGCCACCATAGGTACAGCATTTGGATCTTGCATAAAGTCGGCACATTGCTTTCTGATAATTTGTAGTATCTTTTCAATCTCATAGATATTGCTTTCCAATACCTCTTCTCGAACAGCAATCACAAAACAAGGCCAAGGCGTTTTTAATTCGCCAATACGATTAAAAATACCAGCATCGACTATCGGCTTAGTCGTGAATTTTTCCCAAAGAAAAACATCGGCAGAACCATCATTAAGCCCCGTTTTAGCCCCCTCTAATCCACCAACAACAACTAACTGCTGCTTCGCAGTATCCCAATTGTTTTGCATGGCATTGACAAAAGCCATTAAATGAGATCCCGATCCCTTTCTACTAATAGCATAACGAGCACCATCTATTTGATCTGCCTTACTATAGGTGGATTCTTTTCCAACATGTATACCCCATGTTAAAGGTGATTTCACAAACTGTTGCACAATTCGACTAGGATTACCGTTACAGATATCTGCAATGATACCTTCTGTCAGCATAATAGCAATATCTAGCTCCTTTGCTCTTAATGCCTTTGTCATAGCACCTGTGCCTCCTGGATAGTCTTGCCAATTAAGTGTAATTCCAGCTTGTTCAAAGCTTCCATTCTCCATAGCTAAATGCCAAGGAAGATTAAAATGTTCTGGTACACCACCTATATTAAAATTCATGCTGGATTATTTTTGCTTTACAAAACATGATCGTAAGTAGTTGAAGATTAATTACAACGCTATTGATACAAAAAAGTTTAACTTAAGTCACTAAGAAGGGGAGGTGAGTCTGTTGGCAATTTCAAGGATGGTATCCCTATCAAGTCGGTGTTCCCCATCAAAACGAATCACATCAAAATCTAAATGATGTTTTTTCATTGCTTCTAAATGCTGATTGGCTTGCTCCTCATTAATGAACTGATCTTTAGTACCATAGATAAATAATAAGTTCATCTGGCGAAGTATCGCTTCCGCTTTATCCCATTCCACATCAGAAGCCAATGGCCCAGCCCAAAGAACCAAGTTGTCAGCCTTAGATTGTTGATTGCTTATCCAGCGAGTTATGGTAGCTGTTCCTTGAGAAAAACCGAAAATGGTTTTACTGACAGGATGGGAAGTAGTTGACATGATTTGCTCATATAATTGATCGAGATAAGCTACATAATCCTTGATTTCATTCAGGCGATCTTCGGAAGTCATCCAAGAGGCAACAGGCTTACCTCCGAATCCATTCCAATAAAAACGGGATAAGCCCTCTGGAGCTACTACAAAATGAGTATCAGGGTCTAATACGCCAAATTTCTTAACCAAACTACTGGCTAACATCCCATATCCGTGACAAGCAAACCAAATATGCTTGGTTTGTGGGCCTAATTGGCCATAAGTGAAGTAGCGAGCGGTACGGCGAACTTCAATGTGGTTTTCTCTTATTTCCATTGCTCAATATACAAAAACAAAAAAAGCCACGAATGGAATTCGTGGCTTTTCTAAAATATCATAAGCTTGTTTTGGTCTATTCTTCTTCGCTAATGCCTTCTAACTTGGCTAACCTTTTCTCTAACTTCTTCATTTTCTTCTTGAGCTTTTCAAAATCATCATTTGATGGAATATCTAATTTATCACGCATTTGCTCGTAAAAATCTTTAGCTTTACCTTCAAATTTAGTACGATTCTTCTTAGCATCACTCAATAGGTTATTCACAATCTTTGACCCCTCATCTTCAGATAACTTTCCTTGATCAATTAACTCATCAACGACAGTCTCTACTCTCTCTGCGGCTCTATTAGCGAACACAATACCTGTTTTAACAAATCTTCTTATTAATTCGTCCATTTTTGATTTTTATTTTATGGAATACAGAAGAAACAACTTTAAAGTAGGGGGAAAAGTTCAAAAAATAGAGTAAAAAGCCAGTTTGAATGTTAAAAGACGATAATTGCGTACGATCTTAATCGTCCTTAGTTTGATAAGAGTATAGTTTATACTATTTTAGCGGCCTGAAAATACGAAATCATTTCAAATAAAGTATAATGAATTTACACGAATATCAGTCTAAAGAGCTTTTAGCTCTACATAATGTGCCTATTCAAAGAGGTATTGCCGTTGAATCTGTTGAAGATGCTTTAAAAGCAGGAGAAAAACTCACAGCAGATACTGGTACGAAATTTTGGGTAGTAAAAGCCCAAGTTCACGCCGGTGGACGTGGAAAAGGTGGAGGCGTAAAGCTCGCTAAATCTATGGATGAACTCAAACAGGTATCTAGTGATATACTAGGGATGACCTTAGTAACTCCTCAAACAGGGGCAGAGGGTAAGCATGTAAATACAATACTAGTAGCTGAAGATATGTTCTATCCAGGGGAAGAAGAAATAGAAGAATTCTACTTAAGCTTCTTATTGGATCGTGCTAAGCATCAGCATGTAGTCATGTATTCTCCAGAAGGAGGAATGGACATCGAGGAAGTTGCAGAGCATAAGCCAGATAAAATCTTTAAAGAGTGGATCAATCCAGCTACTGGAATTATGCCATTCCAAGCACGTAAAATAGCATATAACTTAGGCTTGAAAGGAGCTGCATTTAAGGATATGACTAAATTCATCGGTAAGTTGTATAATGCTTACTTGAAGTTAGATGCTACCATGTTAGAGATTAATCCTTTGCTTAAAACTTCTGATAGCAAAATGATCGTAGTAGATGCTAAAGTCGATATCGACGATAATGCTCTTTTCCGTCATAAAGACATCGCTGCTTTAAGAGATGAAAGAGAAGAAGATCCAACAGAGGTAAAAGCTAAGAAGCACCACCTTAACTATGTTAACTTAGATGGTAATGTAGGTTGTATGGTAAATGGAGCAGGTTTAGCAATGGCAACAATGGATATTATCAAATTATCAGGTGGAGAACCAGCTAACTTCTTAGATGTAGGAGGTACAGCCAATGCACAAACAGTAGAAGCAGGATTCAGAATCATCATGGAAGATCCTAAGGTAGAAGCTATCTTAGTAAACATATTTGGTGGTATTGTAAGATGTGATCGTGTTGCTCAAGGGGTGGTAGATGCTTACAAAAACATAGGAGAGATCAATATACCTATTATTGTAAGACTACAAGGCACCAATGCTGAAGAAGCCAAAGTCATTATTGATGAATCGGGCTTAAAAGTACACTCAGCTATCATATTAAAAGAAGCTGCTGAAAAAGTAGCCGAAGTATTAGCCAAGTAATCTTACTCTGGCTTATTATAACAAAAGCAAATAGCCCGCAATTTTACATTGCGGGCTATTTAAATTAAAATATTTAGTGAAATGTTATTGAGAATTAATTCTTCAAATCCGAGTGAGCGGAAAATAGAAATGGTAAAGGAATGCTTAGAGAAAGGCGGAATTATCATATATCCAACAGACACGATTTATGGAATCGGATGCGACATTAACAATCAAAAAGCAGTGGAGAAGGTTTGTCAATTGAAAGGAATTGACCCGAAAAAAGCGCACCTTTCTTTCGTTTGCCATGATTTGAGCCATCTATCCGACTATACACTACAATTTGACAAAAACGTGTATAAAATAATGCGCAAGCATTTGCCAGGACCATTTACCTTTATACTACCAGCTAGTAATAATGTTCCTAAATTATTTAAATCGAAGAAAAAAACGGTTGGGATCAGAGTACCTGACCACAGTATTCCAAGTGCTATTGTAAAAGCATTAGGAAGGCCTATTTTGTCTACCTCCCTTAAAGATAGCGAGAAGATGGAAGCTTATCGTTACGACCCAGAATTGATCTATGAAGATTACCATAAACAAGTAGATATAGTGATTGATTCAGGTTTTAGTTTGAATGAGCCATCAACAGTAGTCGATTGTACTGGAGATGAAATTGAAATTATTCGTCAAGGGCTTGGGGAGTTAGATTTGTCATAGGCTTAGGGATGGAAGCGGTATGTGGCGGCCATGCTGCGACTTACGGCGCTTAGTGATGCGATGGCTGGCCCGAAGGGCAGACAAGCAGCACTTAGCAGAGTAGGAGCAGCATAGCCACATAAGAGCGGACAGCCCGACCATGCGCCTTCGGCGAATGATGAATGCATAATGATGAATGATAAATTTATTATGGCATAATCAACTGTTTATACGAACGCATGGGAAGCCCCAAAGTAAAACACCATTAAATATAATCTGATTCAATGAAGAAGTTAGTTAGTACTATAGTTGTTTTGATATTACTTGGAAGTGCCTTTGCTTGGGCACAAACGGGGGATATTAGAGGTTTTGTGTATGATAAAGAGTCGGGAGAACCGATCATTTTCACCAATGTGTTTTTGAAGGAGAATCCTGCTACCTATGGGGCTATTACCGATGAGAATGGATTTTATTCTATCAATAAAGTTGCTGAGGGCGAGTATACATTGATGAGTACTTATGTGGGTTATGATACGACTCAGGTAAAAATTACTGTCAAAAAAGGGAAGATTGTTAATCAGCAGCTTTTCTTGACAAAAGGTAATGTAGTTTTGGAGGAAATCAAAATTACAGCTGAAAAAGAAGAGGCTCAAACGGAAGTGCGAACCTCCACTATTAAGGTGACGCCTAAGCAGATTGCGAAAATACCAAGTGTGGGTGGTGAGCCTGATTTGGCGCAATATCTTCAGGTATTACCAGGGGTTGTATTTTCTGGAGATCAAGGAGGGCAGCTCTATATTCGGGGGGGCTCTCAGATACAGACGAAGGTCTTATTGGATGGCTTGACCATTTATAATCCATTTCACTCGATTGGCTTATTTTCTATTTTTGAAACGGAAATATTGCGTAATGTGGATGTCATGACAGGCGGTTTTAGTGCTAAATATGGCGGACGTATTTCGGCGGTGATTGATGTTACGACTAAGGATGGCAATAAAAAACGAATGGGTGGAAAAGTGGGTATTAATCCATTTTTGGCCAAAGCGATTGTGGAAGGTCCATTGATCAAACTAAATGATAATGGAGCCAGTGCTTCTTATATTTTCACGGCAAAAACTTCTTATTTAGACCGTACATCTCCTATATTATACTCTTATATTGATACAGCAGGTTTGCCATTTAACTTTACTGATTTTTATGGTAAGGTTTCTTTTAATGGTAATAATGGTAGTAAAATCAGCTTCTTTGGGTACAGGCATGATGATAATGTAGATTATAAAGGATCTTCCTTCTTTGGTTGGGATGCTTATGGGGCAGGGACTAACTTTATTGTAGTACCAGGCCAAGCTAAGGTTGTAATGAATGGGCGTTTTTCTTTCTCTAATTATGATATGAGATTGACAGAAGGAGATGGAAAACCACGTACAAGTTCGATTGGCGGCTTCGATTTTGACTTGAATTTCTCTTATTTCTTACCCAAAGGAGATATCAAATATGGGGTCAATGTCAATGGTTTCAAGACCACCTTTGAGTTCTTTAATGACCTAGGTTTGAAGATTGACCAAAATCAAAACACAACAGAAATTGGCGGCTTCATGACTTATAGAAGTATGCTGTTTAATGAAAAATTAGTCTTTGAGCCAAGCGTAAGATTGAGTTATTACGCATCCTTACCAGCCTTTGTTTTCGAACCAAGAATCGGTATGAAATACAATCTGAGTAAAGCAGCAAGATTGAAGTTCTCCGCAGGAATTTACTCTCAAAACTTTATTAGTTCAAAGTCAGATCGAGATGTTGTGAATTTATTCACAGGTTTCTTATCAGCACCTGAAGAATCATTGGTGGATATTAATGGTGAAGAAGTATCGGATAATGTGCAGCTTTCTAATCACGTCATTGGTGGGATAGAGTATGATCTTAGTAAGAGAGTAAGTCTCAATTTAGAAGGTTATTATAAGAACTTCCCACAGCTAATTAATATCAATAGAAACAAATTGTTCCCACAAGATCCTGATTTTTTAGTTGAACAAGGGAAGGCTTATGGTTTTGATGCAGTCGTAAAGTATGATTATAGACGATTATACTTATGGGCTGTTTATTCATTGAGTTATGTGAATAGAGATGATGGAGAACAAGTATATCCTCCTCACTTTGATCGCCGCCATAATGCTAACTTCTTAGGAACTTATACATTTGGTAAACAAAAGGATTGGGAGTTTAGTGCTCGTTGGAATTTAGGTTCTGGTTTCCCATTTACAAAGACAACAGGCTTCTTTGAAGAGTTGAGTTTTTCGGATGGACTTAGCACAGATATTAATTCTCAAAATGGAGAGTTAGGTATTTTATACGATGAAGAATTAAATTCGGGTCGTCTGCCATATTATCACCGTTTAGATTTAGGCTTGAAGAAATTCTTCTTCTTCTCAGAGCACTCTAAATTAGAAATAGCAGCCAGCGTTACCAATGCTTATGATAGAGATAATATCTTCTACTTTGATCGGGTGCGTTTTGAAAGAGTCAATCAATTACCACTCATGCCAAGTTTAGGAGTCTCCATGACTTTCTAATCTAATGCGTTTAAATAACAATTACTTGTTGGGGCCGACCTTTGTGTCGGCCCTTTTTATATTTCATGTGTCGGCCCTTTTTGTTTTAGCTGGCTAAAAATTTTGCAGCGCAGTATATCTACAGATAAAACAAAAAAGCATAGTCATTTTTTGTACACAACAATTTTAATGCTTATATTATCGTTTCTTAAGTGCTTGGACAAAATTAAGTTACCTTTTGACTAAGGTGCTTTTTTACTTATGCAAGGCAAATTTGACGAGCATAGCCGTGCTATTTAAGGAAAATTTAATGCAGCATGAGTGAAAAAGAGCCAGTCATAAAGTAAGAATAGTTTTATCCATGCACTTACATAACAGAATCCAAATTTAAGCACGTACAATTTAAGCTTTGTAATACAATACAACTCAAAAACTAACAAACTCATTTATTTACCACAATTTACGCCACTATATAACTGACTTTAAGTCAAAACATTATATGTTGTCATATATAATTTATGTGCTAATCTGCTTAAAAAATGTTCAAATTCCTTTTTTCTTAGTATATTTCGGGCATAAATTATTGTAATATAGCCGTTTTATTACCGTAACTTAATGTGTTACTTTAAGTCCACTTCATCTTATGCGATTGCAAAAAATAATTATCACTATATTGCTGCTTGCAATGACTTCAGTAGGAATGTTTGCTCAGCAAACGACCATCTTTACTGAACCACATGAGCAATACAAAAAAGCCTTAGACTTTTTTGAAGTGCAAAACTATAGCTTGTCCCAAGAGTTATTAGATGATTTTGTGAAAAATCTGAAAAATAATCATGGTGAAAAATGGGAGCTGCTTAAAGAAAATGCACAATACCAAGCTGCGATATGCGCTCATAAGCTCGAACAGCCTGGCTCTATCATGCGCTTTAAGCAAATCATCATAGATTATCCAGGAAATCGGCAACTAGCGTCTAAGTGTAATTTCCAAATAGCGAGAGGCTATTACGAGAAAAAGAAGTACAAAGAAGCTATTAGCTATTTTGAAGAAGTAGATCCTTATTACTTACCACAAGAAAGTATTAATGATTACTATTTTCAAAAGGCTTATAGTTATTTCATCTTCAAAAAATTTGATGAAGCTCAGCAATTATTCACAGAGCTAACAAGAGTCAAAAATCGCTATCAAGATGCTGCCAATTATTACATTGGATTCATTGATTTCCAAGAAGAAAAGTACGATCAAGCCCTTAGTAGTTTCAAACGGGTAGAAAATGATGAGCTTTACTCTAAAACAGTACCTTATCTAGTTGCTCAAATCTACTATAAACAAAAGAGGTTTGACGAACTTATTTCTTATACAGTACCCAAATTGGAAATGAGAGGCCTTAAGTTCAGAAAAGAACTCAACCACCTCCTTGGACAAACTTATTATAATAGCAAGAAATTTAAGGAGGCATTGCCTTATTTAAAATATTATGTAGACAAATCTTCCAAAGTCAGAAAGGAAGACCTTTATCAACTAGCCTATACTCAATACCAATTTGGTCAATATGATGAAGCTATCAAAAACTTCACTGACCTTAATACATTAGAAGATGAATTGGGCCAAAATGCCCAATATCATTTAGCCGCTTGCCACCTTAAAAAAGGGGAAAAGGATAAAGCCCGTTTTGCATTCGCATCTGCCTCTAAATTAGATTTTGATGCAGGCATTAAGGAAACAGCAGCCTTTAATTATGCTAAGCTATCAGCAGAGACAGGATATGAAAAAGAAGCCATTCAAGCTTTAATTGCTTTTATCAATGATTATCCTTCTTCTAGCTATAGCAATGAATCCAAAAACTTATTAGCTGACTTATTAGAAAATGCTTCTGATTATAAGGAAGCCTTATCAATTATAGAATCGATTCCTAATAGACCTCCTCGACTCAATGAGAGCTATCAAAAAATGGCGACCTATAGAGGGGTAGAGCTGCATAAAGCAAAAAAATATGAGGAGGCAATGGAGCTATTCCAAATGTCTCACAAATACAAAATTCGTCCAGAACTGACACAATTAGCGCAATACTGGATGTCTGATATACACTATCAAAATGGCGATCTCCAACAAGCTCGCCAAGGAATGCAATCTTATCTAAGCGCTTCGGGAGGAAGAGCTGCTTCGCCTAATGCGTCACCAGCAACAGCCAATTATACCATCGCTTATACTTACCTAAAAGCAAAGGATTACAAAATGGCTGCGCAAAGTTTTAACCAAGCAGCTGATGGATTGAGTAGGTCAAGTAATCAAACCCAAAGAACAACACTTTATGCGGATGCCCTACTCAGAGGAGGCGATAGCTACTTTATGAGCAAGGATTATAATAGAGCCAAAAGAGCTTATCAAGGAGTCATCGACGCTAATTTGGATGGTGCCGATTATGCCTATTACCAAAATGGAATGATACTAGGACTTGAAGGGAATACGAATGAGAAAATCCGCCTAATGGAGAGCTTATACCAAAAGTATCCTAAGTCAAACTACCAAGATGACGCAAAATACCAAGTAGCCAACACCTACTTTAATAAGCTCCAATACCAAAAATCTATTAACAAATTCCAAGAGCTAATCAATAATAATCCAGATTCAGAACTCGTGCCTAAATCACTAGTAAGTATCGGATTAATCCACTATAATCAAAGTAATAATTCGGAAGCCCTTTCAAGTTATGAAAGAGTCATCAAGAAATATCCTAAAACACCAGAAGCTCAAGACGCCATAGTAGGTATGAAAGACATCTACATTGGGAATGGCGATGCAGAAGGCTTTAGAAAGAAAATGAGACAACTAGGCATAGATGTAAGTGCAGCAGATAGCGATGAAATTAGTTATCAAGCAGCCGAGGCATTCTACGATAATGGCGATTGCCAAAATGCCATCAATGCCTTCTCCACTTATTTAGCAGAATTCTCTAAGGGAGCTTATTCTACTTATGCACATTTCTATAGAGGGGATTGTCTGTATGGCCAAAAGAATTATCTACAAGCGATCAAAGACTTCGATTTCGTAATCGAACAACCCAATAACATCTTCAAGGAAAGAGCATTGGATAAAGCAGCACGAATCGCTTACTATAAAGAGAAAAACTACGAGAAAGCCTTTAGATATTATCGAGAGCTAGAGCAAGTAGCATTAAAACGTACTTATTCTCTGGAAGCAGTAAGAGGATTGATGCGTACGGCTTTCAAATTAAATAAACGACAAGAAGTAGAGATATTTGTCTCCGCTCTTTTAGATAGAGATGACGTAACAGAAGATGATATCATAGAAGGTAATTTCTATGCAGGTGTGATGGCCTATGATAATGGGCAGCTAAATAAAGCTCTAAGCCACTTAGATAAAGTCATTAAGCTCACCACTAATGATATGGGAGCAGAAGCAAGATACAAAATGGCCGAAATCTATATGCGCCAAGGCCAACTCGAACAAGCCAAAACAATGAGCTATAGAGTGATCAATGAAGCGCCAAGTAGCGAAATTTGGTATCTCAAAAGCTATATCATCCTAGCAGATTACTACACTAAGAAAAATGAACTTTTCCAAGCTAAACAAACCTTAATAAGTATCCGTGATGGATACAAAGGTGATAATATGGAAATTCGTCGAGAAGTAGAGCAAAGATTGAATGAAATCATGGCCAAAGAAAGAGCCAACTCTAAACTACAAGACGATAAACCAACTGATAACCAATATTTAGAAACCCAAGAGGAAGACCAATAAATTCCCCTCCTTACAAAACAAGGCCATGGGAGGTCCAGAGGAGGTTAAAAATTATTTAAGGAATGAAAAAGAGCTTATTTTACATATTGCTATTGTCCAGCTTGGCTTTAAGTGCACAAGACGAATTACCATCTGATACCATTCAAATATTCAAAGAATATAAACCCGTATTAGCAGATGCAGACCGTATTAATATAAGCCCAGATGCCATCCTTAAAGATAATAAAGGAAATAATGGCAGCGCTTTCAATAATTATGCAGTCCCTGAGCGTTTTATCACCATGGACTTTGAACCACTCCAAGCAAAACCGCTTGCATGGAAAGATCGAAATCGAAAGGGAGGGGATGATGGAGATTACCGCCTTTGGGTCAAAACAGGCTTCGGAAACCGTTTGACGCCATTAGTAGATATTTCTACACATACAGGACCATCAGATTTGTTTAATTTGGGGATCGACCTAGCGCATATATCATCACATCCCAAAGATTATAGAGATTATCTAAGATCTGATGCAAGAATATATGGCACCTATTTCACTAATAGTAGCGAGCTAAGCACAACTTTCAAATACGATAGAGACCAATACTATTATTACGGTCTGCCTGATACGATTGAAAATGCCAGAGCCAAACAAGTTTACAATAAAATCGGTGCTCAATTTGGCTTTAAAAACTCAGACGATAATTCGGCATCTATCAATTATGGCATAGATGTTGACTATCAGTACGTAAGAGATTATGTAATAGCAGATGAACACAATATTGGCCTCACAGCCGATATTAGAAGGGGAGAAGGACGAATTTTACCAGGAGCCAGATTTTATGTAGATTATACAGCTTATGATGATACGGCTTCGCTGGATAACTTAGTATTAGACTTTACACCAACCATAGGCATTCAAGGAGAAGTCGTAAAATTGATTGTAGGCGCAAGTGCCTTACTTGATCAATCAGATTTTTACCTCTTTCCCCACCTAAGAACAGAACTTTATATCAACGGTGGCGAAGCAATGGTATACGCAGGTTGGCACAAAGAAGTAGTCAAAAATAATTTAGATAAATATAGTGATCTCAACCCATTCTTAGCCTCTTTTCTCGACTATCAAAATTCAGTCAGAGAAAATCGCTACTTGGGTTTGAGAGGAGGAGTAGGAGAAAAAGCTTTATTCGATTTAAAAGTATCTCAACACATCACCAATGATCAACCCCTATTTGTCAATGATACCACACAAATGGAGCGTTTTAGAGTGCTGTATGAGCCAGAAATGAAGAATTTTAACATCCAACCCTCCTTGACCTATATCTTAGGAGATAAAGATTATGTAAGAGTAGGCCTCAACTACCTGATTTACAATCTGGAAGAGCAAGCAGTACCTTGGCATTTACCCAAATTCAAAATCAATATCGGGGGCCGTTATACGCTCACTGAAAGAATCAATGTCACAGGTGAACTCTATTCCTACATGGGCGCAAAAGCTCGCTTATCTGATCTCTCTGAGACCAAAATCAAACCGCTATTTGATCTAAATATAGGATTCAATTATTTCCTAAACCAAAATATTTCCTTCTTCTTAGACTTTAATAATATCTCAGGAATTAATAACTTGCGATATTATAACTACCCAACTTATGGCGTTCACCTTATCGGTGGCCTTAAGTTTAGATTGTAAGGATATTATTATTTGGGCGTGACCCTTGCCTTATTTTTCATTCGCCCGTAGGGGCGCACCTATGTGTGCGCCCTTTCACCAAAGCACCTATGTGTCCGCCCACGAATGAAAAATAAGGCAAGGGTCGGGCTGTCCGCTCTCATGCGGCTGTTCACCTCCTACTACGCTAAGGTCTGCTTGTCTCTTTATGGAGCCTGCGCATACCTAAGCTACGTAAGTCGGTTCTCGGACGCCACATACCGCTGCCATCCCTCACGCAACTAACTGACAACAAAATTTTGAAAAGTGGATATAACCAAACACATTCGTTCATTACTTTACGACTATAGCGTAGTAATTGTACCAGATTTTGGAGCATTTAGCACCCGATACGCCTCCGCACGAATCAACAAAGAACGAAACCAAATCGATCCCCCAAAGAAAGAGGTCTTTTTCAATGATGCCCTCAAATTAAATGATAATCTACTCGCTAGCCATATAGCTAAGCAAGAAGGTATTGCTGAAGCAGAAAGTAGAAAATTAATCCAAGAATTTGTACAAGATGTCAAAAGCCGACTCTCTGAAGGAGAACCAGTACATTTTAACGAAATAGGCGAATTTAAAAAAGAATGGGACGGTTCCCTAACTTTTAGAGCATCTGAAGAAGCCAATTTCGCCAAAGATGCATATGGACTCAAACCAGTAGATACCTCCGATAGCACAACCCCAGAAACACCCGTAAAATCAACGCTTGAAGAGAAAATACCAACTGCACCTATTATAGAATCAACCACCGCTAATAACTTAAATTCTACCCCCATGGCATCAGAAAATAATGATATTAATAGCCAATACACCAATAATCAAGATAACGGATCTAAAAGAACGGTATCAGATTTGTTAGCAAGTAAGGCAGAAGAACTTCGATCTGAAAGAGAAGTTTACGAAGATGAGGAAGAAGAAGTACTGGAAGAACCAGAAAATAAAAGAAGCTTATTAGGTTGGATGCTACCCATCCTAATCCTAATGTTAAGTGGATTTATGCTTTGGCAACTCTATAGCCGCTTCAATGGCGGAGATGATGAGATAGCCCAACTCACACAAAATGATTATGAAGATGTTTCTGCTCGATCTAAAGCAAGAGGAGTCGTAATAGATGATGGTGGAGTAACTGAAGGCATCTCAAATGCCGCTTCTAATGTAAAAGATGTAGCTAGCAAGTCAAGCAGAATCATTATGGATGGTGGAGCAGAAGCCGTTAATAATACCAAAGAAGGCCTTCAATCAGTATTCGATGATGATGGTGTAATTAACAAAACTGCAGATGAAGTCAAAAGCAACGTCAGTGAGCCAATCGTTTCTTCATTACCATCTAAAAAAACAACTCCTAAAGCAAGCAGTGGCAGTTCTTCGTCTAACTCAAGAAGCAGTGGCCTCAATTCATATAGCAACTCGCCAAGAGGAACCTATGTTATTGCAGGCTCTTTTGATAGAGAATCAGGGGCTAAAAAGCGAGTTAAAAAGCTTAGAGCTATCGGTTATGAAGCATTCGTAGTGAAATCTCCGACCAAATATAGAGCAGGAGTATTCATGGGATCTAATCCAGGTAGAGCTGAAACAGTGATCAATGAGCTAAACAATAAAGGCTTTAAAGGCGCATGGAAGTTTAAATACTAAGCTTTTAAAGCCCAGAAAGACGAAATTAGCTGCTTCTTTGGAGTTCTATTAAATAAATTTTTATCTTCGCACTGATTATTGATAAGCCAATAGAATGCTTATTGGTAATTATTGTAATGTTTAATAGGGATGATAACAAAATAAATGTTCATTCCATAAAAAGAAAAAGTTATGTCTATACTTGTATTAGTTGCTGGTATGATTCTTGGCTTTGTAGGTGGGTGGTTATTACTAAACCCCAAAGTAGCTAAATCAGAACAAGCTTATAACTCTCTTGAATCAGAAATTGGTACGCTTAGATCAGAGAATAAAAAAATTACTTCATCTGCCTCTAAAAGAGTTAAAGACCTAGAAAAAGCTCGTAAAGAGCTGAAAGATTTAGAAAAGTCTCAAAAAGATGCCTCTAAAAGCTTAAAATCAGATCTGGAAAATACTAAAAAAAGCGAAAAGGAATACAAATCGCAAGTTGCTCAGCTAGAAAGGGATTTAGAGAAATACCGATCAGATTCAGAAGAATTCTATGATGTTGCGCTTAAACTGGATCGCTCTACAGCAGAACTGGAACAGCTAAGAGAAGAAGTTAAAGAAATCCGTAGAAATGATAAGATCAGAGAAGATGAAATCAAATCGCTTCAAAGATTAAACAAAACTCAAGCAGCACAGATTAATAACTTACATACCATCAAGGCAATGTATGATCAAATGAAAAGAAAGGCTGCTAGCAACTAATGAGTAGAAAAATTTCAAAAAACTGAACCCGTAAGCTATGCTTACGGGTTTTTTTTATGGAACATTAAAAAATAAACAATGACAAAATACGGAATCTGCAATCTTCCAATAGTCCCTATGAGAGCCGAAGCATCTGATAAAAGCGAAATGGTCAGTCAACTCCTTTTTGGCGAACGATTTGAAGTGCTCAAAGAGGAAGAGAGATGGACACAAATAAAAGGCCTAAACGATGAGTATAAAGGTTGGGTTGATAATAAACAATACCTATCACTCAGTACTGATGATTACCACAAAATCAGCATCCAAGGAACCGCAATAGTAAATGAATTATTAACTCAGCTGCATTATAAAGGCGGCTTCCTTAATTTACCTATGGGAAGCGAATTGCCAAATCTTAGAAATGATTCCTTTACTTTAGGGGGAATCGAGTACACGCTAAAGGGAAGCTCCCAAAGAAGAGGCCATAAAGAAGTGGCCGATATCTTGAATCTCGCTTATCTTTACTTGAATACACCCTATCTTTGGGGGGGACGTTCTCCATTTGGAATTGATTGTTCGGGATTCGTACAGGTGGTTTATAAGATTGCAGGCATACACCTTCCAAGAGATGCCTATCAACAAGCAGAAGCAGGCATAGCAGTAGAAAGCTTAGCCATGGCGAAAACAGGTGATTTGGCCTTTTTTCATAATGCAGAAGGACGTATTATTCATGTGGGTATGCTGCCATCAAATCAAGAGATTATTCATGCACATGCCAAAGTGAGAATCGATTTACTAGATGAGAAGGGTATTTATAATGTGGATACTAAAGCCTATTCTCATCAATTACATTCTATCAGAAGAGTGATAGCACAAGATCTATTAGCATGAAAATTTTATCGCCAGCTCAGATTAAAGAAGCCGATCAGTTTACCATCAAAAATGAACCCATTAGCTCTTTAGACTTAATGGAGCGTGCTTCCCAAGCCTTTTGCCAAAAGATGATCGAACTCATCCCCATTCGCAAACAACGCATAGTGATATTTGCAGGAGTTGGAAACAATGGGGGAGACGGCTTAGCCATTGCACGCATACTCAGTAAACAAGGCTATCAGGTCATCATTTATACCCTTTGGTTTGCTAATCAAGCCTCTCCAGATTTTACAGCGAATTACGAGCGCATCAATCGAAAAAAGATTAGAATAACGGATTTGTATGAGAATGCGGTTATGCCTCCAATTTATCCTCAAGATATTGTTATTGATGCTATTTTTGGAATAGGACTATCAAGACCATTAGAGGGCTTGCCATTGAAAGTGGTTCAGCATATTAATCAGTTTTCTCACTTAACTGTAGCTGTTGATATTCCTTCAGGGCTTTTTGCAGATAAGCATACAGCTACGACAAGCATTAATGCTAATTATACGATTAGTTTTCAAAGCCCGAAACTATGCTTTTTGATGCCTGAAAATGAAAATAGAGTGGGAGAGTGGCATATTCAAGATATTGCTTTAGATCCTAGCTTTTTACAGTCATTAAAAAGTCCTCATCACTATATCCAAGCTCCTTGGATCAAAGCAAAAGTAAAAACGCGTGATAAGTTTGCGTACAAAACAAAATTTGGTAGAGCCTTAGTCCTAGGAGGTTCCTATGGTATGATAGGAGCCGTTTTGTTGAGTACGAAAGCCTGCCTTAGAGTGGGAGCAGGATTAGTAACGAGCTACATACCTCAATGTGGATACCCAATATTACAAGCAGCAGTACCAGAAGCGATGTGTCAAACTGATCCCGACCAAGCTTGCTTAACCCAAGTGCCTGATCTTTCAGCTTATTCTACCATCATGGTTGGTATGGGGATGGGGCAATCAGCTATTACACAAAGCTTTTTAAGAGCATTATTAGAGCAATGCAATAATCCTATCTTAATCGATGCTGATGGACTCAACATCATCGCTAAAAATCAGGATTTATTAGCAGATATCCCAAGAGATAGCATACTCACTCCACATCTGGGTGAATTTGATCGACTCTTTGGTCCATCTGAAAATGACTTTGAAAGATTAGAAAAGGCCTGCCAAGCAGCCAAACAATACCGAATTTATATAGTACTAAAAGGAGCACATACTTGTATTGCCTGCCCAGATGGACAATGCTACTTCAATAGTAGTGGAAATCCAGCGATGGCAACGGGAGGTTCTGGTGATGTTTTAGCAGGTATGATTGGAGGTTTATTAGCACAGTCTTATTCTCCTAAAGATAGTGCCTTATTAGGCGTTTATTATCATGGAAAAGCAGGAGATGATGCCATTGAGTATCGCCCTCAGATTATTGCTTCAGATTTAATAGAGTTGATCGCTATCGGAGATTAATTCTTTCTCTTCAACATTGAACTCATTTAAAGTTTTATAATGAAGCTGAAAATTAGCTGTTTTTTCGTAATTCAAGGCATTTTTTCGGTTCATAGCAGGGCTACGGATCGAAAAAATAACGAAGAAATACGGA
This sequence comes from Chitinophagales bacterium, assembly GCA_020629335.1. The sequence continues at coordinate 206 of JAHDDN010000062.1, read as the reverse complement.
AAAACAGCCATTTTCTAAGCCAGTAGGAAAACTTTAAATGAGTTCATTTTAACAGCTGTATTTCTAAATAAAGCCTTGAGTCTTTTTGCACAAGGGATAGGAGTGGTATGTGGCGTCGAGAAGCGACTTACGTAGCTTAGTGATGCGATGGCTGGCTTTAGCAGACAAGCAGCACTTAGCGAAGTAGGAGCTGAACAGCCACATAA
>JAHDDN010000061.1 GCA_020629335.1 Chitinophagales bacterium | reverse complement strand
TTGAAAAAGGTAAAGACGAAAAGCTACCGAATCATTCTTGTTTTAGTGATTGTCATTTTGCTCTTGCTTGTATGGGCAGAGTTGGCGGTGGGTATATTTTAGTGGTGAGTGATTGGTATTTTTTTTTCGGTTAATCAATTTTTCAGTTTACTAGTTAATCGTCATTAAATCAAAGGTGATAGTAGCCTGATAAACGGGTTTAAGATCCTTGATATAATAAATACTTTTGCTGATATTATGGGCATAAGAGACATTGGCGGAGAAGTGAGAGAAGTCATAACCAATACCCGCAGTAATGGCTTTGATATCATCTTTGTATTGGTGGCTATTATAATGCCCTGCTCTAAGGCTTAGGTTTTTAAATTGATATTCGATACCGATAGCGTACATGTTTTCTTGTACTTTTTCACGGAATCCACAAGGGGCATCCCAGAGAGAATTCATCGCTCCATCAATGACTGATCGCTCGTCATAATAGGGGCCAATAATATCAATGTAGTAATAATTATAAGAACTAGGCACCAAATATTTATTAATATCAAAAGCAAAGTTAAAAGAGTGCTTGGGATTTAACCGATAATTAAAGCCAAGTCCCAAACCTAAATTAGCTGGCAAGAAAAGCTTGTATGAATAAGGGGAATAGGAAATTTTACGACCTAAATTGCTAATACTGCTGCCAAAAGTCATCAAGGCTTCTCCTTTAGAAAGATTAATAGTTCTGTGATAATTTAAAGAGAAGTCTCCAGCATAAGTTCCAGCTGGTTTAGAAGTTTGACCATTAATCGTAATGTTTCCGAATAGGTTAGAACGAATATATTTGAGCCCTAAGCCTATGGCAAAATTTTCTGTAATTTTACGATTGTAGGAGCCACTAATGGCAAATTCTCCCAGAGAATATTGCTCTGATCCTTCTTCGAAGTGAAAAGTTTCTTCACCGATATGGTTTCTATGGTAACTGAATCCAATGGTTTGAGTACCATCTATTTGGTAATAGCCTGCTCCATAAAGATAAATATTACTTTGGCTCTCAATGATTGGGCTTCGAGCACTTAAGGTTAGGCCTAATTTGTTTTCTGAAAAGGCTAATTGTGCAGAATTGAAATACTGAGCAGCGGCCCCTTTGGAATTAGCTACTCCTGTATAGCCCATAGCTCCTGAACGAGCATCTACAGGATTGACTAAAAAGGGAGTGTTTATATTAATAGGGTTAGGGAATTCTCCACAATTTTGAAATCCTTGGGCTTGTAGTAAAGCAGTAGTGATAATTGATAGCAATAAACTAGAAAATAAGTGTCTCATGGCATTTAATTAGGGTTAAAAGCTTCCTGAATAATAACGTGAAAAAGGTTAATTTAGTTGTTTTTTAACATAAAAAGGGCAGTCCGAAGACTGCCCTTGAAAACTAAAACATCCTAAATCACTTCTTTGATGCCTTTTTCTGATATCTTGCTAAGATATTCATCTGTTTTTACGGTTTCTATCTTATTAAATATCTTACTCGCTTCGTGCTTATCTCTGACCACTTTTGATAAAGTCATACAAGATGAGATAGTGAATAAATAAGACATGATAAAGAAGAATTTGTAGACCATATCTATGTCTACATAATAGACGCCTAATAATGTACCGATAGAGGATACTGCGAAAGATACCCATGCAAGAGTATAAAAGGCTGCTGTATTTTCATGCGCTGTGTAATTCATAACATTAATATTTAAGTGATTTGGTAATGATAAAATAATAACATTTTCGTTTACTACTTGCTAATAACTTACAATACTGCGTTGCAAAAGCCTCACGTAGCGCTGCTATGTTTCGTTTTTGCGCCTTGTCTTGAAAGCTATTAGCTGCGTATTAAATCGAAAGTTTATTTTTTCATCATTACTGAATATTTTTAAGTACACTCCAAATATCACTCGCTTAGCCAATTTCCCAAAACCCATTCGACGAATGCATGAAAAGAGTCTGCGAATACGCAATTGTAGCAGAAAAAGCGAGGATTAAGGGATAAATGTTATTTTGCAGATCAAAAAAGGCATTTCGCAGAGGAGTATTGTTAAAAAGTGCTTATATCATTAGATTTGTGCTAAATGAATGGGAAAAAACTGATACATAGAAATAGGCAAGTAATATGGCTCAATGTGGTATTCTGGACAGGAATGTTTTTAGCACATTTCTATATACAGTATAATCCCAAGACAGGCTTTGATACTTGGCCAGAAACCATCACCTTTGTTTATGGCACCCTGATTAATATCATAGCTATCTATTCATTTGCTAGATGGGGCGCGCCTGCTTATAAAGACCAACCCGCTATTCGCAATTTGCTGAAGTATAATCTGGCCTTTATTACTATTCTGGTAGTAGGCGAAAGCCTGATTGATATAGTATATCATTGGTATCGAGAGGATTTTTATCAGATAGGTATTCGTGATTGGGCTTATGTTAGGGGCGTGCTTTTTACTAATTTTATTTTCACCTTATTTATAATGGCTATGGCGAATTTATATGCTTTGAGTTTATCTTGGTTGAGAGATACACAGCGAAGGGAATTAGAGGAAAAAGAGAAACTAAAGGCAGAATTGGCCTTGATGAAACATCAAGTACAGCCTCACTTCTTATTTAATACGCTAAACAATCTCTTCGGTTTAGCTTGTGAAGCTGGCAATGAAAAAGTAGCTGATGGTATCTCCAAATTAGCAGGTATTATGCGCTATATGACCTATGAGACAGCCGCCGAACAAGTCAAGCTATCGCAGGAAGTACAATATTTACAAAGCTATATAGATCTACAAAGATTGCGTATAGGTGATCAGTTGGACATATACTTTGAGTTTGAAGGAACTCCTACTACTCAGCAAATATCGCCATTGCTGTTATTGCCCTTTGTCGAGAATGCCTTTAAGCATGGAATTAGTTTCGTAGATCCTTCCCCGATTAATATATCCCTGAATCTAAAAGGAGATACGCTTTTCCTGACTGTCAAAAACAAAATTTATCCTAAGAAAGAAAAATTAGAAGCAGGTGGCTTCGGTTTAGAGAACGTCAAACAGCGTTTAGAACTTATCTATCCAGATAATCACACGCTCGAAATAAAAGAAGAAAATGGCTTCTACGAAGTCGATTTATGTATCAACGAAATATAAAAAAATATGTCCGATAAAATAAAATGCATCGCAGTAGACGACGAAGCACCAGGCCTGAAAGTGATAGAAATGTACTGTAAGAAAATCCCTTTCTTAGAACTCGAAAAGACTTTTCAAAACCCCGTAGAGGCAGTTACTTATATAGAAGAAAACAAACCCGATTTGATATTCTTAGATATCAATATGCCCGATCTAAATGGGATGCAATTTGTCAATGTCTTAAAAAATCCTCCAGCCATTATTTTCACAACGGCCTATAGAGAATACGCACCTGAAAGTTATGATGTTGGGGCCATAGATTATCTCCTAAAGCCGATTTTACTAGATCGCTTTTTAGTAGCAGTGAATAAGGTAAAGGATTTGAAAACTAAAGAGTCAGAGGCTAATATCGCTTCAACAGAGGAGGAAAACGTAGTTGTCAAAAATGAGCATCCAGGTTTTATATTCATCAAGTCAGATAGTCGATTCTTTAAGGTCGATTTAGAAGATATTTTATACATCGAAGGAATGCGAGATTATGTAGCCATACATACTAAGGAGCAAAAGATACTCACCCTTTCAGGCATAGAAAAAATGCTTCAACGATTACCTGAGAATGACTTCATCCGAATTCATCGTTCTTCTATAGTAGCGATCAGGCACATTGATTTAGTACAGCACAATCACGTCATTATAGGTGATAAGGAAATCTCAATTAGTAATACTTATAAAGAAGATTTGTTTAAGTTGATTGGGAAGTAGAGAGTGATTTTAATCGATCTAAACGATCTTGTTTTTGTCTTCTGATTCTTCAACTATCGCCATCATATGTAAAGCATCTATCGCATAATAATCCAAGCCCCCCTTCTCCGCAATCTCGTAAGCAAATTTAAAATGAGCCTTCGCTTCCAATTTCTCATTAGAAGAATTATAAGTTCGCCCTCTCTCCAAATGATAACGCACAAGGGCTCGCTTCATTTGATCAGGATCACCATACTCTGCAATCACTCGCTCCGTCATATCCAATATAATATGCGCCTCCACAAAATTCATTTGCAAACTTTGCGTCCTAGCCAATTGGCTCAATAATTCCGCTAAATAAACTGAATCATTCGCCGCCTTTACCGCAGGAATTAATGCCCTAAATTGCTTAGCGGTTTCCTTAGGATCTCCATAATTCCACAAACTATCAATCACAGGAAATCCCTCATTTTTTTTTTCATCAGACATGCCACAAAAATACAAATTATTTCTATTTGGGCGCATCCCGATCCTTATTTTTCATCGGCCTGTAGGGGCGCTACCTATGTGTGCGCCCTCCGATGAAAAATAAGGATCGGGTCAGGCTATCCGCTCTTATGTGGCTATGCGTCAGCTACTCCACTAAGCTGTACTTGTCTGCCCTTGCAGGGCCAGCCTGCGTCCAGCTAAGTTCCGTAAGCAGTCGCATATACGCCCCATACCGCTCCTATCCTTTGCGCAAATTTGGAGTAGTGGGTAGAAAGTATTGGGTATTGAGATAAGATGAAATGACATATCTTGTTTTTAAAGAGGAAGAATTTTAATGTTTTGAAAACTTGCTTATATCATTTCTATTTTCGGCTATTAAAAAATAGGATTCAGAATACATTATCCAATAAATACCAAATTGTTACAAAAACGAAAGGTTCTAATGGATTTTGCGACTGCAAACTCTTAATAATCATATCTCTATTTTTGATTCGCTCATCCCTATCTTCAAAAACGTCTTCTAAATAATTCTCTATTGTTTTAGCTACTTCAAGTGTATCTCTTCTACGTCGATTAATATTTGGGTTATTATTAAGCCCAAGAGTTTCTATGGTTGATTTATTAGCCTCATTTATAATGATTTTACCATTAGGTAAATAATAAAAGTGCTGTTCACAATCTTTTTGTAAAGGGGTAATTGCTATTGGATCAGATCCTTTCTTGTGATCACAATGCTGTTCCTTTCCTCCAACCTTAGGTACAATTACTATTCGATCTCCTACAGATAAATCTTCTATGTCGAATCTGTTTCTAAACAAATTGATCTCATCCACATTTACCCAAATTTCTAAAAGGTGCTCTATATCCACATGATATTGTTGAGCTATACTTATTAAATTTTCTCCTTCCTTGACAATATGTATTTTATTTTTTGTTCCTCCATTACAAGAGGCTAGTAAATTGTTAAAATCAAATGTCAATTCTTTATGCTTCGATTTTGCTTCTACATGCTCAATGGATGTTTTTTCGTCTGAATCTATTCCTTGGCCACAATAACAACAAATATATCCTTGATCTTCAACTAATTGTTTTTTTAGCTCCTCATATTCTGCTTTATTCCCATCTTTGAAAAAAGCCCACATTTTATCTCCTGTTACATCAGTATTAGTGATTTTTTTAGCGATTTCTTCTTTATTATCTTCCAACCATTTTGAAAATAAAGGAGGGATATTGGCCTTATCTTCTTCTTTTGTATTAATATACCTCATCCTACTTCCCAATCATTTTTTTGTACTTGATTTTTGTTTCGGCTTTTAGAATTTCAACATGATTAGGATCCGTTATTTCCTTTAATTTTTCTATTACCTCCTTAGCTTCGTCATATTTACCTTCACTTAAAAGGGTATACATTTTTAAAAAATGATTTTCTACATCAGTAGGTAATAATTGATTCGTTCCCTGCACGACTTTTAAAATATCCTCTACTTCTGCTCCATAGCTATTAAAGTCTTTATATTTCTCTACTAAAGAAGTACATTTCCCATCTTCTAGTAAATAGATAGATTCTTTTTGTACATGGTTGAGAATTAAGGGGGAGTGGGTTGTACAAATAAATTGAATATTAGGGAAAGTCTTGTTTAGCTTGCCTAAAATAGTTCTTTGCCAATTGGGATGTAAATGTAAGTCGAGTTCATCTATTAATACGATTCCCTCTCCATTTAATGGATTGATATTGCCAGGATTAGCAATTACTAATCTTCTAGCTAAATCACCTATCATAGCAATGAGTGCTTTCTCACCATGAGAAAGTTGATTGACTTCATACTCTTGCCCTTCTTTTTCTAATACTAAAGTGGTAAGGTTTGTTCTTCGGACTCTAATTTTAGTATAGCCTTCTAAAAATATCCTAATAGCTTTCCTAACTGCATCAAGTCCTTTATCAGTATAAGTGTTATCTTTATTTAATCGTACCTCATTTTCATAATCTTCTGTACTTCTAAACCACTCAAAAAACTCATTGAAATTGACACTTTTATTAAAAGCATCTATATAAGCGTCAAACTGATTTCCTCTTGCTTTTTTTTGAGGCTTAAATGATGGATTTAATACCGTTCTTTCTACTGGGTAATAGGCTATAATTGGAACTCGAGATTCCTTTTTATAAAACCGCACATCTCCTTTAATATCATTTAAGCAATCTTCAACAACACTACTTCCTAAAAACTCATACTCAGGATCAATAGATTTACGAATCTTAAAGCCAGAAGAGATAGGTGAATTGTTCTTTGTTTGCCAAACTAATTCAACCTCTGCTATTTCTTCAGCGAAGAGATTTACATTCGTTCTTAAAAAAAGATCATCCTTAACTACTTTTTTACCTTGTATTTTATTGTAAAATTCCCATAAACATCCTAGTATACCTTCAAGTATACTTGTTTTTCCAGCCCCATTTACTCCTACAAAAATGGCAGGCTTATTATCTTCTGGAAACCTGATGTAGTTTTTTCCTTTAAATATTTTATAATCCTGTATCCTTAACTTGCTAATATTCATATCAAAAGAAGTTTGTCCTATTTGACTTTATATATCTCATAAATATAGAAACAATTTCGATAAATTTTCCTTTTTTATCTTTCATTGTGTATTAAAAAGAATGTCAGTTTTGTCTATTAATAAAGAAAGCCTAAATCCATATTATTGGATTTAGGCTTTTTAAAAGTGTTTATCAATTCTTTAGCTTCCTTCGGATTTTATCAAATCAAAAGTAATAGTGGCTTGGTAAACAGGATCTAATTCAAATAGTTCTTGTTTGTAATCTAGTGTCCTATAGTTCTTCTTAGGCTTTCTTTACATAACAAGTCTTAATAACTAGTTGTACCTTATTAATCTTACAATCAATCTCTTCAGGATTATCCGTTAAACGGATATTTTTGGCTTTACTTCCTTTTTTTAATTGACCTTGTAAGCCCTTTACCTTTAAGCTTCTTGTCAGAATAATAGAATCCCCATCTGATAATATATTGCCATTGGCATCTTTCACTTCAATATCCTTATCCATAATGTGTTGTTTTAATTTTCCAATAGTAAAACAAAAAGCCCGACTTTCCAAATTTGGAAAGTCGGGCTTAATCGTGAGCTACGAGCAAGTCGTAATTACTTAGTAGCTACTTTTCTTGCTCTTTTTACTGTTTTCTTGCTTCCAGTAGTGATTTTTTGCTCGATGCTATCGATTCTTTCTAAGATTTCTTCAAAGTCTTTGTTCTTTAAGAAGTCTAATTTTTCACTTACTGTACCAGTGATCTTAGATACACGACCTTCGATCTCTTCTTTTCTTGCTTCAGCGTTTTTTACTAAGCCATCTACAACATCTTTTCCTTTCTCTTCAGACTCTTTACTCATGTCTGTAAATAACTCCATTCTTTCTTTTACTGACTCAGAAAGCTTCTCAGTTGTGATGGCTACGAAACCAACTCCTGTGTGTAATACTTTCTCTCCTGTTGAAACTGCTTTTTTAATTAACTCTTGCATGATTTTTCTTTTATTATTATTTATTAATTTGGATTTTGTAATTAATTACCTTTATGTCTTTCGACGCTGCAAAGATAAGTCAAATTTTTTAATTTTGAAATGTCATTTATTGAAAAAGTGTTAAAAAAAGTGCAAATTATTGATTTTATACAACAAATGACCACATTTTTTAAACAAAACGCAAAAAGTGACCGTATTAAATTAAAAAATTTTGAACAAAAATGCGACTGATTTAGTCGCATTGCTCTATATATACGCCCCAATAATGCAAAAGTTACACCGAAGTGAAAAAAATGACAAAATAAAATTAAAATTTAGTAGTAAGTCCTAGGTATGTTGGTAGTAGGTAGGTCCGTTTTTGTTATGTATTTATATTATAAAAACTGATTAACTGGTAAACTTAATAACTAATATAATGCCTATTGAAATACTTCGGTTAATCAGTTTTTCAGTTTTAACGTTTATCAGTTATTATTACCCCTCTGCCCTTCGGGCATCTCCCCTGTGAGGGGAGAATGGCTTAGGGATGGAAGTGGTATGTGGCGGCCATGCTGCGACTTACGGAACTTAGGCACGCGCAGGCTCCAATAAGAGACAAGCGGGCCTTAGTGGAGTAGGAGCCGCATAGCCACATAAGAACGGACAGCCCGACTGCTGCGCTTCGCTTGCAATGCGTAATGCGTAATGATGAATGCATAATATTCGGTTCTTGCTGCGCAATCGCTTTACGAGCGCAGCAGGAAGCCCCTAATAAATGCATAATGTTTAATGATAAATAATATTTGTAGGGGCGCACCTATGTGTGGGCCCTTTTCCATTCACCTATGTGTGCGCCCTTTTCCATTCACCTATGTGTGCGCCATTCTGAAAATTACGCTAATAATAAATTTAGAAAATTCTATCATTCTGAAAATTCTGTTTCAGACAATGATTTTAAATATTCAAACTTCGCTGCCATGCGCCTAATAATTGTTCTATGCTTAAGTTGATAATGCTTTGGTGATTGTGTTGAATTTGGAGATTTTGTGCTTGGGTGACTTTACCTAAATAAGTGGCACTCTTGCCCATGAGTTTTTCAAAAGTGGCTTTGTTTTCTGGGCGAATGCTGACTGCAAATCGAGAATGTGTTTCGGAAAATAAAATGGCTGCCAAACTCAAATTTTGGAAGGCATCCAGACTGATATTTGCGCCTAACTGTCCACCGAAACAAGACTCGGCTATGGCTACTGCTAAACCGCCATCCGAGAGATCGTGAGAAGACTCGATCAATTGATCGGCATTGGCTGCTATTACTTTTAGGTAGAGTGCTTTTGCATCTGCTTTACGAACCTTAGGGACATTGGCGCCCAATTCGCCCATGAGTCGGTAATATTCGGAAGCGCCTAATTCATTATAAGTAGCCCCCAATTGATAAATGAGATCACCTTCTGCTTTAAAATTACTCGTTACCGTATGGCGAACGTCATTTAATTTGGCGGTCATGGAGTAGAGAATAGTTGGCGGAATCGATATTTTGATATTGTCTCTTTTGAAATCATTTTTCATGCTGTCCTTGCCTGAAGTAAGTGGAATGTCAAAATAGGTTGCCATATCGTACAGGGCTTCACACATCTGCACCAGCTTCGCTAATTTGACTTGACCATCAGGATTAGTCTCTGGATCATAAGATGAATCAGGCACGCAGAAATTGTCATTGACTGACCAGAAAATCCCATCGCCTGGGGATAAATTAGGCAAGCTTCCGCCTACAGAAATGATTTGTCGTACTGCCTCATCGAAGGCACCCGCTGACATTTCGTAGGCATCAATATCGCCATATTGTGGAGCGATGCCATTAGAGATCGCAATGCCTTCATAAGAATTAAAATCAAATCGCATGACGGCGGCATCTTGTGGCGCTTTTCCATTGGCACCCATTAATGGCTTGATGATGGTTTTGCCTTTTACTTCATGATCGTACTGTCTAATCACCTCCTCTCTCGAACAAATATTCAAGCTCGAAAGCAATTTTAGTAAATCCTCATTATAGTTTTTCTTGTCAGCTAACTGAGGCTCTTTCAAATCCAACTTTTGCCAATTAGCCATCATATATTTAAGTGGCACGCCTTCGTGCAAGAAGTGCATATCGATATAAGCCACTTGGTTTTCGTCATAGCGCACATCCAAATATCCATTGTCTGTAAATAAGCCAATATCGGATAATTCCACATCCATTTCTTCGGCCATTTGGAAGAGGGCTTTGGCATTTTCTTTTTCTACGACCAGCGTCATCCGCTCCTGAGATTCTGATACGAATATTTCCCAGGGCTTCAAGCCAGAATATTTTAATGGTACCTTATCCAAGTGAATAATCGCCCCATTACTGATTGTTGCTAATTCGCCTACAGAAGAAGAAAGTCCGCCAGCGCCGTTGTCGGTACTGCACTTAACTAAACCAGTCTCACAAGCACGCACTAAGAAATCGCCCATTAATTTTTGGGTAATCGGGCTACCAATTTGCACAGCTGATTGAGGAGAGTTTTCATCTATTTCTACAGAGGAAAAGGTGGCTCCATGAATGCCATCCTTGCCGACTCGACCGCCAGCCATGATGATGAGGTCGCCATTATCAATGGGTTTCTCCCAGCTATTGCGCCCTTTATAATTGTTTTTCATCACGGCACCTGTACCGCAGTAGACCAAAGGCTTACCACTGAATCGCTCATCAAAAATGATGGAGCCATTGACAGTCGGAACGCCTGATTTATTTCCGCCATCCTCTATGCCTTCTCGCACGCCTGCGAAGATACGCTGTGGATGCAATTGACCGCTTAATAATTCGCCATCATAATAAGGAGAACCGAAGCAGAGCACATTCGTATTGAAAAGCAACTTTCCTCCACCAATACCCGTACCTAATGGATCTCGATTGTTTCCTAAGATTCCTGTGATGGCGCCGCCATAAGGATCCAATGCAGAAGGCGAATTATGCGTCTCTACCTTCCAGACGAAGTTGTTTTTTTCATTGATTTGAACTACTCCTGCATTATCGGAGAATACTTTAATCAACCAATGATTATCATTTTCTTTTAGGCTTTTAGCCACTACATCCGTAGCGCCTTTGATATAAGTTTGGAAAAGAGAGTAGACCGTTTTTTCTTCGCCAGTTTCTTCATTCACATATTGAATGATGGCATTAAATTCTTTGTGCTTACAATGCTCTGACCAGGTTTGTGCTAATACTTCTAATTCACAATCAGTAGGAGAGAGGGGTAAGCCCATTTTCTTTCTTTTAGCTTGTACCTCTGCATTTCGATAATGTTTTTGGATGGCCTTCATTTCGGAAAGGGTCAAGGCTAATAGCATATCCTTAGAGAGCTTGATTAGGTCTTGATCGCTAACGTCTAAGTCAATCGTATGTACGCTGGCGTCTGTTGTGAGCTTGACTTCAGGAACATAAGTAGGGTAGAAGCTTGTACTTCCATTTTGGCGAGTTTGGTACTCAAAGTGGTGAATGAGTTTATTTCCTAGTAATTTTTCTGCAATAGTGTGGAGTTCTTCTTTTCCTAATGGCTTTTCAAAATAATATAAATCTTTGGTAAAAATGTGTTGGGTGTGTGTATCAATATCCAAATTCAAATAATCACATAAAGCTTTCTGGGCAGAAATCCCTTCATCATCAGTCACTCCAGGTAGTTTGGCAATCGCTAAATAAGATTGGTAATCGGGAGCGTCGTCAAACTGATTGATATATATATCCTCTACGATATCATCTCTTAAACAACGGTGTGCAAATGCTTGCAATTGCTTTTCGTCTAATTCATAATTGATCGAATAGACCTTAGAGCTTTTGATCCTGCCTGTGTCAATCGACAGGAATTTTTGAGTGTGATGCGCAACTTGCTCGGCTTTAATGTCTCTAATTCCTGTCTTTAAACTCAGTTGAATCGTGTGATGTTGCATAAGGGTATATAGTTATTTTTAGTTATTGGTTTTGGCTAATTTAAAGGTTCCACTTCTAATAAACTCATAAGCATTTTGGATATCATTGTCCGTCTCATTAATGATTGGATAAAAGCCTTGATAATTCCAAATTTGCTTAGCTAAGTAAGATTTGATATAATTTTTAAATTCTGGTTTTGCTTTTTGAAGCATAGCATCATTGATTTCTAATTTTTTTAATGCTTCTTTCTCATCTTCAGTTGCCGAGTCCTTGAGCTTCAAATCCTGTTCTTCTATATAATCTCTAAACTGATCATAGATTTGATCGCTAATCTGATAATTGCGTTTATAACTTTCGAAATCATCTTTCATTTGATCGTACTTCGCTTGATTTTCACCATACAGATTATAAGCAAATGGAGAAATATAGCTACGAGCACGAGATAAGAAACTGGAGATATTAGTCGTGTCTAAAGGAATGAAATGATCTGGCATAATACCACCTCCACCATACAGTACTTTACCCGCAGGCGTAATATACTGAATCGAGTCGGCTACCTTAATACTATCCTCCACATACAATTCTCCTTGATCAATCCGTTCATAAATTTCTTTCTGATAATCTTCTACTCCTTCTTCATAAGGCTTTTGAATACATCTGCCCAAAGGGGTATAATAACGAGCCACTGTCAATCGCATTGCACTTCCATCTCTTAGGTTATACTGTTCTTGTACTAAACCCTTACCAAAAGAACGTCTACCAATGATAGTACCTCTATCCCAATCTTGTACCGCACCGGCTAAAATTTCACTAGCAGAAGCACTACCTTGATCTATCAAGACCACCAATTTCCCTTCTTCAAATAAGCCACGTCTTCTGGACTTATATTCTTTTCTCAAATAATTTCTGCCTTCTGTATACACTAATAACTTACTACCGCCCAAGAAATCATCGGCTATAGTCGTAGCAGCCGTCAAATAGCCACCTGGATTTTGTCGAAGATCCAAAATCAGATCCTGCATGCCACCTTCAAGTAATCGAATCAAAGCATCATTAAACTCATTATAAGTCGTCGCACTAAATCGATTAATCTTGATATAGCCAACATCCTCATCCATCATATAGCCTGCATCCACACTAAACAAAGGAATTTTATCCCTCGTAATCGTATAATCAATTAAATCTGATATACCCTTGCGCTGAACTCCTACTCTAACCTTCGTGCCTTTCTTGCCCCTCAATTTAGCCATCACATCCCGATTGGTAATTCCAACACCAGCTACTATCGTATCTTCAATACTAATCACTTTATCTCCCGAACGAATACCCAAAGCCTCCGAAGGCCCTCCTGCAATAGGTGTCACTACCGTAATCGTATCCTTCACTATAGAAAACTCCACCCCAATACCATCAAAATTTCCCTGCAATTCCTCATTCACCCGCTTCAATTCCTTCACATCAATAAAATAAGAATGCGGGTCCAAGTTCTTCAAAGTTTCCTTAATGACATCCTTGGCAATCTTATCCGTATTAATCGTATCCACATACTTTGCATCAATATAGCCATAGACCTCATCAATCAATGGTAAGCTAGAAGCCGTAGGCCCATAAGCCGTCATAGGGCTACCCCCATTCAAGCCCTGAAAAAGCCGATAGCCCAATTGCATACCAACTATTAATACCAAAGCAAATATGATCGGACTATAAATATTTCGTGCGCCACGACTCTCCTGCGAATATTTAGAATCTTCTGGTGAAGAATAACTCATTTATCTTAATTTATCTTGATCTACTGTATAACAAACGAAAAAAACTAACAAAACGATTAGTCATTTCTAATTCGTCATTAATAATAAACGAACGCAATTTTGTATAACGTATAGTTTCAACTCAAAACCAATTCGTCATTCGTAATTTCTAATTCGTCATTAAATTTGGGGCTTCCCCTTCGCTTATTGTAAGGGCGGACCTATGTGTCCGCCCATCCTTGGGACGGGCCGACACACAGGTCGGCCCCTACAAAGGACGCTACGGGTCGGGCTGTCCGTTCTTATGTGGCTATGCTGCTCCTACTACGCTAAGGTCCGTTTGTCTGCTAAAGCCAGCCTGCACGTACCTAAGCTACGTAAGTCGCTGCATGAACGCCACATACCACTTCCATCCCTAAGCCGTGCAAAAATACAAGTAATATCCCATTATCAACAATTTATTATAGGCAAAACCACCACAAATTCCTATATTTAATTTATTTTAACACCGAATTTAGTATCTAAGCCCTTATCTCATGGAAAGCATCAGAATCCAAACCACCCAAAACATCGACATTGAGTACCAAGTAGCCAGTGTCGGCGATCGTATCTTAGCCAATATCATTGACAACTTAGTCCGTTTTGCTTACATCCTATTAGCAGTCTCTATTCTCAATCAAATATCTAAATTTCCAATGTGGTCTGATAGCTACCTTATTATGACCCTACTTTTATTGCCAGTTACTCTTTACCACCTCCTCTTTGAAGCCTTCTTCGATGGTCAAAGCCTTGGCAAAATGACCATGAAGATCAAAGTGGCCCGTTTAGACGGTAGCCAGCCCAGCTTAGGCAATTACTTCATGCGTTGGGTCATGCGTCTATTAGAGATCATGATCACCCTTGGCGGTTTAGCTACTCTCTTCATTCTCATCACCGAAAATGCCCAACGTTTAGGCGATTTAGCCGCAGGCACAGTCGTCATCAAAACCTCTATGAAAGACGATTTAGACAGCATTCGCATTCCAGAAATCCCAGAGGGTTATGTACCCGACTTTCCGCAAGTCACCCAACTCACCGACAAAGATATGGTCATCATCAAAGACGTCATCAACGGCAGCATGATCTCCCAAAATATGAACGTCATCACCGCCTTAGCCGAAAAAGTAGAGTCCATCCTACAAACCAACACAGATATGCCCGCCCTAAAATTCCTAAATACCGTGATCAAGGATTACAATATGTTGAATAGAGGGAAGTAGGACTAGCGCATAGTGCGTAGCGCGTAGCGATGAGCGATTATTGTTTTACTCTTGAATACCCATTCACCCCTAAAAAGCCTGTCATTCTGAAAGCGAAGCTTGAAAGAATCTCTCCGAGCAAGAAATTGGAGGAATACTAAACAAGATATTTGGGTAATTCAGTATATTGTTTGAATTTTTCTTATTTTCATGACATTGGGAGTTGCTCCTTATCAATTAAATAATTGTGTTATAATTATTTTACCTAAGCTTGTATTGTATATAATATTGTACTTTACAAATGACTGGTTTATCATTAAAAATTGCTGGTTTCCACTTACTGTACTCCAATACTAATTGCTCAAAAGCCTTGTTTTTTTTTCGAAAAAGTCTTCTCAGATTCTTCTTGTAAGACTTCTATGATTTGACCATTAACATCTATCAAGATATATCCTCTTAAATTAGTTAGTACTTCACATTTTTCCCCAGCATTAAAATGCTGCGCTAAAATATGGAGCATTCCTATCGGGATTTTTTATAAAAAATATGCTCATCACTATGTGCTCATAACTCATCACTAGGAACCGCGGCCCCGATTGAAGCGGTATGTGGCGTTCATGCGTAGACTCGTGAAGCAAGGAGGGACGTAGGCTGGCCACGCTAGTGGCAGACAAGTACCGACTATGCTGAACAGGCTACGCATAGCCACATAAGAGCGGAAAGCGGGAAATGCCGCCCTAATAAAATTATAAAATCACTTATAGCAAATCCACCAATTGCCGAAAAACATAAGGCCAATTGACCATTTCTTCTTTGATTTCTTTTTCTTTAGAACAAAGGAGCACCATAATGATATTTTTCTCAGGGTGCATATAGATGTATTGCTTATATAGACCAACCGCCATGAAGTCGTCATATGCGCTAGTGCCTAAATGCCAGGAGTATTGATAAGCGTGACTGCTTCCTCTTAGTGTATCTCTTTTAGTAGATGCTTGTACCCAGTCTTTGGAAATAATTTGTTTACCTTGCCATTCTCCTTGCTGGAGGAATAGGCGGCCGAATTTGGCGTAATCGCGGGCAGTTGCATTGAGGCAACAGAAGGTCTTTTCTTGTTGTTGTTTTTCTTCGGTGCTCCAGAGAGCATTGGATTCGGTACCGATATTTTTCCAGACTTTATTACTTAAGTATTCTGCTGGACTTTGGCCCGTTGTGCGGGTGATAATGATGCCCAATAATTCTGTATTCATATTGCTATATCGCTGTGTCGTGCCAGGGGTACCTTCGAAACGAATGTCTTGAAGTGGCTTTTCCAAATTTTTGCCATAATATAGATGGGCGTCTTCTGCTTGGTAGGGCTGAAAGTTAGAAGTGTGATTGAGTAAATCACTAATACGAACTTGTGAGAAGCGATCATCATAATCTAATTCGCTGAGGTAATTGGTGATGGGTTCCTCCACACTTTTGATGTGCTGTTCATCTATGGCGATCCCGATTAAAGCAGAAGTGAAAGATTTGGCGACGGAATAAGAAGGGTGTAGAGATTGGGCATCATAATCATTGAAATAATGCTCTGCTAATAGGCTGTCATTGCGAATCATTAAAAAGGCATTGACGGCGTGATCAGAGAGAATATCATGGAGAGGGCGAAATACGGGTACATCAGTGGTCCAATCATTGACTTTGAGGCTTAGGGTGTAATCTTTGGGCTGTTGGTGAAATAGAAAGGGGGCTTCGCTTTTTTGGATGGTTTTGTTGGGGAAGCGTTGGACATCCTTGGGGTCAGGGCTTAATAAATAGAGCGCTCTAAAGGGGATGCAACTGCTGAATAGCAGCAGAATAATTAAGAGGATAGTAGTAGATAGTTTGAATGTCATACACTCTTTTTCTATTAACGAAGTGAATTGGAGATGCCTGAAATGACATATCTCAAAGATATGTCATTTCTTATTCAAGATAATTTTATTATTAGGTTTAATTTTCAATAATCCATTTCTTTATTGGCATAAGATTTTGATGCTCAGCATGGTATTTTTTATATTCATTTTTATTCCCAAACCAATCAAGAACAATATCTCGTTCTATTAATGTTGGTTTATCAGATAAATGTGTCTGATAGGAACTCCATGGATAATTGGTGAAATCATTATGAACATTGTGTAAACTTGGATTAGCATGAATGTAATATAAAAGTTGATTAAAATAGTTATCATTATCAACTAATAACCTTTTAAAAGGTCTATTAAAAAGATTGCCTTGACGACTATTTTCTTTATTAAAAGCTTTTGCATAAGATAGAAAGAATCTTCTAAATTGTTTACTAACAATTTCATGAATTGAAAATGGTTCAGGGATTTTTGAATGAGTGTTTTTTTTATTTTTTAGTGAAAGTAGCACGTTTTCTTGATATTTGCTTAGTTGTTCTATTGGAATATTTAAGATAGTTTGAATAATAGCTTCTTCAGGGCGAATCTTTACTAATAGATGGAAATGATTATGAAGTAGGCAATATGCATATGTTTTTAGATAAGGATGAAGGTAATGAGCGTACTTTTGTAAGAAATAAGCTCTGTTTTCTTCACTTTTGAACAAAGCTTCTTGATTGTTTGTACGGTTGTATATGTGAAAGAATTGGTCAGCATTTAAAGTGGCGAGATATATGTTTGACATAAGTTATAAGGTTAATGTTTTAGGATAATGAGAAATGACATATCTCAAAGATATGTCATTTCAGGTTCAAGCATAGATCAAAGATATGTCATTTTAGAGGTAAACGGTGGCTTTTTTGCTGAAATTTAGAGTCCCTAAAAAACAAGTTCGTAAATTAGGACGTTAGTAGATCGACCTTCACCCAAAAACACCAAATGAAACACACAGAATCATGGATGCTACGCACTAAAACAGGGGATAATCAGATTTCCGTTCTGCATGTGGAGGATATGATAGGAGTATATTTGAATGAGGTGTTACTTTTTAAGGAGCCGATGGATGAGTCGGGGGAGAATCGATTTCCCATTGTATTAGATGGGGAGTCTTGTGAAGTAGTGGTATTGAATACTGTTGATGGGTATGTGTATGATTTGAAATTGTATGATAATATTAGCCAAAAAGGTAAGGAGGAAAAACGCAAAAATTTGATGCAAGGCGTTTTGTTTATTGGTGGATTGTTTTTGTTGATGGCAGTGGTTATTTTGCCGCCCTTATTGAGGCAATTTGAGATTTATCAAACAAAAAAGAAATTAGCATTAGAAGGCATCACTACTACAGGAGAAGTCATTAATATCAGTCCTTTAGAAGATAATGAATATGGCGAGTTGACTTATCGCTTTACGATAGATGGTGAGAATCAGGAGGGAAAGAAAAAAGTTGCTCGATTAAGTGATGGGCAATATATTAGCGGAATGGGCTTACCTTTAAACGAAGGAGATGAGTTTGGTGTGCGTTATTTAGCCAAGGATTTAACGACTAATGAAATTCATTTTGATTATCCCAACTCTACCCAATTAGAGACTTATAAAACGGCTTGTAAGGAGCGGTGCAAGGAAGAGGCTTTTAAGAAGAGCGTGAATCCTCGTTATGTGACTTATTGTGAGTGTATCGTTTATCAAGCTTATGCTAATTTTGGTTTAGACGGTTTAGCCTATTTATATCACCAAGCTACTCCTAAAGCTATTTACTCAAAATATAATGCCGTCAAATATGATAACTTCATGGGTAATGAAATCATGAAAAAGGCAGAGGAGGGCTGTTTTAAGATAGCAGCAGACGGACATCAATAAAATCTTTCTTAAATTGTGGGATGTTTCAGCGTATTTTGATCATATTATTACTAGTAAGCACTTTTACTTTAGAGCTTTGGGGTC
>JAHDDN010000569.1 GCA_020629335.1 Chitinophagales bacterium | reverse complement strand
CGGCTCGTATTATTCGAGATAAAAATGCAGGTGCGGCTTTTGGGTTTGAGGATAAGAAAAATTTAAAGGAGACCATCCGATCTTATTATGAAGCTTTCTTAAAAGGTGAATTGAGGGTAGATGATAAGCAGGATATAAGCATTTTTAGTCGTCAGAATTTGACGAAGGAGTTAGTGGGATTGTTGGGGGAGTTGACGGCTTATTAAAGTCGAATTGCCAAAGCTTATCTAGTATATATAAGGCAGAGTATAGAATTGCACAGGCTTCTCATAACTTCGTAGTAATAAAAACCAGCTTTGAAAAAACCGCTATTTTAGTTATATTTGTATTATGAATTTTATATCATTATTTTCTGGTGCTATGGGCTTAGATTTAGGATTAGAAGAGTCTGGATTCAAACCTATAATATGTGTTGAAAATAATAAAGCAGCAGTTAAAACAATAAGAGTAAACAGACCTGATATTAAGGTATTTGATAAGAGTATTACAGATTTTGG
The DNA here is from genome assembly GCA_020629335.1 of Chitinophagales bacterium. The sequence goes on along the minus strand of JAHDDN010000569.1, from coordinate 2,494 downwards.
AATCCAAAACATTAGAGATTTTGGTGTTTCAGAAAATGATATTGACTTAATTGCAGGAGGCCCTCCTTGTCAGGCGTTTAGTGTTTTTGGGAAAAGGTTAGGTGTTGAAGATGTTAGAGGTCAAATGACATTTGAGTTTTTGAGGGTAGTAAATGATGTTAAACCTAAGGTTTTTTTGATGGAAAATGTGAGAGGGATTTTATCTGTGCCGCTTGTACCAAAGAAAAATGCTTCTAAGGATATTGATAAACTATTTCTGGAAAAAGGGTCACTACTTAAATACCTAATCAAAGATTTTAACAAAATTGGTTATCATGTTGATTGCTATGTTGTAAATGTTGTTAATTATGGAGCTCCACAAGTTAGGGAAAGAGTACTATTAATAGGAAATAAATTTGGTTGTAAATCAGATTTCCCCAAGCCTATATATAGCAATAGACCTATTGATAATTTACCAAAATTTAAAACTTTAGGTGATGTTATAGGTCCAGAGAGTGGTTTTAAAGACCCATATCCTCAAGTCTTGAATTTTAGCCCTAGAAAACTAAAATATCTAGCGATGATACCCGAAGGTGGAAATTGGCGGAGCCTCCCTATTCCTATACAAAAGGAATCTATGGGAAAGAGCTGGTATTTAAAAGGTGGAAGAAGTGCTTATTGGCGAAAATTGTCTTTTGATTTTCCATCGCCTACTGTAGTAACGATGCCTAATCATGCAGGAACTAGTATGTGTCACCCCACTGAACTTAGAGCAATTACTGTCGGGGAAGCTGCTGCCATTCAAGAATTCCCAATTAATTGGGAATTTCAAGGAACAACCTCTGAAAAATTCAAACAAATTGGAAATGCTGTACCCGTAAGATTAGGACGAATCGCAGGAAAAGTAATAAAAGAATTACTTAAAAAAAGTAAACATCTGAAACCTAATTTAAAAGTAAAGCAAGATTTTGTTATTACTAAAGTTAGGCCACATGTAAGAACTAGGACATTTTGGAAAGATGGTAAGGCATTTTCTGGTAATACTTCATACTATTCATCTTCAGACAAACGCTCTACTAATAGTATTCAATTAGAGATACCCTTTAATTCAGATGTTACATAGTATCAGTCGCTGACTCTAAGAATTGATTTTTTGTAAGAATTCGATCCATTTTTCAGGGCTATCTTTACCGAGTGTAGATTCAAATTTTTGTCCAATTACACTTTTATATGAATCCAATAATTTTTTATTCTCTTTTTTGATGTTAGCCTCTTCAATTGCATCAACAATACCTTTTAAGACTAAAAACTGAGTATTTTCATTGCCATTACCTAACCAAGTCCAAAATTCTTGTCCAGCATACACTCTTACATTTTTTGTCAAATCATTAACATGATGCTCTGCCCCCCTATTTATTCCCCTAAGTATATCATACTTATCAGTAAGAGAATCTGAATTACCATAATATACTCCTACAACAATTTTATCAAATGATTTTCCATAAAATTTCAAAATATCACTAAATGACCTATTAAGTTGAATAGCCATAGATAACTGTATTGTCCATTTTCCTGCTTTTAAAGATAAAAGTTCAATAGCCCCATCTGTACGTGTAATAAGGTGATCAATTTCATTGAAAGCACTATTTTCAAGTGGAGTATTTGCTTCTCTGTATTTTTTATCAAGTTTTTTTGCTCCAAATACATTAGGAAGGAATTTTTCATCAACAAGTTTTCCGAATCCTGTATTATGCCCATTCATTAAGTGGCTAGCTAAAATAAGGTCTACAAAATCTTCAATAGAATTAAGATTGTGATAATCAAATAAAAAGGGAGTAATAAATGGATTTAACGACATTGTATTTGAAAGCTGTCTAATCAATTTGTTTCTCCTTTGTTCAATCCACCACATTGTCCATTCCTTTATACCATTTACCACTTCATCCTCTTTCAATTCCATAACATATATTTTTTTGTAAAAATAGTTATAAATTTATCACTACACAATATTGAATTATTAAATTTCAAAACGCTATTCTCTTTCTCGATTTAATTCGCTATTGGCTTAGGGATGGAAGTGGTATGTGGCGTCGAGAAGTAGCTTACGGAACTTAGCTGGACGCAGGCTGGCCACGCAGTGGCAGACAAGTCCAGCTTAGTGAAGTAGCTGCTGAACAGCCACATAAGAACGGACAGCCCGACCGATGCGCCTTCGGCGAATGATTAATGCATAATGATTAATGTTTAATTGACTCGTGCTCCGCACTCGTTTTTGCGAACGCAGCGGAAAGCTCCAAATTTAGAAAATTCGTTAAAATAGTATATTAGTTAATTGGTGTATTAGGATTACTAATACACCAATTAACTATTTAACTAATACACTAATTACTACTTCATTAAGTCATCTGGGAGGAAGTGACTGAAGGTATCACCTCTTAGTCCTAAGCGCAAAGTTTCCAATGGAATCACATCATTGGGAGCTATGTTACCTAAGTTGACATTACTTCCTAATAAT
>JAHDDN010000568.1 GCA_020629335.1 Chitinophagales bacterium | reverse complement strand
GATAGCAAAGATATCTTAGTTCCAGATCCTGTATATGATGCAGCTAAAAAGGAAGTAAAGGAAGAGGTAAAACAAAAACCTAAAGAGATAAAAAAAGAGGCCACTCCAATATCCTCAAAGACTAAAAAGGCACCTAAAAAAGCGGCTCCAAAGTCAAAGGCACCTAAAAAAGAGGCTTCTTCAAGCAAAAAAACAAAGGCCCTGCCAAGTGGCTTTATGGTATATCCAGTAGGATTTAATGCAACAACCTATATTGGGTATGAAGCATTTAAACTCAAAAAACTAATAGAACCCAGCCTTACTTTAGGTGGAAGCTATAAAGAAAAACCCGTTTATTCTGATGAGGAGTATAAAGGGCGATTGGGCTTAGTTCCGTCATTAATCCCATTGGAGTATAATGATAATGTCAAAAGATATATCCATAAATACGTATTTGAAAGAAGAAATCAATTAAGTGAAATACTAAGTCGTAAAGATTTTTATTTCCCAATAATTGAGGCAGCATTAGATCGTTATCAGGTACCTTTGGAATTTAAATATATAACCGTTATTGAGTCCGCTTTGAACCCGAGAATTAGCGATCAAAATGGAAATAGCGGCTTATGGTTAATGCCATTATTAACAGCAAAATCATATGGCTTAGATATGAATTCACTCATCGATGAAAGAAGAGACCCGTATCTATCGTCTGATGCAACTGCCCGCTATTTAAAAGGTTTATATGATAAATTTGGCGATTGGCAGTTAGTATTAGCTGCTTATAGTGCAGGCGAATCAGAAGTAGTCAAAGCCTTAGAACAATCCATCAGTCAGCTTTATATAGATGTCGCTCAATTTCTACCAGCGAATGTGAAAGAGTATAGAGATATGTACACGGCAGCCGTTTACGCTATTAACTTTTATTTAGATCATAATATTCAAGTTGCGCAGCCAGCAGTGAATTATTACGGTATAGATACCGTACATATCAGAAAAAAAACAGACATTCGCCAATTAGCTCCTATGATTAATGTTTCAATCAAAGAACTTAACTTCATCAACCCAGCGATTAAAGAAAATATTATTCCAACAACGGTCAATGGCTACCCATTGAATATCCCAATGGATCGAGTGGCAGATTTCGAAAAATATCGTACTGGTAATGTGGCTAAAACGCCAAGAGCAAAAGAAGCCATCAAAAAAACATCGATACTTTACTTAGTCAAAGAAGGCGATAATTTAGAGAAACTAGCTCGACAGTTTAAATGCGAAATAGCAGATCTAAAGCGTTGGAATAAATTCGGTGATTCAGGTCTAATAGAAGGCGAAGTCATTAATGCCTTCGTACCAGTCAAAGATTTTGAAGAATATTGGCGAGTAAATCAATACATCCGTAAATAAAATAATTATTAGGGGCTTCCCGATTATCATTTTTTTTTCGTGGGTGCATACATATTCTATTCGTGGGTGCACACATAGGTAGCGCCCCTACAGTCGAAAAAAAAAATGATAATCGGTCGGGCTATCCGCTCTTATGTAGCTATTCGGTGGCTACTCCACTAAGCTGCACTTGTCTGCCTTTCAGGCCAGCCTGCGTCCAGCTAAGTTCCGTAAGCCATCTCATCACGCTACATACCGCTTCTATCCCTAAGCCAATTACCAACAAGCTAAAATCATTTACTCAAAAAAACTTCACACTTATTAGCCGCTTTCCTACCTTTACTAATTTTAAGTTGTAAAATTCATTATACTGTCTTACCTTTTCGACAAAATACAATATATGCTTAGATACAGTTTTTTAATTTTATTATTTATGGTTGTTGCTTGTGTGCAGCCTAACCCAGAAGATGCCAGTTTATTACCCCGTTCCTCCAGTGAAGTGGATGAAGTTATACTTGTGATGGATGAAGGAGAGTTTGACAGTGATGTAGGTGATTATATGTTGAGTATTCTACAAGAGGAATATCCATTACTACCACAACCAGAACCCCGCTTTAACATCGCTCGAATTAATCAACTGAGCTTTAATCCACTCCTGAAAAGAGCATCCACTATTATTTATGTAGGATGCCTTGGGAAAGGAGGGGATACCGCCAAAGAAATTCAGAAGCACCTCAAACAAATAGATAAAACAGAAAAGGAGTTTTTCTATTTCATTCGTAAGAATGTTTGGGCTAATCCACAGCAAGTCATTTATTTCTTCGGTCAAACAGAAGAAGAGCTTCTAGCTAACTTACAAGCAAATAAAGAAGGTATTATCAATCTCATTTACTCTATAGAAGATCGCAAAGCATATCGAAATGCGTTTGCAAGTGGAGTTAGTCAAGCGAGATCAGAAAAGCTTAAAGAGACTTTTGGGGTAGATCTTGAAGTCCCTGTTTCTTTTAAAGAGATAGTAATAGAGGATGATGTTCATTGGTATAGAGAAGATCAAAAAGGAGTTATCAGTAATCTCTACCTACAAAAAATACCTTATAGTGATGACTTACGAATGGATGGCCAAAGCGTGCAAAAAATCCGAAAAGCCTTCGGAAAACAGTATGTCAAATCTCAAGTAGAGGGTGCTTTTATGACCACTGAAGAAAAAGCCTTTACACCCAGTCATGAGAAGATAGATGTAAATGGCCGTCCAGCTATCCAAGGCCGAGGCTTATGGACAATGGAAAATGATTTTATGGGAGGCCCTTACATTAATTATTTAATAAACGATAAGGCAAACAAACAATACTTATTTGTTGAAGGATTTGTTTTTGCTCCAGGTGAGAAAAAACGTAAATTGATTAGACGATTAGAGCAATGGATGTTAAGTATTAAGTAGATCATTTAAAGTTTTTCGTTGGCTTATAAAACTTTAAACGATTTCATAATAACAAAAAAGCCCCCTGCCATTATAAATGACAGGGGGCTTTCTATATAAAAGTTCTTAAATCAACTCAGAGGATTACTCTTCATCATTTGATTGAATAACTTTTCTGATCTCAGCAACTTTTACTGGCTCAGCACCACCTTGTTGTT
>JAHDDN010000567.1 GCA_020629335.1 Chitinophagales bacterium | reverse complement strand
GAAATCACAAACTCATTCCGATCATTAAAACCTGGAATCATCACTTCATTAAAAGAGATTTGCTTGCTATAGCGAGGAGCAAAAGATAATTGATACTCCTTAGAATTTAAGACACTCCCCACCTTATAATCACCTGTAAAATCTACTCTAATATCCTTGACATTAGAGTCAAAAGATACCTCTTCATTAAAGATGAAATGGAGCTGTCTTTTTCTGTTGACTACAGAGAAAGAGGAATAATAACCTTGATCATTTTCAGAGTATTGACGTTTTTTGAGTACGGTATCCCAATGTAGATTTCCGTCAGGATGTAGCGCACATAAGATGATGTCTTCATAGCTAAACTGGCGAGAAAAATCACGTCCATCATAAAAACCATCATAACGAGGATTCTCATTATTTTGGGTTTGAGCGAAGAAAGATTCGCCTATAACCACCATTCCACCATCATTTCTGACGATGATCTTTTTTAACTGTAAACTGCCTAAATGCTCTTTCTGACGACCTTTATCCTGAACCCTTAGGAGGGTTTCCCTCGAAAAATTGTTAGAACGGGCTTCCCCAAACTGTTTTTTATTTAGATCACCTAAGGCATAAAAATAACCATAAACAAATTCATTTGCTTTAGTAGAATAAAAGCCTGCTGCGACTACTTGATTGTTTTTTCTATCCAACTTAAACTTAGCATCTAAAAGAGAATAATCATTATGCTTGATGATATCCATTTCTTTTACTTTGCCCGTATTGCGATTATGTTCGTAAAGAGAAAAAGATTCATAAAGGTTGGTTCTGCCAAATAGGTTCGTTTTATGAATACCCGTCAGCATATAAAAATCACCTTCATTATTAACCTCTATTTGCTTGAAATCTTGAAGATCATTAAAATCGTATTTGCCTTCTAATAACTTGACTAACCGATTACTAATTACCCAGTAAGTAATATGCTCTGGAGCACCATTATTATTGGAATCAAACATATAGACCCCAATCGTTTTTTTATTAGGAGAAAGTCTTACTTTGAATTGTTGGCTTGCGGCTCCGAAAGTACGTTTGTGGGCATAAAGTTCGATAGCGTCATCTACGGGCTTTAGATTGTAGCGTACCTTTTGAGCGTAAAGTGTAGTGATATTTTTGACTTTATTAGTGTAAAATATCAGTAAGTGATCTTTTTGAGGTAAAATTTCTAATACATCTGTCCGCTTGGGTAAATTTAATTCTTTTGACCAATTAACTTGTAAGCTCTGATCATCAAAGGCTTCTAATAGATGATATCGGTCTCCCCATTTATAGACTAATAAGCCTTCAGGGCTATTGCCAATGAGTTTATACTTAGAAATCTTATTGGACAGCTTTTGTGGAGCTGATATGACTACCTCTTGTGCCAATAAGGGCAAAGAAAATAGAAAAATAATAAGTGTGATACAATACTTCATTTTACCTCTTTTGGGTTTACAACCATATAACGTAAAAGCAGGCTTAATGGTCTATTCCTATTAAGAATCGTCCCCTATAAACATTTTATTATTCCTTAGTCAAGGTAAATATTCCTTTGTCTTGCATTAAGGTCATTTGATTTTCCTCAGGTTTAAACTGAATTTTTAGCTTAGCTCTATCAAATGCGAATAGATGTTTATCAATCGCCTCTAACCCAAAAGAAGGTTGGCCTGCTATTTCTGCGATTAAGATTTTGCCTTTATTAGTAATGATAATAGTAAGCGGTAGAGATTCAGCTTTGTAAGTTCCTAAGTAAGAAGGTATATCATTTTCGTCTACTTCATAAAGAATTTCAAATGTGGGTAGTGGGTATTCTTGGTCATAATAGATACTTAAAACACCAATTAAAACATCGTTAAAAGGTATGGATAATCCATTAGAAATATAGGAGACACATAAGCTGTCTGTTTTGTAGTAAGCAGAGTTAGATTGAAAACCATCAATAGCACCATTATGGCCTAAGAATTTTTTTTCTCCAAAAGGAAACTCAAACAGTCCAATTCCATGATCTCTAACCATCGTTTGCATTGCCTCTAAAGAACTAGTAGATACCATTTCTCCAGTAAATAGTTGATTAAAAAAATGATTGAGATCTCTTGGGGTAGAAACGATAGCTCCAGCGCCTAATGGAATACTCAAGTCTGTCTCGCTGGCTAATTCCCATTCGTTATATGTTAGATAAGATAGCGCTTCATTATTATCAGTGTTGATAGGCCCTCCGAAATAAGTGTTATTTAACTTTAAAGGTTGGCAAATACGAGCTTGGAGAATATCAGCAAAGCTTTTGCCATCAATTTTTTCAGCTATGAGTGAGAGTAAGATATAATTACTGTTAGAGTATTTAGCATATTCTCCAGGGTCAAAAGTTCTTTTGCCCTTAGTGATTTTTTCGATTAGCTGATCTGGGGTATGTGCTTTTTCGGCCCATTCTAAATAGTCAGGTGCATCAGTGATGCTATATATTCCGCTGCTATGTCTTAATAGATGTTCTATGCTAATATCTTCCGCCAAAGGAATACTTGGATAGTATTTAGAGAGGCGTGTATCTAAACTCAGCTTTTTTTCTTCCACCATTTGCATGATAATAGTGGCAGTAAAGGTCTTAGTGATAGAGCCTATACGGTATTTGGTAGAGTCATTAGCGGGTATATTATTTTCTATATCAATAGAACCAAAAGCTTTTTGATAGATTTCTTGGCCGTTTTTGGAGATAGTAAGGCTCCCCATTCCTTTTTTTTTGCTTTCTAGCAAATTTAGAAAACTATCAAGTTTGGCACTGTTGAAGTCTTGTGCCTGTAAAATGCCACTAAGAAGTAGTATGGAAAGTAATGTTATAATATGCTTCATGATGAATAATGTGATTTTTTTTATAAGACAAAGATAGTTTGTTTTCTAAAAATAAGCGTTTATTTCATTGTTATTCCGTTCATTATTCATTGTTATTTTCGGCTTAGGGATGGTAGTGGTATGTGGCGGCCATGCTGCGACTTACGGCGCTTAGTGATGTGATGGCTGGCC
>JAHDDN010000566.1 GCA_020629335.1 Chitinophagales bacterium | reverse complement strand
TTGTATTTCTAATGAATAGGCTTCAAGTGTTTTCAATACTAGCTCAATGGCTTTGACTTAATCTTCTTCAGCCTTTTCCAATAAAATATACTGCATCCATTGCAGACTAAAGTGTTTGCCCTCTTTTTTCCAAAGCCACTCTTGAATTTCTTGCGAAATATCAATAGCTAAATGTGCTTGAAGTGCTGTAAAATAACCATTTAAAAAATGTTGAAACGAAGAAAAAGAGGTGTCATAAATGAACATTTTTCTTCGTTTTTTCAAATTAAAAATGAGTTGGGATAGGTCTATTTTGCAAAGCTTATCTCCATAAGGAACCTTTTTTTAAAGCCTTTTTCAATACTTTAGTACTCTTTTTAGCCATATCTAATGAATTAGGCTCTAAAAATTGCTCAATAGATGAGGTACATTGGATAAATAGTGAAGTATTATCATGTAGCCATTCTTTCCTATAGACTTCTAAATTCTCAAGTTTGGTAATATCAAACTCTTGTAAATGTTTAGAACCCAAATAATTTAACCAATATAACCCATCAAGTACAGGACTAATGCTATTTTTATAACTTTTTTTCGTTAAAAGTAGCATTTCATCATTCGTATAAAGTTGGGCATACTCCGTACTATGGTTTTTATGGGTTATTTTATTTTCAATTCCTCCAGCCTTTTAATTCAAGTGTAAAAGATGTAATCTTATAATCTTCAACTTCTTCTAACGAATCTATATCATCTTCATAATCTGTAAGTACAATCAAATCCATATTTTCTCCAACTAATATATAATGTTCATCGAAGTAAATACTTTCCACAACATCTTTTAACTCTTTAATTGTATTACCTATTCCAATAGATTGATATTTACCTTTAAATTGGTTATACAGATCAATACGAACTAACTGACCTGAATAAATATCAATTGATAAACTAAGGCTATCACGAATAATATATTCATATAATCTATACTTATGAGCTTTAACAGCTACATCAGTATATGATTCTGCTTGTATTAAATGAAGAATTTTTTGTGAATGTAATCCTAGTGATATATTTGATAATCCTTTACTAGGTATTATTTCTTCTTCTAAGGAGATTTTATTTATCATTGTTTCAGAATTTGACCTGTCGGTCCGTCAATAAACATAGATTTACTTTCTTTAGCCATTTCATCTAAAGGATAAGTATTTTTATCAACGACTTTTACTTTTTTATGAGGAGGTCGTTGTATTTTATAATAAAAAGGTTTATCGAAAACATTTTTCCCCATACTATGAGTATGTCTTCCCCCTCCATAATTCACAACAACTGAAAACTTGCCTCCTTTAGTATGTTTAATATATTCAAAAGCTGTTGATGTTCCAGTATATGATTTAGTTTCCCATCCTTGTTTCAAGAGAATGGCTTCTAGATCGTCTTTTGTTTTACCCCAAATTTGTTTAGGGTCTTTAATAAAGCTAAGAGAAAAAGGATCATTCTTGTCCTTGTCCTTGTCCTTATCTTTATCCTTGTCTTTGTCGTTCTTGTTGTCTTTATCCTTGTCTTTGTCGTTCTTGTTGTCTTTATCCTTGTTTTTGTCGTTCTTGTTGTTTTTATCCTTGTCTTTGTCGTTCTTGTTGTCTTTATCCTTGTCCTTACTTTTATCTTTTCCAAAGAACTCTTTGATCTTCTTATAGATTGCTGTTGGAATTTTACTAGCAGCCTGTTTTAATAGTTTAGAGAAAAATGTAAAGTGCTTGGCTATTTTACCAAACCAACTTGCAGCTTTTATTGCTGTCCCATAACCTGAAGTTCCAATTGCATATACAACTTCAAAACTAATAATCCCAGCTAAAAGACCAACATGATTCCATTTTTGATAAGGATTAGGAACACTCCAAATAGCAAGAATATCTGAACCCACTTCCTTAAGCATATTGCCAAACTCGGTAGCCAGTTTACTTAAGGCACTAAGTAATTTACCTTTTTCTATAATCTTAACTACTTCCTTATAAAGTTTAGCGATAAAAGTGAATATTTGACCAGAGAAAATACTGTATACTAAGTCTATAATTCCTTCTAGAGCACCAACAGCAGCATTGTAAATACCTTCATTGTAACCCATTTTAAAACCTACTATGGACTGTCCAATTTCTATCGATTCATTTTTCCAATCTGATCGTTCACTAACCTTGCCTTCCTCTCGTAAAACATCAATATAAGCAGGGTTTGGTAATTTGATTTTCCCACCTGCCCTTAATGCAATAGTACGATAGATTTCTCGAACTTCTTTCATATCACCGTCAAAAATGTCCTTAAACCAATCTGACCAAGGTTTTTTATCATCTGGTTGGTAATAAATTGCTGGATTTCCTTCATTAATAACAGAAATAGCTTGAGCGATATGCCTTCTATCATTACCTGTTTTATAAGGATAATCTGCATATTCGTTCTCAATAATAGATTCTAAAGTATCCCCATCTTTAACAAGATAATTTCCTTTTGAAAGAGAGCTTTTTCCTCCAGCTTCAGCTTCAATAACAACTTCTGATAGATAAAAACTATGGAATTTTAATTTTCCAAATTTTTGTTCTAAGGCTTCTAGGGTTTCTTTACTATCTACGTAATGTATATTACCATTTGCATCTTCATAGGCTGCTGGGAAAATATCTGATTTTACTCCTCCTTCAACACCAAATGGAGGACTTGCAGCAGCAATAAAATCCCATCGAGTTTTATCGTCACTTTCTTTTACTTCTAATAGTGATAATACTTCTCCTTCTTTAGAACTCTTAACTTTTGTGACTACATTTTTCGCTCCTTCTTCACTAATTTTGTTGTCTTCTAATTGTTTATCTTTTTCTTGACGAATTTTAAATATTGCGGCATCTACTTTCTTCTGTTTTTCTGGATCATCATAAACAGGATCACCTGACTGTTTTTGATACTTACCTGTCAATTTATCTGTGACATCCTCAACTTTGTCATTAATCTTATCCTTCACATCCTCCACCTTATCCGTAATCTTATCCTTAACATCATC
>JAHDDN010000060.1:15137-18793 GCA_020629335.1 Chitinophagales bacterium | reverse complement strand
AGAACGGACAGCCCGACCATGCGCCTTCGGCGAATGATGAATGCATAATGATGAATGCATAATATTTTGGCTTGTGCTGCGCACTTCGCCCAACGAGGCGCATGGGAAGCCCCAAAATTAATGATGAATGATAAATTATGAACGATGAATATTTTGGCTTGTGCTGTGATTAGACGTTGCGGTGCAAGGTCTCTACGGGGATTTGCTAATTATTGATCACCAATTTTCCGATATATCTTTTTTCTTTTGTTGTTATTTCTATGAAGTAGATTCCTTGGGATAATTTATTGATGAATAATTTTCCATTATCACTTATTCCTGTACTTACTGTTTGGCCGCTTGTATTTCTTATGCTATAGGGAAGGTTTTGTGGCCTCTCAATGCTTGGCAAATTGAGTGCTACATAAGTGTTGGATGAAGTGGGATTTGGAACTAAGGCAATCTTTTCTTTTTCAGCTATAATATTTTTTACTCCAACTGGAGCTAAATTTTTATATACCGTGAGTGTACTTGATGTTGGGGTATTTATTAGAACAAAAATGTCCAAGTCTTGGTCATTGTTAATATCAGCGACTCTTAAATCTGGTTTGAAGCTGCTGTATTGATTATTGGAATGGACTATTTCGGGATCATCAAATCCGCCTTCGCCATCGCCATAAAACCATTGAAGACGAGCTTGGGGTACATTGATGGATAATACATCTGAATTGCCATCTCCGTTATTATCTCCAAACTGTAAAAGGAATGCTTCTGTATAAAATTGTTTATGAGAATAAACATTTTGTGGGATAGTGTAGCCATGTAACCAAGAATTGTATTCCTCTTTTGGAACAAAGCTCATTTCTTCCTGATCATAATCAAGTATATGGAAGCGATAAAAATAAACACAGCCAATTTGATGAAGATCTTCTTCACACTCCTCTAAAATGGCGTATTCTATCAGTAGTTCGTCATTACCGTCATTATCAATATCATTAACTTTCAAATGAGAAAAATCAGGAGAAAGATCCTCTATAATTGGGAGTGTCATTTCTTGTTTTGCAGCAAAGTTTCCGCCTCCTAAGTTCTCATACCAACGAACAAATGGCTGAAGATATATTGTAGGCCCAAACCCTCCTGCTGATCCTATTTGATTGTTACCACTACAAAAAACATCTAAATCTCCATCGCCATCTATATCTCCTGTTTCTATCACATTATAAATTGGCTCGCCCTCCTCTTCCAGATATTCATCAATTGAAAAATTTCCACTTCCGTCATTATAAGCAATCATTGGAAAAAGTATATAATCTAAGCTGGCCCACATTAAAATATCCATATCATTATCTCCATCCATATCTGCTATTGATTTCAGGCTAATCTCATTTAGATTGCTAATTGAGAATGTATTTTCGCTTTGGGAAGAAATGCCTCCTCCCCCATCACTAAAGTATATTTTAAAGCTAGTGTAACTATCTTGTAGGATAATATCTTTATTTCCGTCGGCATTGATATCTTCGTAAAAAATAGCATTTTCTGGATAAGCATTATCGATATTGGAAATACTGTTTTGCTCTGTAAATTCACCATTGCTATTTCCTTTGAACCAAGTCAATTGGTTAGGAATAGTAGCCGTACTATCTTTAACAAGGATAACATCTGCTAAGTTATCACCATCGAAATCTCCGATAGTATAGTTTTTTAACACTGAAACAAGCGTATTATTTCCTGTCTCTGAGTAAATGGTCGTTCCGCTATCATATTGTGCTTGGAGGCAAGGCATTGATAATAGCAGACTTAATGTAATTAGGATTAGTTTGATATGCTTATTAGGGTTTTTCATTTTTTTGGCTTATAACTGTTTCTTTAAAATGAGTTCTTTATTCAACAATAAATTTGCTAAGCAAAAAACCATGCTCTGTGTGTACTTTCAAAAAATAGGCCCCACTTTGTAGCTTTGAAATATCAATTCCTTGCCTATGATTTTGAATATCGTTTATCGAATTGATTAATTGCCCATTGGTATTGATAATATCGATTCTTGACATACTAATTTCGGGGCTTATGCTCAGCTTCAGAAGCGTTGAAGTTGGATTTGGGAAAACTTTTATTGAATTGATTATTTGGCCAATATCAGCTGTATTAGTATTGAACAATTCATTAGTCGTTTTAGGAGTCGGTTTCATATACTGCCAATTTCCCATTCCGTCTTCATATTGTCCATAAGTAGAGGTATTCGTTTGAACTCCGAAAGAAACAGAATCAAGGAAAATGGTATCCGTTAAATTAAATTGGACAAGAGCCAATTCTTCACCCGATGCACTTAATTTAAAATTAGAGTGAAGTAGGCCTTGTTTCATATCGTCGTCCATCCATAATAACTTATACTCTCCTGCTTCTAATATGGTCTCTTCCGTATTGGTTCTTGGAATACGCCACTTTAGTTTTCTGTTGAAATTATCCGTCAAAAATAGTCCACCAAAATTTACTGCGCTCGTGCCTCCATTATATAATTCTATCCAATCATCAAATTCACCTGCTTCATCACTAATGACATCATCATTTTTTGCCATCAATTCATTGATGTGAAGATCAGAAATCGGCGACTGAATACTATTGCTTGCTCCAGGCGTACCATTATTCATAAAACTGCTATGCCAACTAAAAGGCAAGGAGTTATCCAAATGAGCATCGTATAATTCTAATGTATTGCAATAGCCATCTGCCCCTACAGGCCAAGGGAAGGTGTCATCGTATATGACAATATTCACAATCAAATCGTCTTTGTCTAATAGCTTTAATTCTGCTCCACCATTGTTCAAGCCAAAACTAAAATTGCCGATTGCTGGGATACTTGGATGATGCATTTGGAAATTCATAGTATCCTGACAAAGTACCAAGAAGCTGTTTGCTTGAATTATCATATTATCGGGAATTTTAAAACTTCCAACACCACTTTTCAAAGTCCAACCTGAGACATCAATGGAGGAGCTGGCATTTTTATTATACAATTCCACCCAATCCGCTACGGAGCAAGAATCACCTGAATTGTAATTGATTTCATTAATAATTATATCACTTACTGTTGTAGGCTGAAACGTAAATAAGGCTCCTATATCGGTAATTGAACCATCAGGATCAAGAGGGCTATTCGGATCTCCTGCATCTATACAAGGTGAGCTGGGGCTTAATTCCAAATTCAAAATAGCTGCATTCACAAATTCGGGATTGGCAAAAAGATTGTTATTATCTTCTAACTCATCGGTATCAGAAAGGCTATAACTGATGCTAGCAATTGATAAATCATCTGCAAATAAAGCAGCCTCATCAGATTTGGAAATAATGGTATTGTTCACATTAGCATGGCCACCACCATCTCCAGCATTTTTTTCAAATACTGCAATTCCATAAGTATTTCCAAATAAAGTATTGTGGTCTAATTCGGCGGAAGAACCCATATCTTTTATACCTAAGCCTTGACTACATCCGATGATTATATTTTGGGAAACCAAAGCGGTAGATGCCTGCCCGACAGAAATACCTTTGTCAGAACAATTTATGATTGAGTTGCCTTCAATTAAAATATCGCTGGAACCTTCTCCTAAATCTATGCCATCACTATTAAAACCAAAAAAGTTTTCAATTTTATTGTTTCTAATAATCCCGTTAGCGATGCC
>JAHDDN010000060.1:0-15037 GCA_020629335.1 Chitinophagales bacterium | reverse complement strand
TAAAACCAAAAAAGTTTTCAATTTTATTGTTTCTAATAATCCCGTTAGCGATGCCATCATAATCTATCGCATCCGTATCCTCAGAATCATTTCCTGTCAAGTTACAATTTTCAACAAGGGCATTGTCAGCGTACTTTATATTAATCAAATCTCCCGTCAATTCTGTTTTTAATGTACAGTCGCTAATGGTGATATCCCCATATTCACTATAAAAGGGTTGAACGGCATCTAATATCTCAACATGATTGAGTATCACTGTTGAATTAAATGCGTTGATGGAAGCTTTCTCCTTATATCTATTGCTTCCATAAGAGGAGGATTCCAATTTGGTATGAGAGAGCTGACTTGTCCCTGTGGCATTTTTGACAATAATAGCACCCCACTTTGAAGCAACTGGACAAGGCACATTTTCATTTAGTCGAAAAACAACTTCATTGCCTTCTTCTCCTTGAGTGACCAAAGCACCATATACTATGACATTAGCATTAGAAGAAATAATCAATTCTACATTGCTCTCGATAGTGAGCGTAGCAAAGGAATCAACAACAATATCTTTTACTAGATAATAAGGACTATTGGAAGGTGATAAAGTGGTATCTGAAAAAATAGTATCAGGCAAAATTGAAAGTATTTCTTCTTCAAAAGAGGGAATAAACAAAGAGTCCTGCTCAGTCGTGTAAATAAGAGTATCATTCATATTGCCATCATTCCAATTTTCAAATGCATAGCCAATATTGGGTAATGCCACCATTCTCGTTTCCTGATTTTTAATATAAGTGCCTGTAAAAAGGCCTTCAGGCAATTTCACCTCATTGATAAAAATGCTTGCTGTATCTGAGGAAGGGACTTGTACACTAAGATTGATGGTTTCTATTTCATCGACAAATTCCAATAGGTGCTGATAAACGGCTGAAGGACGGCACTCGGCAAAGTCCTTTAATTGTTGCACCCTGTTTTCCCATTGACTAAAAGATTGAATGGCTGTTGGATCATAACTCCACTTGCTAATATGGGCAGGCATTTCCAAAAGGTATTTCGCCTCTAATTCATTGATAATGGCAAGGATAGATTCTGTTGTAAATGCCGTTTGCAGATACCCTAAAAAACGTTGAACGAACTCATTTTTAAATGATTCGTTCTCCAACAATTTTCTAAAAAACAGCGTTGACCATTCGGGTAAGTCAGTTGAA
Organism: Chitinophagales bacterium; assembly: GCA_020629335.1. Next base: position 13,847 of record JAHDDN010000060.1, on the reverse strand, counting down.
TTAGTCGAAACTTTTTGAAGGGTATTTACCTGACAAGAGTCACCTGTTAATTCTGCAAAAGAGTGCTCCAAGTCAAAAGCCATATATCGCCATTTTCCATCATCGTGGCGTTTCCAATATTTGAGATTGACTAAATCTACCCAATAGCCAATAAATATTTTTAAGATTTTATAATCGAGGTAAGAATCTATGTCTATTTGAGAAAGGACATATTGATAATTGTCAGAAATAGACAAATCATTATTTTCAATAAAGGTGATTAAGGCTTTATAATCATCATCTGTTCCATGATTCAACTGAGCATTATCTTCCAAAATGTCAATCTTATTTGGAGGAACATCATGCAAATAGGAAACATATCGTTCGTTTAACTTCTCTCTTAAATTATAAATTCCCCAGTAAGACCCATTAAGGTAAGCGACAACAGGTTCAAATCCCTGATAGTCTAAATTAAGCTGATTCTTTTTGATAATAGACATCACTAAGGCATCCCTAAAAAAAGTAAGACCGTTATCATTACCACCATTTCGCAAGACAAAATTTTTGTAGCTTATTTCACCTCTCTCTTCAAATACTGGATAAGATAAAACATCATTACCATATTTACCTTTGAAAGATAGGTCAAATGGTTTTTGTTGTGCATTAAAAATATTGGAGCCAAAAAGTTCTACTCCTGTATATTCCCCAAAAAGTTTCTCGCCATTCATATCAAACATTTCAATGCTTGCGGGAATTTCTCTATTCTTATAGCTGTTTTGATAAATGCCATATTTTAAATTCCACAAATCCTCATCTGTTGTTGAAATAGAGACAGTGGGCAGGTTTAAGTCATCTTGAATAATATAGGATTGCGTATTAATAGGCCCTGCAATTTCCCCCGAAGCAAAAGTACGAGAGCGAATAACAGTAGATGAATTGATATTGATAGGGCTTGAATATAAACTAGCATTTTCATCGGGTACGGAGCCGTCTAAAGTATACCTAATGTCAGCATCCGTGTCCAAAGTGGATAATTGAACAGATAAAGAAGCTGAAAAAACGCCTCCGTTCGGAGAATGATCAACCGCTTCAGAAATAATGACGGAGGCAGCTTCGATCGTATTATTGGCTGCCTCAGGAGTAGGCGTTCCATAATAAGCCCATTGTGTGGGCGAACTCATGACTCTGCCATAGGAAGTATTACCCAATTGTTTTCCATAGGTAATGGCATCTACTTGTTCACCATCCATATCAAAAAGCCCTATTTCCTCCCCTTGAGCACTAAGCTTAAAATTGGTATGATAATCTTCCACTTCAAAAATAACAGTAGAAGTGAGTATCAAAGAATCGGTGTCTCCCGGTATTTTGTTTTTTCCATCTGCCCAAACCAATAAATAATCGTTTGCGGCTATGATGGTACCTGCTGGGAAAGTCCATTTATGAGGTTCATTTAAATCATCGGTCAAGCCATAAAGACTTATATCAATTGCAGTAGTTCCCGAATTGAAAATTTCTATCCAATCATTGTAGTTATAGTAATCTTCTTCATCCACATTGAAAATAGTATTGGATGCTAAGAACTCATTAATGAGAACTTGGGCATTGCTTGAGAGTGGGAATGCTGTTAAAGCTATCGCTATTATGATTGGTAAAAGATTCTTCATATCTCTTATTTGTAAAACAAACTCTTATAGCGCAAGTGTTTTTCACTTGTGCCTGTTTAGTCCTTTTAACGCCAAAAAACGCTAAGGCCGATCCTTTTTATTGCATACTTGGATCGCAAACTACTTGACCACCAATTTCCCAATATATCTCTCTTGCTCAGCTGTGATTTCTACAAAGTAGATTCCCGCTGATAAGCTACTAATGAATACTTTCCCATCATCAACTATTCCTGTCAAAACGGTTTTTTCTATAGCATTTCTAATCGTATAAGAAAGAGCTCGATCCCATTCACTACTCGGCAAAGAAATTTCGACATAACTATCAGCTGCAGTAGGATTCGGAACTAAAGCAATTTTTTCATTAGCTGATATAAGATTTTTTATTCCAACAGGAGCTAAATTTTTATACACTGTAAGTGTACTTGAAGTAGGGGTATTAATTAGAACAAAAATATCCAAGTCTTGATCATTATCAATATCGGCAACTCTTAAACTTGGTCTAATACTACTGTATTCGCTATTAGAATTAACTATTGCGGGATTATCAAATCCGCCTTCTCCATCCCCATAAAACCATTGAAGACGAGCTTGCGGCACATTGATGGATAAAATATCCGAATTTCCATCTCCATCATTATCCCCAAACTGCAAAAGGAAAGCCTCTGTATAAAATTGTTCGTGGGTAAAAATATTTTGATTCATCGTATATCCGTGAAGCCATGAATTGTATTCTTCTTTTGGTACAAAACTCATTGTTTCCTCCTCATAATCCAATACATGAAAGAGATAAAAATAAACACAACCTGCTTGATGAAGATCGCTTTCACACTCGTCCCTAATTGCATATTCTATCAGTAGCTCGTCATTCCCATCATTGTCAATATCATTACTTTTAATATGGGTAAAATCAGGAAGGATTTCTTCTATTATAGGGAGTGAAATATCCTGCTTTGGAGCAAAACTACCTCCTCCTAAATTCTCATACCAACGAACAAAAGGTTCAAGATAAATCTGTGGCCCCTCTCCTCCTGCCCATCCTGTTGCGTCATTACCACTACAAAAAACATCTAAATCTCCATCTCCATCCATATCGCCGACCTCTATCAGATTATAAATTGGCGCATCCTCATTTTCCAGGTATTCATAAGTTGAAAAATTGCCATTACCATCATTAAATCCAATAATCGGATGACGCACATAATCTACTTCGCTCCACAACAAAACATCCATATCACTATCCCCATCAATATCTGCTACTGTTTTCAAACCAATTTCATCAGGACTAATACTCGAAACGGTATTATCCGTTTGAGAAGAAATAGCTCCCGTCCCATCACTAAAATATATTTTGAACCCAGTACCACTATCCTGCAAGAGAATATCCTTATTACCATCTGCATTCATATCTTCATAAAAGATATCATTTTCTTCATCAGCCATATCAATATTAGCAGTGATATTTTGTTCTATAAACGCTCCATTCCCATCTCCTTTAAACCAAGTCAATTGATTAGGCGCACTGTCCTTAACAAGGAGCACATCCTGAAAATTGTCACCATCAAAATCCGCAATAATATAATTCTTCAAAACCGAAACAAAGGTGCTACTTCCTGTATCCGAGTGAATAACTGTTCCACTATCATATTGCGCATGGAGCTCATGCATTAACAATAGGAGGCATACTGTAATTTGGAGTACTTTGATAGGCTTATAAGAGTTTTTCATCTTTCTTTAAATTTACGTATTAGCTGTTTCTTTAAAACGAGTATTATTATCAAAGGGTTGGGAAACGCCGAACAATTTAGCAAATATTTTTGATTTTTAGGGCGTGCCCCTTTCTTATTTTTTCATGCACAAGTAGGGGCGCACCTATGTGTGCGCCCAAGCATGAAAAAATAAGAAAGGGTCGGGCTGTACGCTCTTATGTGGCTGTTCACCTCCTACTACGCTAAGGTCCGCTTGTCTGCTAAAGCCAGCCTGCGCGTACCTAAGCTGCGTAAGTCGGTTCACGACGCCACATACCGCTTCCATCCCTCACGCATTTTTGGGTATTGAGATTTGTGAAGTCGATCCAGTTCTACTTCATTTTAACTATTCTTTTCCAATTTAGCTCTATACTTAGCCGTTGCCTTTTCAAAGTCTTTAATGGTATTTTTAATACTTAATTTGTATAAGTACCTAAACAAAATCTTGGGCCCTGTACTGGCTCTTTCTTCATAATTGACTCTTGCCCTTGGATGATCCATGAAGCTTAGATATCCTTGTTTTACTTTTTGCTCTTTAGCATAAAACTCTATGCGTTTGAGATGCTTTAAATTTTTGTATCCATAATGATCTGGGGCGACTATCCTAATCGGTGCTCCGTGCTCTATGTTAAGTGGCTCATTATCCAATTGATCAGCGATTAAGACGTTGGCTTGCAATAAATCTTGAAGCGGCAAACTGGTTTTGTATCCATCTTGTGCCTTCAAAATAACGAAGCTTATATCTTGCGATAATTTAGGTAAGATTAATTCATTGTAAAAATCAATAAACCTATATCCACTCCAATTGAGATTCAATTTACTCCAGGTCGTGACACAATGAAAATCTGAAAGTTGATCGGTTCTTGGGAGGGAAGTTAGTTCTGTAGACACTTCAAATTCATCTAAATCTCCTCCTATGGAAATCTTGATATTGTCTATATCTTTAGGAAAGCGATTGGCATATTGTGGGAGTCCAAATCGTGGGAAAATATCAGACTCTTTTTGACCTGGCGGTAAAACTTTCATACTTGATCTTTCCTATTTTAAACAAGTCATTACTTTGTCCGTTCATGAAGAAATCAGCTAGTTGCTTTTTGTTAACTTAGGATAAGATCAGATTATTTTCCTACATTTCTTAGTATATGTTTTGGATACCTTGGCCCATCACTTCAGCACCACTAAGGGTATTTTGTGAATTGCAGAATTCCTCATCCAGAATTTCACCACCAGCAGTCGTCAACTCTTCTTCCTCATCTTCATAGTAGATAATTTACGTAAATCGTTTTTCATAGGGGGATGTTTTTTAAGCTGTTGATTAACACAATCTTAGGCAGCCGTATTCTTTAATTTTATCTTTTTTAATTCTTCTGATAATAATTCCTTGTAATGTTCTAAGTCATAATCTAACTGCAAACCTAACCAAAACTTTGCACTTGTTCCTAAATAAGCACTTAATCGCAAAGCAGTATCTGGTGTAATTCTACGCTTCCCTTGAATAATTTGACTGATCCGAGTTTAAGGAACGTCTATATCTTTCGATATTCTATAAGCTGTAATTTCCATTGGTTTTAAAAACTCCTCTAATAGCACTTCGCCAGGATATATGTTTTGTAATTTTGCCATCTTATTGTTTTTTAACGCTTCCTACATCAAAGATGGTAATTAAAACAATAGAAATCAAGCTTTTCTTTGGGATAGCTGCACCTTAAATTATTATTGGGTTAGTTTTGCAAATTCATCAAGCTTATCATCAGATACTTGCCAGTCATCTCCCTTTGCCTGATACAAACTAATTAACCCCAACAATTCCAAAGGACTTCCCCCACTAAAACGAGCATTATAATTCTCTGCAATCCAAAGATCTCCTTCTTTCGTAATTTCAAAGCCCATCTCCTTGATCAATTCGAATGCAGATGGTTCTGTACTATCTGTAGCACTTAGTTGAAATTTATCCTTCCTTTTCAAATTATAATAAAAGGGGAAATTCGGAGGAGTTAAACTATCTCCATTCTCAATCTTTTCCACTATATCCTCAGGTAAGTATTTATCCAGAGTTTCCAATGTTAATTCATTCAAGATAGAATATCCACCGGCTAATGCATTTCCCATAAATAAGCGTACGCCAATCAAAGTAGGATAATGCATCGGTTGGTGAAAGAACCTTTTAAATTCTGAAACGGCTTTGTAGGTATAAAGAAAGTCCAACAAATTCATTTCAACTGTTCGTTCTGTATCAATTGTATGTAATCCGTATTTGACCTGATCATTTATTTGTCTTGATATTTTTTTGTTCATGGTCTTTAGGGTTTAATCTTCAAAGTTTAGTTGAAATTAGCTCTTCTAATTTTAGTTTTAAAAATTTTTCCATTTTAATTAAACATTCTTACATTATTTAAATCATTGATATTCAAAAATTGTGCTCCAACCTGTAGGATGAATTTTCACTCTTCATTATCTTTTTCAAACAAATCCTTGATAGTTTTCACCTTTAACATTTCCTCTAAGTTTGCATATCTCGGTCCCTGTAGACTGCCTGGTTTAGCATCTCCTAATTTGATTGGATTAATTTTAATTGCTTTATTTTTAAAGTTTAATTTATACTTACCACCATCTCCATAAGCTTCAATTGAATCAACTTCTGCATAATAAGTGATGGCAGAAATAGGAGCTGTTTGATATGCTGCTATGTATTTAATTTCATTTAATTTCCCTCCTCCTATTCTAATGGCATGCCAACAATTCTCTCCTAAAAATACATTTTTAAAACCTTCTTCATTTGCCGGGACAATAACTGTATTCTGAGATGATGTTTTTTGAATGGCTTTTTGATTAACTTCTATTTTTTTAGCTTTATCGAATACTTTTATATCTACAATTGGAAGGACGCTAAGTATCTCATTAAGAAATTCTGTAGTATCAGCTTTTTCGTATTCTGTTAGAACAGGTTCGTTTGGAGATGTGTTATTATCAAGTTTGCATCTTCCAATTTCAGTTGATCTTTTAATTAAAGCCCATTCAAGCCATGTTATATGTCCTCGATTTAAACCACCATTGCTTGAAACAAATACTAATAATTTATCCCAAAACATCTTTTTCTTGAAATGCGAGTCTATTCTTCCCTTAACTCCATCACCTTGACCAATATAAAGTATTGGTAATTCAGATTCTTCATCGCTTCCGATAAGTATGTAAACACCCGCTTGTTCAAATTCCTTTCTTTTACGATGTCTTTCCCAAGAATCTCTCGAAACTTCTAGGCCTATACCTGTCCAATTCATTTTGTCTATAATTTTAAATGAATTTGGATTCCCATCAGGTACGAAGAGTCTAATTGTATATGGTCTAAGATTATTTTCTATCATTATTCTTTTCTTGAAAAGGTTCAAATATTTAAATTGACTACTATTCCTTGTTTTATTCCGTTATATTAGCACTTATATTTAGTTTATATAAAATTGGTTTTTTTACTATATTTTTATCATTTAATAAGTCCAAACTTCTTACTTTCCAAATTTTAGGTCGTTTACTACCTACATCATAAATTATATAGAAATAGTAATTCTCTTTATTTTTTGCAACTTGCAATTCATTAGCTGAAAGATAGATATTGCTTTTCCCTATTTTTTTTAAAGTTGATTTAACTTCTATAAATTTTTCTCGACCATCTAGCTCAAACGATAAAATATCATATCCTACACTATCATCTCTTTCAGAAATTTGATCAACTAATCCTACTAAATCTTCTCTTCCATTTTCCTTTAAATATTTTTTTTCTGCTCTTAAAACAATTTGTTCACCTCTATCTCCTATTCGTTTGAAATTTTTCGATCGATTTGAATAATCAACTTTAGTTTCTTGACTACCTTGTATTTCTTTTGGCTTAGAGAATTCATTAGTTTGTAAATCTACAAAGTCAAATTTCAAACTCTCAATTGGTGGAAAATCTTTTAGCTTAAACACTTTAAGTTCCTCTGAAATATTCTCTATCTTTATTTCATCATTAGGATTCCCAAACGAGGAATACAAAAACTTACTAAATTCATAAACACTCCAATTCTTCATAACTTTATCACTCATTTTATAGTTAAGCAACAATGCTTGTTTATCTAATTCAGATTTTGAGTCATTATCTAATCCGAGAAAATTTATGAAATAATTTAGATGCTTTTCAGAAAAAATATTTAAGAAATCATTTGGATAATAAACAGATAATATTTTACCTTTAAACATTGCTGAAATTGGATTTTTTTTTAAAATCTCAAAATCATCTTTATTTTCTAAAAGTTCAACAATTGCGGAAAGGATTTTTTTAAGCGCTTTATCTTCATCAGTTCCATATTCTTTTCGTCCAATTCGATATTTTCGTGTTTTATCATCCCCATATTTCCCAAAATACAAACCAAATTTCCCTGCTGTACTGCCATGAATATTTCCCCAATCATTCAATTCATTTTCTATCCTATTACAAAATGTTGAATTACCCTTTCCTGTAACATATTCGTCTTTCGTTAATTTTTCAATTTCTTTTATTGGATAATCAGTTATGAACCTTTTTCGCAATTTATTTATAACCTTAAACTCTGAACTGAAATCTGTTCTGATTTTTTCAAATTCAACTTGAAATTCCCTTAATTCATTTTTTTTCATTTATTCAATTGTTTTTTTTTTGCAATTGGTCTAGTCAAATTGGCCTATTGTTCCTTATCCCCTTTTGAGCTATATTTTGAGAAAGATATGAGTGCGTGACAAATCAGGTGAAACCTAATTCTGTAAGATCAGGTTCTGCAATCCCTGAAATCACTATACACCTAATATGTCATGCACTCGAAAGATATGTTAAATATTTTGGGTAACCAAAGGACTAACAATGTTTTCGAGATCATTGTCGCTTATAAGCAAGTATATTTCCGTTGTTTTGATGCTTTTATAATTAAATAAATGATGGACGATGAATTATAAATGATGAATATTTCCATTATAACTAAAAGCGTTCAAGAAGACCGTTTTTAGAGCTTATTTCAGCTAAAAAATTCCAACGTTCACAACGTTCCAACTTTAAGTCCTGGCTTAGGGATGGAAGTGGTACTCAGCGTGATGAGGGAGCTTACGGCGCTTAGTGATGCGATGGCTGGCCCGCAGGGCAGACAAGCAGCACTTAGCAGAGTAGCTGCCGAATAGCTGAGTGAGAACGGACAGCCCGACGGCGGCGCTTTGCTTGCAACGATGAATGCAAAATGATGAATGATGAATAGTTGGCCGTGCTGCGCACTTGCCTCTGTGAGCGCAGACGGAAGCCCCAAATTTAGTTAAATAGTGTATTAGTGATTAGTTAATTAGGATGGTTTTTATTGATGTAGAGGCGATCCATTGTGGTCACCCTTTTTTTATAGCAGCTATCAGAGGCTATCTTTCAATCACAAAACCGCAAAATCATCCGCATCCATCATGGCAGGAAAATCTTTACGGAATTGTTCTAAAGCGGCTAAGTCTAAAGTACTGCTGATAACCTTCTCTTTTCCGCTGACTTCCACCACCTTATGGCCCTTGAAATCAATCAACGCACTATCACCGCTATAATCAAATCCCTTGCCATCAGTGCCACATCTATTCACCCCTATGACATAAGATAGATTCTCAATAGCACGCGCAATCAATAATTGCTTCCAGGGATAAGCACGCACTGCTGGCCAATTAGCTACATAAATCAAACAGTCATAATCATCTTCATTTCGACTCCAAACAGGAAAGCGTAAATCATAACAAATCTGCGTACAAAAACGGAAGTCTTTATATTTCAGTATGATTCTTTCATCTCCTTGGCCATACACATGGTGCTCCTTGGCCATTCTAAATAAATGACGCTTATCATACTTCCCATAAGTGCCGTCTGGCATCATCCATATCATGCGATTAAAAAACTCGCCATCTTCCTCTATCATCAAACTCCCAACAACGGCTGCGTCTAATTGGACCGCTTTCTCCAACATCCAATTCATAGTGCGACCATCCATCTTTTCTGCAAATTGAGGAGCGTTCATACTAAAGCCTGTCTGAAACATCTCTGGTAAAATGACCAATTCTGTTTCTAAGCCTTCTAGTAATTGATCGTAGTGGTTTAGATTTTCTGCTATGGCTTCCCATTGTATATCTGCTTGTACAAGACTTATTTTCATTGGTGGTGTATTAGTTAATTAGTGTACTAGTTAAATCGTCGATCGAAAAAGAATCTGTAGACACCTATATGTTGGCCCATTCCGATAAAGCAATTAATCAGTTTGTCAGTTTACCAGTTATTCGGTTAATCAGTTTTAAAGTTAAAGAATTTCAATTAAAATACTTCGCCTCTTCAATTTTACAATCCATTCCTTGCACCATTTGATTGACTTCAATGGTTTTATCGAATTTAGATTGAGGAGGAATCAGCTCTTGAATCCGCATGATTTTCCAATAGTCCTTTTTGCTGGTCCATTCCTTACCTTTTAAAACAAGCAAAATTTCTTCGATAGGATCAAATTCGGACTTATTGTAAATGGAGATATCAATAACTGTTTTTCCATCAATAAACATATCCGTATGATAATCTAAAGATAAGTTTTCCTTGGCTAAAACAGTATTGGTGCTACTTGGAGTAGGAGATTCAAAATTAAGTGGATGATCATCCTTCACAATAAGGGTTTTTAATGGCGGTTCTATAGTACGACTAGGCCTCCGCCTTTTAGGCACCTCTTCATAATACCTATAATCCTCAATATAGCGATCTCGCTTTGGATTTACTCTATATTTCCTCCTTGGGGTATAAGACTCCTCTTCTTGAGCATCTGGTAACCACGGACTCCATTTATCTCTTTTATAGGCTTGTGCTCGCGAGCGTTTCTTCTCTTTATAATCTCGATAACTCGGATAATTATAAGGATCATCTTTGTCCCATTTATGGCCAAAGCCTTCTCTTATGGAGGGGGGGTGAACGATGACGAGTAATTCATCAATAATATCGCCTAAAAACTTGAAAATTGGCTTGACTGGACTTTCTCCTGACTCCTCATTAGGAGATGGGTACCTATAGCTATAAGAAGGCGGTTCTACGTGCTCAGGAGGAGTATCGTAGGGGCCACAAGTACTGATAAATATCAGAAACAAAAAGAGACTTATTATAGAATTTCTAAGTACCATAGGGAACATAAGTACCTAAACATAAATAATCATCCTTTTTGATGGCTTAATTTTGCGCTGCACTGCGTTACTTTTTTTAGTAATAGCGCTGCTATTCCGTCAAAAAAGTGCCTTGTTCAGCATAAAATTAAGCTGATCAGAAAGCGGTAATTATTTACCTTCAGCTACTTCTTACGTTTTCGACTAAAAAGATTTTGTGTGAATATAGTCTAATTTAGCTAGACTTGCCTCCTAAAGTGGGAAAAAACCACATTTTAAGCCCAAATAATGTTATAACAACGTTTGGCCGATTTTTACCCAAAAAAATAGCGTACGATTAACTTGATCGTACGCTACCACAACTGATTGGCTAACTAACACTACTATTTCACACCTATATTACTCTTACGCCCTTTTTAGTAAAAAAGTTACAACATATTTGCAATATGGCATGATTTTTAACAGTTGACCTAAATTACCATGTATAATCTACATCAACATCAAGGTAATGTGTCATCAGCTCTTCTAAACTTTTTTCAATACTTTTTTGCTGAAAAAGTATGCTGTGTATTGAATCTATGATAGGAGTTTGTAAATTGAAGTGCTTAGAGATGGCAAAGGCGACCTTAGTCGTCTGAATCCCTTCCACTACTTCTTCCATATCTTCTAAGATTTCGTTAAGCTCCTCCCCTTTTGCCAAACGATTCCCTACAGTAAAATTTCGACTTAAATTACTGGAACAAGTCGCAATCAAATCGCCTATACCCGCCAAACCAAAGAAGGCTTTTCCATCCGAACCCATCGCTTGACCTATTTGAACCATCTCCCTAAGTCCTCGGGTAATCATCATAGCTTTAGCATTTTCGCCAAAGCCTAATCCCGTTAGCATACCTGATGAAATCGCCAAAACATTCTTTAAGACTCCCGCCAATTCCACTCCTAATACATCATGGCTTCCATATACCCTAAAACGATCGCTTTTAAGCACCTTTTTACCTAATTCTATGACTTCATCAAATCGACTGGCGATAACGGTCGCAGCGGGCTCTCCTTTGGCAATTTCATAGGCCAAATTTGGACCTGAGAGACAGCCTACCCGTAAAACGACTGTCTCTTCTAACATCAGCTCTGTCATGGTTTTGATCTGCTTCCTACTGATATTCTCTAAGTCTTCATTTTCGCCTTGAAAAATACTAAAGCCTTTCGTGCCATGTATCATAATATGATCTGGCCGTAAATAAGGAGCCAATGTCCTTATCATCGTAAGAAAGCTTTTGGCAGGTACTACAGGAAATATCAAAGTACATTGCTTAGCGAGCATTTTTAAATCGTCTGTGACTTCTACATTCTCATGTATTTTTTGACTTTTATTAAAACCTGTTTCATTAATCGAGTCTACCACAGACTTTCTTCTTGCATATAGCCATACATCATTATTCTCCGCCAATAAATTGGCGATAGTTGTACCGAAACGACCAGCACCAATGACCCCTATTGGTTGTTTGTATTCCATTTGATTATTTAGTCAATAATTGCATCAATAAGATCGTAACCTTCTAAGCGATTGTGGTAGTAATATAGTAAGTTCATATCTTCACTAGTGACATCTCCTTCTTTATTGATATAAAGCGGCTTCTTAGGGTGATATACCCCAATATTCATCATACCATGCTTAATGATTCGTTCAATATCTCCATGCATATGATCTGCCACTTGAATCCTACCTTCTTCACTCCAAGCTTTTAGCTGATCTCTGGCTTTTTCTATAAAAGTAACAAAAGTATCATAAGGGATGACTCTTTCTTCTAAGGGCAATCTCAATAAACCATATAAATCTAAACGTCTATGCTTTCTACTCAAAATCTTGAACGCAATATAGGCAATTAAATGACTGGACAAGACCATATTGGTTTTGTACAAACGATCTGAAATTACCTCTCCCAAAAGTCGAGTGTACTCAGCATCTCTTTGCCTGTCTTCTGTTATTTCTCCATTAGAGACAAAGTAATTCCTGATGTCAATTGGCCTACCTCCTCTGTCAATACTTTCTCCTTCATCATTAATAGCATTGCCAAATAGATCCATCGGCTCTCCTAATGAAATTTGAATTTCTGATTTAGTCGCAAAGAACTTCCAAATAAACTCAGAAAATTTTCGAGTACTGGGAAAATGAGTCTTGTCTACATAATAGCGCTCCTTACCTGATCGCTTCAAATAATCTTCTATCAAATTGGAAGCTTCTAACACAAAATGATAACCCAAAACTAAAGGAACCGCATAGATTTTTTTCACCTCTTTAGCAGATTCTGCTGCTTTACAATTCTCCTTCTGTGCCTCCAAAGTAGTGCCTAATAAACCTAACTTCAAACGCTTTTCTATTTGCCCCGAACGAGATCGTGTTCCCCCTGGAAAAAATAAGGAATGACAACCCTTTTGTACAGTAGAACGAGAATAATTCTTAAGCACCTCTATATAAATATCATTCTTCTTCCGACGATCTATTTTATAAGCACCTAATCGACCCATATAATAGGCTAATACAGGATTAGAAAATAGATTTAAACCGGCTCCATACATCACTGCTGGTAATCCTAATGAATGAATCACCCAACCAATCAAAATGGAATCTAAATTACTGAAATGCGTAGGTAAGATCAGAATGGTACCTTTCAAAGACAGCTCTCTTATTTTTTCAATCGGCCCTGAAATACGTATCCGATCTTCTATCTTATGCTGATTACTCCAAAGGCGTTTAAAACGAGTATTCGCTGCTGTATTTAATAAACGACTAAACCAAATAGGCGCAAGCCGCTTGGCTAACTTATAAGTAGATGGCTTAAAATCACCAATAATCTCTCGATTGTAACGATCAATTATTTGATATAAAATATCCTTGTCTCCCTCATCTTCATCCTTCTCCGTCTCTTTTCTTAGGGAAGACTTCACCATCGCCTTTTTGACCTTCCCCCAAAAAGCTTTTTCCTCCTCTATATCATCCGTCTTCCAAACACTCGTACTAATTCGTATTTTTTCTAAATAAAGTGTCTTGGCAATTAATTCAACTATTTTTTGCTCATCATCATGCTTGGCATTCAATTTAGCAAGGGTATCCGCATTGAGCTCCTTTATAAAATCTTCCTTATCCTGACTAATTTTATAAATAGGCCAATCAGTAATATTGGACAATACAGGTTGATAAGTGCCGTCTTTGTTTTTATCGTGATTGACTGCCATTAAAAGCTTAATTTAATAATGATTAAGTGCTTGGACAAAATTAAGTTGTCTTTTGACTGTAGGTCTTTTTTACTTA
>JAHDDN010000565.1 GCA_020629335.1 Chitinophagales bacterium | reverse complement strand
ATGATCATTTCCTAGTCCAATGAATGATGATCATTTCCTAGTCCAATGAATGAATGAATGATACGCTTTTAGATACTCTACAATATTTATTTTAATCCGCTCTAAAAATACCTGCCAAATTAGAACACAAACATGATAAACACTGAGCGTTTTTTGGTGCGAGGCAACGCACCCGGCTATGCGCCGTGCGATGTGTCTAACGAGCATGGACGCATAGCCACTGTTGCATGCTGTATTATTATAGATTTAAGCCATGTGATCTTCAGAAAATCGCAAATGTAGGAGTAATTTAGATGCTTACATTTTTATTTTTCAGCTTATTTATAGATCATCAGTATCATAGGTCATGATTTTCGTGTCAAAACGTTTATAGTCAATATTTCTGGATTTCTAAATATAACTTTTTAGCCTGACGAGCTATACTTTTCTATCTCCTTATTTACTCTATTAATTAACTCTTTTGCTGGTTCAAATATTAACATGATATCTTCCTCCTTGAAGTCAAAAAAATCGCCGTAATCCCCTTTTTGTCGCCAATCAGACAAATCAGAATATACCTTACCATATTCCGATGCAATTTTTCCTGTATTTATATAATTAAGATAAAACTGTCTCTTTACACCTGCATGGGTTTTCGCACTGATTTTAGCTTGAAATAGTAAGGCACTTATTGCGTAATACGTCGCGTAGTAGAGGCGGTTCACAGATGAATTCCATTTTTTATTCTCAATCAATAATTCCACTACTTCAAGTGTTTCCGAAGCTTTTTCTAATCTGTAATTTATGTATTCTTGACGTTCTTGATCATTCATAAATTTATCCCCTCTTGTTTTATATTATTATATAATGGAGTAACTCGAAATTTACCTTCCCATTCTTTTTTAGATTTTACAAGAGTGGAAATCGCTTCTCCAAATAGTAGTTCTAGGTCAAACAATTTATGTCTGAATTTTTGTTCTTCTTTTATTCCTGCTTTATAAGGTACTAAAATTAGTATATCCCAATCAGACTCTTCTTTTTCTTCACCTCTAGCTCTTGATCCATACAATATTATCTCTGATTCAGGTTCAACCTCTTTGATAAACCTCTTTATTTGCAGTAATATTTGTTGATTTTGATCCATGTTTTCAAATCTAATAATTTTCTACCTTCTTTCCTAATTCAAATCCATAGCCAATTATCACTATCGAAAAAAAACACAATTCTCAACACACAAAACATTGATAACTATATACCTTTCAAACACATAATGAATATCTCACATATTCCAAGAATAAAAACAATATAGCATGCAACGCATACGGCTAAACGCAGTAGCGACGATTAGGAGCTATTGCCGTTTTAGCTTTTGTTCGGCACAGGCTTTTCGCTATTTCTAAGAACTGATATATCTATTTATATTATCAAATTTGCTTACCGTTTGCCTTAATGATGTAATTACCTCTTTATCGTTTTCGATTTCAATTAATGACTCAGGAATATGATTTTTCTCTACCCGCTCATTCCCATTTTGAGATGTAATTTCTTCATTTACCTGTGTTGAAAGATATATTAAAGCTCTAGGGATTGTTTTCTCTTTCTGATTTGGGTCATCAAGGAAAATAGAAAAACAAGGCGAATAATCTCGGCACAAATTTTCGGCTTTCCAAAAGAAGTATCTCTTATTTTTAGAATCTTTGTTAAAAATTATATATCCTACTTTTTCATCTTCAAAATGTTTCATTTCAGTATTTGTTCCCCATTCTTCAACTCTAGGCACAACCATATTGAGCCATTTTTCATATACCATCCTATCGGAAATATCAACAACAAATGATATTCTTGATATACTTTTATTATTAATCGCACTTCCAAGAAGGTTTTTAAATCCATCTCTATCTTCTAAACCTCCTAAAGGAACTTTATACCAAAACATTTTTCCAGAACCATTATTAGCAAACTTTTCACTAATCCTTTGGACTTCTGCCCAAGAATTAAATATTCTTTTTGAATCTTGAATTTCATGTTGAGCTTTAATGAATCTCTTGAAAAATCCATATAGCGCAACAGCTAATAAAACAGCAGCCAACGAATAGACTAATAGTAAATAAAAATTTAGATTTTCGTTTCCAGTCTTTTCAGATGATTTCATTAACAATCTTCCTTGAGCAATATCAGGAGCTGATGCAGTTGGTAATTCTAAATTGTTATTTGTATTAATATTTGTTCTATAACAAATAGCTCCAGTAATGCGATTATCAGGATTGAAGGAAGAAATATCTAAGATCAATTTACCCTTATCTTTTGTCCAATTCGATTCGACATGTTCTTTACCATCTAAAATTTCATAATGACAAGGATTCCCTGGAAGATTAAATGAGTATCTCAATTCATTTATATCTTTATTGAAAGATTTATTTTGAACATTAAATACTTGAATAGAATTTGGAATTTTATTTAATTCTTTTTTTTCAAGTTTACCTCGAAAAACTTCATCTAATTTTTGCATATCAATTGCACCATCATAGCTAAAATATACAGCAGGTTTATCAAAGTAATTTATTATTGTACCTCCAAAAATGAAGGTTAGAATAGAAATTAAAAAAATTGCAAAGTCCTTAATTATTGAGTATGCTTTCATGTTTTGTTTTTTCTTTTGTAACTACTCAGATCAATTTAGGCATTTTTCTTCTATATTTATATTGTTATTAGCGTATTTGAGGCAAAATTCACTTGTTCTTAAGTGTAACAATTTATTTACTATTCTAAAAAACACTATTTGCGCATATAAAAAAACCTTACTATTTATTGATTCTCAATGGCTTGTACGTTCAAATTTAACCAGAGTAGTTCTTTTCTTTTGCTTGTGCCGAACGCACCCGGCTATGCGCCGTGCGATGTGTCCAACGAGCATGGACGCATAGCCACTGTTGCCTTGTCGCCTTATTTTTTATCAGGCGTCTGAGCGTTTTTATCAGGCGTTTGAGCGTCTCTTATCCCGCTTGAGCGTTTTTATCAGGCGTCTGAGCGTTTTGGTCTCGCGGTTGA
>JAHDDN010000564.1 GCA_020629335.1 Chitinophagales bacterium | reverse complement strand
TGCCATACTTAACAAATGTATGACACTTAAAAGTTCGATAGTCACTAAATTGAGTGACCAAATTAATTTATTAGACACTATTACAAATAATTTATGTCTATTTCACAAAACAATTACTATGTATAAATTGAGCACAATAATACTGATTTTAGCTTTAATAAGCAGCAATGCGTTCGCCTTTTCTGGTGAGAAAAATACCGATGAGTTTTATGTCTCCAAAGGGGAGTTAAGTGGGCGCGTCTTTGATCATATTACTAATATGGCTTTGGAGTTTGCCAATGTAGTCATCAAAAAAGAGGGAAGATTAATTAATGGAACGACTACAGATAGAGACGGCTTCTTCACTTTCAAAACCTTAAATCCTGGTTCTTACACCTTAGAGCTCTCCTATATCGGCTATAAAACCAATATTATAGAAGACGTGAGGGTGATTAGTGATGATATAACCATTGTAGATGTTCCAATGATTAGTGATGCTACTTTGCCTACCTTAGTCGTGAAGGCACCGCCTACACCAGTTATTACTATAGGCTTTGATGATTTCGGCCATAATTTGACCGATAAGGACATACAAAAATTACCTGTAAGAGAATTAAACGACCTCATTGCACTTGGGGCTGGCACCTACCAAAAGCGTGGGGGCGATCAATTGCAGGTTAGGGGTTCCAGAGTGGGGGCTACTAAAGTTATCATCAATGGTATACCAGTAGACCCTCGCTTTGGTGTTCCCAATAATGCTATCGGAAGTATGAAGGTGCTTACAGGTGGGATTCCTGCTAAATATGGAGACACTTCTGCTGGTGTGGTGATTATTGATACGAAAGGGTATAATATGGGGTATTAAGGAGGGGAAAAATCACAGTTTTCGCCAGCCTTTGCGGATGATTTCTAAGTCTTGACTGGTATGATAATCCTTGGCGTAAAGCATATTGAGGCGATAGATAGTGGAATCACTATACTGTTTCTCAGCTAGTGCATTTAATGGGGAAAGTACGCCTTTTTTGATGGGAGGTAGGTTGAGTGTTTGTGCTGGACTTTCTGATTGGTAGCCGACCCATGATAAGCGGCCCATCAATACCTGAAAAATATGCTTAATAAAGTCCATTGGCTTTTGAAGCAAGAAAATCAACAAAGGAGAGAGAAGTAATAAAAAGAAACTCATGGCAACATCCAATACTCGTTTATTACGCTTATTGCGACTTTCTTTGATGTTCAATTTTATATCGACAGTGTAAAGATCGCCTGCGGTATTTTTGGAATTACTTCCGATAATACTAAGGCTTTCTTGGGGGGCGATTTTATAATCTAAGTCGCTCCCTATCGTTGTCATCATTTCGATGATTTTTTGGGAAGAGATGTCTTTTGCACAAAAGATGATCTCATCTATTTTGTAGATTTGGACAATCTCCTTCAATTGCTCCAAATGACCGATATAAGGCCCCTCTTTTTCCATAGCTGATTGAGGAGCAACGATCCCGATATAATTCATATTGACCCCTGCCTTATTGAGTAACATATACACTCGCTCACATTCCGCCTCCTCTCCTACTATGACCAAACGTTGTTGAGCTTCATCATCTAAACTGATACTCTTCTGTTTAACTAAACGAATCAAGGCTCGCAAACCTACCAAAGCAATCAAAGCCCATCCAGCCCCTAATAAGATCATCGCTCTTGAAAAACGATAATCTTCATTCAGGAAGCCATAAACCGCTGAGATGACCAGAGTTCCAGCAATAATCCCTCTAACCGTTCTATCAAATCGATGTGGCTTATCATAGCCACCACTAAAGAAGGTTGCTATGATCCAAATCCCAATATAAAGCGGCACATTAAAGGTCATATAGATGGATGGATAAACTAAACCCTCTGCTGCCTTAAAGTTATTTTGCCAAAAATCCTTGATCAAATACATACCCCCCCATATCATAGCCGCATCTGCGAATGGTAAGGCCATCTTTTGTAAAAATCGACTAAATAAAGCGACAGCAGCTCGGAGATACACCGCCACATTAATACAAAAAGCAAAGAGATTAGCCCGCCCTTCTGAAAAGTGTTTGCGCACAAAAATGATCATGGCATTATAGAAAATACGCACATAATTCAAACTACCCTTCTTGGTACTTTCTCCTTTATAATGAATAATGGTCGTCTCTGGAAAGTAATAATTCTTATAGCCACCCTTGATGATCCGATAAGACAAGTCAATATCCTCTCCATACATAAAGAAATCTTCATCTAATAAGCCGACTTTATCTAAAGTTTCCTTACGCATCAGCATGAAAGCACCTGCTAAGATTTCAATTTCATTGGTTTCATTTTCATCCAAATAACCCAAATGATACTGACCAAATATTTTTGATTTTGGAAAGAGAGAGGAAAGTCCAAATATTTTGTAAAAAGACACTTCAGGCGTCGGTAAACCACGCTTAGACTCTGGCAGAAAAATGCCCTTACCATCCACCATTTTAACGCCTAATCCACCTGCATCGGGATGCTCATCCATAAAAGCCACCACCTTATCAAAGGTATCTTCTTCCACTAAGGTATCAGGATTCAGTAGCAAAACATAACGCCCCTTAGACACTCGCATGGCCTGATTATTCGCCTTAGAAAAGCCCACATTATCCTTATTAGCAATCAATTTTACTTCTGGGAATTTCTCTCGCACCAATTGATTAGAGCCATCTACCGAATTATTATCTACCACAAACACCTCTACATTCAGCCGTTTAGAAGCCTCTCTTACTGACAGTAAAGCCTGCTCCAAAAAGTACTTCACATTATAATTCACGATTACAACGCTCAGATCTACCGTATCAACGGCTGTAGAAGTATATATTGTCTGTGGTGTTTGCAAATAAATAAATTTGAATATTTGGGCGCATCCCTTTCTAATATTTTCATGCGCCAGTAGGGGCGGACCTATGTGTCCGCCCTCGCATGAAAATATTAGAAAGGGTCGGGCTATCCGCTTGTATGGGGCTATGCTACTCCTACTGCGCTAAGGTCTGCTTGTCTGCCCTTCGGGCCAGCC
>JAHDDN010000059.1 GCA_020629335.1 Chitinophagales bacterium | reverse complement strand
TTAGTAATATCGGTCACGCCTAAACTCATTCCTTCTACTAAATATGGCTCTGCTGCCCAAATCACTGGATCAGCTAAAATATCTGTAAAAACAAGGCCTTGTAAAGCAACATTCGTTTGATTTTCTATGGTGAAAGTATAGCTAACAAAACTCTCTTCGCAAATCTCTGTGGTATTTACTTCTTTAGTAAAAAGCACCACATCAGAATCACATTCTACTTCTCCAACAGTTACATCTTCAGCAGAAGTTGTACTACCATCAAAATTATAATAAACTTGCTCAGGTGATCCTGATAAAATCACTCCTTGATCACCATATAAACCCACCGCCGCATCTGAAGCATCATACTCATAAGTCAGCGATACACAACAATCAACTCCCAAATCAAAAGGCTCTACTCCTAAAACACAGCCATTATCATTGATGCTAATATTGAGTAATTCAAAGCCATCAGGAGCGACATCTTCTACCTCCACTCCTACGGCATCTAAACTACTGATATTACACACATCAATCGTGTACATCACGATAGTATCACAAATGGGTTGTGGTGTCGTTGTATATTTCAAGGCAGAAACACTAGGAAATGGGTCGGTACATACTTCAATTTGATCCACATTATTTACCCAAACTAATTCTTCTATATCCGTGATAGGAAAATTAATGGGTGGTGATTGAGAACCATCATCATTGAGTACGGCCCATACATTAGCAGGGCCAGAAACAGGCAAATTATAAGTCAAAGTTTCAGATTCCCCTGCTGCCAAAGCACAAGGGATAAAGGAGGTAATAATAGGCGTCGCCGCAAAAGTCGCTGGATTGTTATAATAGAATGTGATAGGCATTCCGGCAGGTAAAGCCAATTGCTGTTGAGCTGTTACTGTCAGCTCAATATCTATGGAAGAAAAATCCGAACAAGATTCGTTCGGCATATAGCCATTAATCTCAATAGCACCGTCTCGATTAAAATAATAAGTATTACTCGTCCCTGGATCTGAAGTGCAAATATAGAGGTTGGCTATAATATTAGCTAATCCCTGATCTAAGTCAGAATAGGCTGGTGCTCCTGGTGCTAAGATATCAATATTAGCAACTTGCTGTAAAATATCCTGTGTAATTGTATTTGCATAAGCATTATCAAATGCGATGGTAGAAATCACTACCCCTTCCGCTTGATATTCATCTGATAAGGCCACCAAGGAAGAACTTGCTTGGCCGAAAGTGGCATCTGTAGATAGGACTAATACCCCAGTGGCTTCTGGTCTGCCTTCATCTTGTAAGTAATTGTATCCAAATGTCAAAGCATCATTGGGATTTGTTCCACCACTATAAGTTCGGGTTGCATTTACATAATCTTGTAGTATAAGGGTGTCTCCTGTAAATGGCTCTATTATCGTTTGGTCATTAGTACTAGACCATTCTATTATACTCACTCTTGTTTCATCATCTGATAAGCCAACATTTAAGCTATTGATTAAATCCACAAAAAACTGCTTAGACTCTTCATACTCAACGGCATCCACAGAACCAGAAACATCATTGAGAATAACGACATCCAGTGGTTCATCACATATCTCTCCAGGAACTGTTTCGTCCAAAAGTGTCACTTCTTGAGTTATACTATTATCATCAGCATCAGTTATTGTCAAACTGTAATTACCAGCATATAAGTTAGTAATGCTATTTATTAATGAGCTAAAAGTGGAAGAGCCATCGTTAGGCCCACTCCAACTAATCGTATAATCTGGGCTACCGCTATCAAGCGTTACTTCAATACTTCCATTTGGCAATTCATTAGTGCTGTTTGTTGTGGTAATATCAAGAATTTCAAAATAGTTACCTGGTATAGCATTTAGCATTATTCCTTCTTGAATGGTCGTATCTTGTTCGGCATTAATCAACATTAAATCATAAGTGCCTTCCGCTAAACCATCTATAATAAAATTTTCCGTTTCACTAATTCCACTGCCTGTTTCTCCATTGTCTAAAATCCATTCATAAGTATAAGGAGGAAAAGTTAAGCCACTAACCATTAGCTGCAAGGAGCCAGAATTATTGCCAATGCAAGCTGGATTATTTTCAGTTATGGTCATATTAAATGCTAATAAATTTTCAAACCATACTATTTTATCTTGTTCTCCAATCGTAGATATTATATCATTATATTCATCGCCATCTAAATCTATACTATAAACGGATCTTACTTGATAAGCTGTATTACTAATAATTTGTTCGGGGCCAAAATTAGTATCTCCATCATTTTCATACCAGGCTATTTCAAAATCTGATGAAGAAGCTGAAATTGCGTCAAGATGTCCATCAGCATTTAAGTCTATAATATATACTGAGTTAGCCCCATTTGCAGTGACACTAATTATGATCTCATCACTAAAATTAGCATTTCCATCATTTTCATACCACGCAATTTTATCATCATATTTTGAAGCAGAGAGCACATCATTATCCCCGTCTCCATCTAAATCTATGCTAAAAACAGACTCTGCTCCATCGGCATTTGTACTAAGAACGATTTCATCACTAAAATTAGCATTTCCATCATTTTCATACCACGCGATTTTATCATCTACAAATGAGCTAGAAAGCACATCATTATCACCATCGCCATCTAAGTCAATACTAAATACGGAACTTGCCTTGTTTACATTCGTACTAATAATTTGTTGTAGTCCAAAACCGCCACTTCCATCATTTTCATACCAGGCAATTTTGTCATCATTTCTTGAAGAAGAGAGCACATCATTATCGCCATCTCCATCTAAATCTATGCTATAAACAGAATTGGCTCCATAAGCATCCGTGCTAATAATTATTTCATCACTAAAGTTGCCACTTCCATCATTTTCATACCACGCAACTTTATTATCTTCATATGAAGTAGAAAGAACATCATTATCGCCGTCTCCATCTAAGTCTATGCTATATACTGAGTTAGCTCCGTTCGCCTCAGTACTAATAATTTGTTGAGTTTCAAAACTACCATTTTCAACATTTTCATACCATGCGATTTTATCATCGGCTCTTGAAGCGGAAATCACATCATTATCGCCATCACCATCTAAATCTATGCTAAATACAGATATGGGTTCATCCGCTTTTAAGCTTATATATTCTTCTGGATTGAAATTACCTCCGCCATCATTTTTATACGACGCTATTATATCTTTGCTATGAGAAGCAGAAATCACATCATTATCACTATCACCATCTATATCAGCGCCATAAACAACCCAAACATCGTCTATATTAGTGCTAATAATTTGCTCAGTTCCAAAATTAGCATTCCCATCATTTTCATACCAAACTAAGATATTATCTAGAGCAGAGGCAGAAAGGACATCATTATCGCCGTCTCCATCCATATCTATGCTATGAAGGGCTAAGGGAAACTCTATATTAGTACTAATAATTTGCTCATCACTAAAATTACCACTACCATTATTCTCATACCAGGCAATTTTATTATCTACACTAGAAGTAGAAAGGACATCATTGTCTCCATCACCATCTAAATCTATACTGTATACTGACTGGGCTCCATCCGCATTTGCACTAATAATATATTCATCACTAAAATTACCACTACCATCATTTTCATACCAAGCAATTTTATTATCTTGATAAGAAGCAGAAAGAACATCCTTATCGCCATCTCCATCCAAATCTATACTAAAAACCGAGCGAGCTCCATCCGCATTTGTACTAATAATTTGTTGTAGTCCAAAACTAGCATTTCCATTATTTTCATACCAGGCTATTTTATCATCATTTCTTGAGGAGGAAAGAACATCATTATCGCCATCTCCATCTAAATCTATGCTATAAACAGAATTGGCCCCATTGGCATCCAAGCTAATAATTATTTCATCACTAAAGTTGCCACTGCCATCATTTTCATACCAGGCAATTTTATCATCATTTTCAGATCCTGAAAGAACATCATTATCTCCATCTCCATCTAAATCTATACTATAAACTGACTTCGCTCCATTAGCATCTGTACTAATAATTTTTACAGGGCCAAAGTTGCCACTGCCATCATTTTCATACCAGGCAATTTTATCATCCTCGAAAGAAGCAACTAATAAATCTTGATCACCATCTCCATCTATATCGGCAGTAT
Organism: Chitinophagales bacterium; assembly: GCA_020629335.1. The sequence continues at coordinate 14,870 of JAHDDN010000059.1, read as the reverse complement.
GAATGGATTGGGGAGAATTACTTAAAGGGGCAATAAGATTTTCTGGGCCAAAAGTGGCTTGGGCTTGAGTTCTATAAGGGGATATTAAGAGGAGGCTTATAATTAGCAGAAAATATGCTTTTGTATCGCTTTTCATAAGGATATTTTAGGGTTGCTATAAGAGAATATTTGGTTTGTTGAGGGCGAAAAATCTTATTTGATTATGCTAATATAGGACTTTTTTTAATAATTTTTTGGGTGCAATTGGGTTTTGTCCCCCTATAATAAAAATTCAATAGTTTAAACAGGGTTTTTATTTTGCAATCAAAATATTATTAAAGTTTAAACAAATGATTATCAATATTATTTTCTTTAACTTTTAAAGGAAGGGACAAAACCCAATTGCACCCTAATTTTTTCTACTGATAAACCGATAAACTGAATAACTGAGATCGGTTTTAAATTTAGCATTTCGGTTAATCCCCCTCCGCCCTGCGGGCAACTCCCCCAAGGGAGGACCGGCTTAGGGATGGTAGTGGTATGTGGCGGCCATGCTGCGACCTACGGAACTTAGGCACGTGCAGGCTCCAATAAGAGACAAGCGGGCCTTAGTGGAGTGGGAGCCGCATAGCCACATAAGAACGGACAGCCCGCCCTGCGCCTTCGGCGAATGCATAATGCGTAATGTTTAAATGATGAATGGCTTTGTGCTGCGCACTCGCTTTTACGATCGCAGGGAAGCCCCAAAATAGGTATGAACAATAAATAAGGGCGTTTTTGTAGATATAGAGGAAGGTTCTACCTCCTCTAAGTACATTTCTTCAATAGGCATCTCAGGGGCTTGTGCCACTATATAGGCAGAAAAAAACAAGGAAAACAGTATTATTAGATAGTACTTCATCATTTTGGTTTGTCATGCAAAATAAGAATTTATTGTTTCTCCAATAGCTTATAAATTGATTTCTTTGTTTTTTTCACTTTTTTGAAGCCATATAAGTATTGATAGGCTTCTGGGAAATAATTATAAATCATAAGCGTCTTTGGCTTGTTTTGTATCTTAGGAAAAAGCAAGTTTGGCTTTTTATTATTCATGATGTAGGTGTCGATTAGATAGATCTCTTTTTTGGCTTTAAAAATAGAGCCATTTTTGAATTCCACAAACATTCTTTGATAGTGACTATTGCTTGCGCTACTCATTAGTACGATTGCTATAAGGCTGATGCTTAGTATTTTTAATTGCTTGGTAGTGATACTTATTAAGCTGGAGATATAGCCTCTATAATTGATGATTAGATAGGCTATTCCACTAATTAAGAAACCCAATACATAGTCAGAATAACGCTTATCCAGTTCATGCCCTTTAGCCCAAAAAAAGATAAATAAGGTAATTGTACTAATCAATAAAAGGATGCCTCCTTCTATTGCTAATGATTTAATAGAGCGCTTATTTTCTTGCTTTGGGAGTAAAAATGAAGCAAATATGATGATACCCAAAAATGCTAATATAGAGGATATATCATGAAAGAAACTTGATATCAAATTCAACATACTCTTAATAGTTTCTATACTGCTATAGATCATATTATTACTATTTTCGTAACGAGTGGTTCTAAATTGTATGCCTGGTGATAAGACTAGTAAAAGGGTACATGGAATGGTCAAGATTAGACCAGCGATATAAGTACGAATGGGCTTTTGTTTTTTGTAAGCAATGAATAACATGGCCATACCTAAGATGATAACCATTGGCACATTGGGTTCCATGTTTCCGATTAACAAAACAATTAATAGGAGATACAATATTGACAACTTCGTGTTATTCGATTCGATTAAACGATAAGCACAATAAAGGAGTAATAAATTTAAAATCAATGATAACTCATAAACCGATGTTCTGGACACATTAAAAAACAACTCTACTGGAGAAATACAAAAGATGAAATAAGCAAATACTAAAAAGATAGAAAAATTAAGCGCTCTTAATTTTTCTATAAAAAATTGTTTAGCAAAGAGAAACAAACTAAAGATAAGTGCAAAAAACATACTTAAGTTAAACAAGCCATAAATTAGGGGATAATATAAAAAAGGTAAAAAGACAATGAGCATATTGAAATAACGACCATTATGGTTCATATACCAATACTTAACCTGACTAAAATAATCAAAATAAGATTCGTAGCCGTAGGTATAATGCCACTTCATTATGTCATCCGATGCACTGGGAAAAGACATTAAAGTACATATTACAACTGGAACGATAAACACCACTAACAGAATAATAAATAATATCCAGTCTAATTTCTTTAGGCTCATTTTACTATCATTTTAAATAATAAGTAATTTAATTTTGTCTAATTACTTACATGAGACAAAAGTACGGATATATTAGGAGCAATAAAAAAAACGTAACTATTCAGTATCAATCATTTGGGCCTAAAAATGATCTTTTGCCGCCATACTTCCGCTTTTTTGCGCCCAATAGCGCTGCTATTAAGCTTAAAAAGAGCGTCGTCTGACAACAAAATCTCTATTTTTATGCTCCAAAGCATTTATACTGAACAGTTACAAAAAAACTTGAATTAATCATTCATATCTATAAAATAATCTTCTTTACCCAAAGCCTTCCTTCTACTAATATTTTCACCAGATAAACTCCATTGGGCATATCTCCTATATACAAATAGTTATCCTTAGTCATTAAAAGCTGCTGTCCCATCATATTAATTAACTCCATTGACTCCACCCTTTCGTCTATTATGAGTTGATCATTCCATTGCTCAATATTTATGTCTATATTGGATCGCTTAATCTGAATTATATGAGAAAAGCCATCTTCCCAAGCTATGCGATAGTAGGCATCCACGCCTATATCAACAAACTGGTATTCACTATGATTACCCCTTGCTTCTATTTGGGCAATTGTTTGAAAGCTCAAGCCATCATAGGAACGTTCTAAATGGTATGCTGACACATCAATTTCTGCGGCTGTCTGCCATTGTAATAAGTTTCCATCCTCTCTCGCATTTCCTGTAAATGAGAGCAGTTCTATTGGCAATTTAATGCACTCCACTACTATGGACTCATAGCCTTGACAACCCAAGGCATCAGTAGCCCAAAACTCAATGATGGTTCCATCTGTCACATCATCTATGATAATTTGAAAAGTCTCTGAAGCGGATAAATCATCGTCATTATAATAACCATTAATGCTATAAGATTCACTACTATCATAAGCCGCTAGCCCCCCATTGACTTGTATCGTTAAAGTGTAAATTTCACTAATAGGGTCGCATTCCTCATTATACTCCCAGCTAATTTCATCTAATAAAATAATGGATGTGCCTTCATTGATCACACTACATGGATCATCTAAGTTAGGCAACTCTCCATTATTCGCTGGACCGACTAAAGCAGAAATATAATAAAATTCATTGCTTAAGATATTGTCTATTGCACTTAAATCAAATGTACCGCTTTGATTACTAGCTGATACTTGGCCTGCTTCATTCGTTGGAGAGTCGTGTAAAATATACCAAAGTTCGGCTCCAGCATCGATCACTGGATTATTAGTCGTCACACTCACACTTTCTCCTGCACAAAGAAAATCTGTATTGAATGATATTTCTCCTGCATTAGAGCTACATTCGGCACATAAATCCTCCTCTAATTGTACATAAACAGAAACTAAAGATTCCCCACAAGCCGCTAAGTTCAAAAAGGCACTAATGCTCATATTTACACTTCCTGCTTCTATATCCGCAGGGCCAAAAGTATAGGTCGTAATGGCATTATCAGCTGTGCTAAATTCACCATCACCAGCACTGACCCATGCTATTTCCTGCCCATCAAAAACCTCCGCTGACAAACTAATTTCTGAATCCAAAATACAGACACTTATTTCATCTTCTGTAAGGATCATTGGCAAGCTATTGATTGTTACTTCCTCGCTAATTGCACTTAAATCTCCCCCATCACCATTGATAAAATTGGGAAAATTGCTGATGTTTGCTATATTTTCCAAATCAGCAGATTCCTCCCAATTTCCTAAATAAGCATCTATTTGAAAACTCGCAATGGTTTCAGAAGGAATTTCTGCGATGGTGAATACGGCTTCATTCGTGTTTGTAAAACTTGTTTCTCCTAAACTCATATTCTCTACGGCATATGGCTCCCCTGCCCAAATAACGGGATCTGGTAACACATCCGTAAAGCTCAATACTTGTAAAGGAATATTGCTTTGATTTTCTATCGTAAAGGAATAAGTAATAAAACTTTCTTCACAAACATCATTGATATTTACTTCCTTAGTAAAAATCACCTCCTCCGAATCACACAATACTTCTCCTATGATTACATCCTCCTCTAAGCTAGTACTACCTACAAAATCAATATAAACTTGATCTGAAGGGCCTGACAATATTGCTCCTTGATTATTATAAACCCCTGCACTTGCTGCTGAAGCATCATACTCATAGGTAATCGACACACAACAAGCTGCTTCCAAATCAAATGGCCCCTCACCTATGGCACAAGCATTGTCATAGATGCTAATATTGAGTAATTCAAAATTGGGAGGTGCAATATCTGTCACCTCCACTCCTACAGCATCCATATTACTAATATTACAAACATCTATAGTATAAAGAACCGTATTATTACATACCATCTGAGGAGTAGTGGTATATTTCAAGGCAGATATGGTAGGAGAATCCTCCACACAGACTTCTATTTGATCTATATTATTATTGAAAACAATTTCGTCGATATCAGTAATTGGAAAGTTGATTGGCGTAGATTGAGAACCATCATCATTGAGCACCGCCCAAACATTCGCAGGGCCTGAAATCGGTAAATTATAGTTCAATAATACAGCGTTTCCTGCATCAATCGCACAAGGAATAAAGGAAGTAATAATAGGCGTAGCAGAATAGAGTGCTGGATTATTATAATAGAAAGAAATAGGTGTACCTGCTGGCAAAGATAATTGCTGCTGAGCTGTCACCGTCAGATATATATCTATTGAAGAAAAATCACTACAAGTGCCAGTGGGTACATAGTACTCTATCTCTACAGCTCCATCTCTATCGAAGAAATAAACATTCGCATTGCCAGGAACAGAAGCACAAACATAAATATTGACAATATAAGCGGCTAATTGTTGATCTAATTCCGCATAAGTATCAGCTCCAGGGGCTAATAAATCCAGACTTGAAACCTCCTGCAAGATAGCTTGGGTAATTGGGCTGTCATAGGCTTCATCAAAAGCAATACTGACAATCACATAGCCTTGAGCCTTATACTCTTCTGCTAAGCTAATTAATGATAGACTTACCTGATTATCTGTACCATCTGTTGATAAGACTAATATTTTAGTGGCGGATTCTCTTGCTTCATCTTCTAAGTAATCGTAGCCATATGTTAATGCTACATTCGGATTAGTCCCTCCATCATAAGCCCGATTTAGATTGACGTAATTTTGCAATTGAATACTATCTCCAGTAATAGGAATCACCAACTCTTGTTCATCTGTATCCGACCATTCGACTATAGCGACACGACTCTCATCCTCTTCTAAACCAACATTTAAACTATTGATAAAGTCTACGTAAAACGCCTTCGATTCTTCATATTCTGCTGCATCCACAGAGCCAGAAACATCATTGAGTATAACGATATCCAAGGGTTCTACACATACCTCTTCTAATACAGATTCATCAAAAAGCGAAACAACTTGAGTAATGCTATTATTATCACTGTCAGTAATGGTAATGCTATAATTTCCCGCATATAAATTAGCTATAATTTCTGTAGAGGAATTACTGACAATCGAGCCATTACTCGGTCCATCCCAACTGAAAGTATAATCGGGTATTCCTCCATCTACACTGATCTCAATACTGGCATTAGGGAATTCATTTGTGCTATTGGCCGTATTAATATTCACAATTTCAAAAAAGCTTCCAAAAAGGCCACCCAATATTATTCCTTCCTGAATAACGGTATCTTGCACACTATTAATTACCATTAAATCATAAGTTCCTCCTGCTAATTCATCTATCGTAAAATTGGCAGTTTCACTGAAGCCACTTCCTTCTTCTAAGCCTCCATCCAAGCTCCACTCATAACTATAAGGCGGATAAGTTAGACCACTCAAATATACTTGAAAAGAACCTGTATTCGATCCAACACAAGTTGGATTATTCTCAACAAGCTCCATATTTAGAGCCAATAGATTTTGATACCAAGCAATCTTATTATCTTCTTCTGAAGCAGAAAGTACATCCAGTACCTCATCTCCATTTAAATCTGCTGAGTAAATAGCAAAACCCACATCCAAATTAGTAGAAATAATTTGTTGAGGTCCAAATACTCCCGTTCCATCGTTTTCATACCAAGCAATATTATCAGCAATACCAGATACTGGTACATTAGCTGAAATAGACAAGACATCTTCATCGCCATCCCCATCTAAATCTGTTGCCATAATATCTACTATTTTTTCTTCATTATCTAAAATATTTTGAGGAGGAGAAAAATTGCCATTGCCGTCATTTTCATACCACGCAATTTTATCATCTCCTAAAGAGGCAGATAATACATCCTGATCTCCATCGCCATCTAAATCACTACTATAAACCGCCCTTGCTTGGGTTGCATTGATAGAAAGGATTTGCTCTGCACCAAAATTGCCATTACCATCATTTTCATACCACGCAATTTTACCATCTCCCAATGAAGCAGATAATACATCAAAATCACCATCGCCATCTAAATCTTCGCTATAAACAGACAAGGCCTTATCTGCATTAAGCGAAATAATCTGCTGAGCCCCAAAATTGCCATTGCCATCATTTTCATACCAAGCAATTTTATCATCCGCCCAAGAAGCAGATAATACATCTTGATCGCCATCACTATCCAAGTCAGCACTATATATTGATCTCGCCTTATCAGCCTCTAAACTAATAATTTGCTCTGTTCCAAAATTGCCATTGCCATCATTTTCATACCACGCAATTTTGTCATCATTAGTGGAAGCGGAAAGCACATCCATATCAGCGTCCCCATCTAAATCCACACTATATACATCCCAAGCTCCATTTGCCTCCGCCGAAATAATTTTTTGAGCACCAAATTCGCCAGTACCATCATTTTCATACCACGCAATTTTATCATCTTGATAAGAAGCTGAAAGCACATCCAAATCATTATCGCCATCTATATCAGCACTATAAACAGACCTCGGTTGCTCCGTATTAAGGCTTATCAATTGTACTGGCTCAAAATTAGTATCCCCATCATTTTCATACCAGCCCATTTCATCATTAATCCAAGAACCATAAAACACATCCATATCCCCATCGCTATCTATATCCGTCGCATAAATAGCAGAAGCTTCCTTATTTTCACTGGATATAATTTGCGTAGAATCAAACACCCCATTACCATCATTTTCATACCAGCCTATTTCATCAACACCACTAGTATATAAAATATCACTATCGCCATCACTATCTAAATCAATTGGATAAATTGATCCTTCTGCCCCAGTATTAATTCCAATTATTTGTTGAGGTCCAAAATTAATATTCCCATCATTTTCATACCAGGCAATCTTATCATCAAAATCCGAATAAGAAAGCACATCCAAATCACCATCCAAATCAAAGTCGGAAGCATAAACCAAAATCGCACTATCCAAATCATCACTAATAATAAAAGGCACACTAAAATGCCCGGCACCATCATTCAAATACCAAGCAATGACATTTTCTTCCCAAGAAGCCGAAAGCACTTCTGGATCACCGTCACCGTCTAAATCTGCTGCATAAACAAATCTCGCCCCCTCTAACTCATCAATAATCGTTTGTTCTGTACCAAAATCACCACTGCCATCATTTTCATACCAAGCAATTTTACCATCTCCAAAAGAAGCCGATAATACATCTGGATCACCATCCCCATCTAAGTCTGCTGTATAAACACTACTCGCTGCCGCCGCATCTGTCGTGATAATTAACTGTGGACCAAAATTGCCATTACCATCATTTTCATACCAAGCAATTTTATCATCCTGATAAGAAGCAGACAACACATCTAAATCACCATCCCCATCTAAATCATCTGCATAAACATCTCTGGCACCAAATGCTTCCGAACTAATCATTTGCTGCTCTCCCATTTCCCCATTTCCTTCATTTTCGTACCAAGCAATTTTATTATCAAAAAAAGAAGCCGAAAGCAAATCTAAATCACCATCCCCATCTATATCAGCCGAATGCACATCCCTAACGCCATCCGTTTGTGGAGTAATCGCTTCTTGTACACCAAAAGGAATTTGAGCATCAGTAGAAATACTCAATAGTAAAATCAGACTGGTAAAGAGTAGGTAAAATATAGACAAGGCATTTTTCATAAAATCAGGTTTATCAGCATGTTCATACTAAAAGATATCCTTCAAACACCAATATAATGATTATGTTGATAATTCTCAATGCATAATATGTCAGATGGAATTCATTTGGGCGCATCCCCTTCCTTATTTTTCATTCGACCATAGGGGCCTTACCTATCTGTGCCCCCTCGAATGAAAAATAAGGAAGGGGTCGGGCTGTCCGCTCTTACTCAGCTATTCAGCAGCTACTCCACTAAGGCATACTTGTCTGCCCTTTCAGGGCCAGCCTGCGTCTGCCTAAGTTCCGTAAGCTACTTCATCACGCTGAGTACCACTCCCATCCCTTGCGCATTTCTTGGTATTCGGCAATTCGAAATTGGCCCTAATATCGTACAGACAAGGCATGGTTTATATCACATTTTGTACAGACAAGGCATGGTTTGTCTCTATCTGAGGCACGCCTTGTCTCTACCGGACAATCTTTTTGATAAAATATTCACCATTGATCAACACCTTCACCAAATAAACCCCACTGGCCAAATCACCAACATACAAACGATTATTGTTGGTCTGAACTACTACTTGCCCCATTACATTAACCAACTCTATGGCTTCTACATCGGCTTCAATTATTATTTGATCGCTATATTGCCATAATTCTAATTCTGTCGTACCTCTGTTAATTTGAATGATATTAGAAACCCCATCATTCCATACTAAACGATAATAACAAATGGCACATTCAACGCTTTCGTCTATATAGCTGTAAGCTGTATGGATTGACTCATTTCCCTTGGCTTCTACTTTGCCAATTCTTTCAAAATTCATCCCATCAAATGAACGCTCTACCTCATAAAAGGACACCTCCATTTCCGAAGCCGTTTGCCACTCTAAAATATTATCTTGACCATTGGCATAGCCCGAAAATGAAAGTAATTCTATCGGCAATTTGATGCACTCTACCACTATGGATTCATAGCCTTGACAGCCTAAAACATCTGTAGCCCAAAACTCGATAATGGTGCCATCTGTGACATCATCTATGATGATCTGGAAAGTCTCCGAAGCCGACAAATCATCGTCATTATAATAACCGTTGATGCTATAATACTCATTACTATCAAAACTCGGTAAGCCTCCACTGACTTGCATCGTTAAGGTATAAATTTCGGTGACTGGATCGCAATCTTCATTATACTCAAATACGATTGGATCTAATGTAGTGCAGTCCAACTCACATTCTTCTAACTCTAGGACGATTCCTTCATTACTTTCTCCACAATCTTCTGTACTGGCACTGATCGTTAAATTGACTGAACCTTGCGCTAAATCTTCTGCTCCAAAGGTATAAATCACTGTTTCGCTATTAGCATCACTAAATGCCCCATCACCTCCACTCAACCACTGTATTGAATCTCCATTTAACATATCTGCGGATAAACTAACACTCCCTTCATAAGAACAAATAGTCAGCTCATTTTCCGTCTCAATAATCGGCAGCGCATTCACAATTACATCCGCTGCATTGGCAGTAATATTCGCTCCATCTCCATTCACAAAATCAGATAAGTTGCCTAATGTTGCTGTATTAGATAATAGACCCGATTCCTCCCAAGTCCCTAAATAGGCATCCATATAAAATATGCCTATAGTATCTGCTGGAATTTCGGCTATAATAAAGTTAGATTCATTACTATTGGTAATATCGGTCACGCCTAAGCTTATTCCTTCCACAAAATAAGGTTCTCCCGCCCAAATAACAGGATCAGGTAAAATGTCCGTAAATGTTAGGGCTTGTAAAGCGACATTTGTCTGATTTTCTATCGTAAAGGTATAAGTAACAAAACTCTCTTCGCAAACCTCTGTAATATTCAATTCTTTACTAAATAACACCACATCAGAATCACACAGTATTTCGCCTATTGTCACATCTTCTGCCGAAGTCGTACTAGCATCAAAATCATAATACACTTGCTCTGGTGGCCCATTTAAAATCACCCCTTGATCATCATACAAGCCAACTGCCGCATCTGAAGCATCATACTCATAAGTCAAGGACACACAACAACCAACAGCCAAATCAAATGGCCCCTCTCCTATAGCACATCCATTATCATTAATACTGATATTGAGTAATTCAAAGCCATCAGGGGCGACATCTTCTACCTCCACTCCTACAGCATCCAAACTACTAATATTACACACATTAATGGTATACATCACTATCGTATCACAAATCGGCTGAGGCGTAGTGGTATATTTCAAGGCTGAAACACTAGGAAATGGATCAGTACATACTTCAATTTGATCCACATTATTCACCCAAACCAACTCCTCTATATCTGTAATAGGGAAGTTAATCGGTGGTGATTGAGAGCCATCATCATTGAGTACGGCCCAAACATTCGCAGGGCCAGTTATAGGCAAATTATAGTTAAGAATCTCTGAAGTTCCTGCCTCTACTGCACAAGGAATAAAAGAAGTAATTATAGGTGTAGCCGCAAAGGTTGCTGGATTATTATAATAGAAAGTAATGGGCGTTCCTGCTGGCAAAGACAATTGCTGTTGAGCTGTAACGGTCAACTCTATATCTACGGAAGAAAAGTCTGTACAAAATTCATTAGGGCTATAGCCATTAATTTCAATCGCCCCATCCCGATTAAAATAATAGGTATTACTAGTTCCTGGGTCAGAAGTGCAAATATAAAGATTGGCGATATTATTGGCCAAGTCCTGATCTAATTGAGAATAGGCAGGTGCCCCAGGTGCTAAAACATCAATATTAGCTACCTCTTGTAAAATTGCTTGAGTGCTTGGGTTAGCGTAAGCGCCATCAAAAGCAATGGTAGAAATAACCACCCCCTCTGCTTGATATTCATCTGACAAAGCCACTAAGGATGGACTTACTTGAGAAGGACTTCCATCAGTAGAAAGCACGATTACCCAAGTAGCATCTGACCTTCCTTCATCTTGTAAATAATTGTATCCAAATGTTAAAGCATCATTTGGATTCGTTCCGCCATCATAAGTGCGATTGGCATTCACATAGTTTTGAAGAATTAAAGTATCTCCTGTAAATGGCTCGACTAAAGTTTGTTCGTAAGTATCTGACCATTCTACTATACTAACTCTTGTTTCATCAGCTCCAAAGCCAACATTTAAAGAATTAATCAAATCAACATAAAACTCCTTAGATTCTTCATATTCTTCTGCATCAACTGAGCCTGAAGTGTCATTTAAAATTATCACATCTAAAGGGCTATCACATATTTCTCCAGGAACTGTTTCATCTAAAAGTGTCACTGTTTGAACAATACTTATATTATTATTATCCGTGACAGTGATATTATAAGTTCCAGAATATAAATTGGGAATACTATCTGTAATTGAGCTCACAGTACTTGAACCACTACTAGGCCCTTCCCAAACATAAGTATAATTAGGATTGCCTCCATCTACTGTTATCTCAATACTTCCATTAGGAAATTCGTTAGTACTATTAACTGTCGTAATATCTATAATTTCAAAAAAACTTCCAGCAATACCTTCTAGAACAATTCCCTGCTGAATAACTGTATCCTGTTCAGAATTATAAAGTATCAATTCATAAGTTCCTGCTGCTAATCCTTCAATTATAAAGTTATTTTCTTCACTAATGCCACTTCCCTGCTCCAATCCTCCATCTAGACTCCACTCATAAGTATAAGGAGGGTAATTTTGTCCTCCTACAGTCACTTGTAAAGAACCTGTACTGGCGCCAATACAAGCAGGATTACCTTCTATAACAGATATAAACAATGTAATGAGATTTTCAAACCAAACTGGATTTTCATCTTCTAATGCAGATAATATATCTAGATCATTATCCCCATCTATATCTGCGGCATAAATCGAATTTATTTCAGTATATAAAGAAATAGATTGAGGGTCTGAAAAGCTTCCACTTCCATCATTTAAATACCAATTAATTTGTTTTATCCCCCAAAAGCCTGGATTCGAATTAACCAATAAAATATCATTATCTCCATCTCCATCCAAATCTAACACTAAAAGTGAGCTAGCTGTCCCTAGCTCTGAAGAAATAACTTGCTGTATACTAAACTCACCATTTCCATCATTTTCATACCAAGCTAACTTATCATCATAAACTGAAGTAGAAATCACATCTTGATCTCCGTCACCATCTAAATCGGAGGCAAAAACAGAACTTGCTCCATCTGCTAATAGTGTAATAACTTGTTCTGCACTAAACCCACCATTACCATCATTTTCATACCAGGCAATTTTATCATCTAAGCTAGAGGAAGATAATACATCTAAATCATTATCTCCATCTAAATCTGCGGCAAAAACAGTATTAGCAGCATCCGCATTTGTTGTAATAATAAGTTGAGGTCCGAAATTACCGCTCCCATCATTTTCATACCAAGCTATTTTATCATCGGAACTAGAAGAGGATAAGACATCCATATCACCATCCCCATCTAAGTCTGCTACATATATATCATTGATAAAATTTGCTTCTTCTGTAATAACTTGTTGGAGACCAAAATTGCCTCCTCCATCATTCTCATACCAAGATAGCTTATCATAAGAAGAGGCTAATAATACATCGATATCATTATCCTCATCTAAATCTGCGGCATAAATTGATTTTGGAGAGTTTATTCCTTCATCAATTACTGATTGAGAATTAAATGTATTCCACTGATAGGAGTGCCAAACAATAACATCATTGGCACCGTTTTCTGCTATTATCAAGGCATCATTATCTCCATCCCCATCCAAATCTGCAGCAAAAATATCTTCCGCTTCAAAACCATTAGATGTAATAACTAATTGAGGGCCAAAATCGCCACCACCATTATTTTCATACCAAGCGATCTTATCATCAAACCATGAAGCTGAGATAACATCAATATTACCATCTCCATTAAAATCACTGCTGTAAACATCTATTGCATTATCTGCTAGGGTTGAAATTATTTGTTGAGGTCCAAAATTGCCATCTCCATCATTTTCATACCAGGCAATTTTGTCATCAAATGCAGAGGAAGATAACACATCTAAATCTCCATCATTATCCAAATCATTTGTATGAACTGAATTGGCAGATTCTACTTCTAAGGTAATGATTTCAGGAGAACCAAAACCTCCATTTCCATCATTTTGATACCAAACAATTTGGTTACTGGAAACAGATAGGACATCCATATCACCATCATTATCTAAATCTGATGCATACACAGATCGCAAATTATTTATGATAGTAGAGATGATTTGTTGAGCACCAAAATTACCATCCCCATCATTTTCATACCAGGCAATTTTATCATCTCCTGAAGAGGAAGATAGCACATCCAAATCTCCATCATTATCTAAATCTGATGCATATACAGTATTGGCGCCATCTGCATCCGTTGTGATTATTTGCTCAATACCCAAACCACCATTGCCATCATTTTCATACCACGCAATTTTATCATCTCCATTTGAAGCAGAAAGAACATCAAAATCACCATCCCCATCTAAATCTTTAGCAATAACTGACTGTGGATTTTCAGCATTACTTGAAATTATTTGTTGAGGTCCAAAATTGCCATCTCCATCATTTTCATACCAAGCAATTTTGTCATCATCTATTGAAGTCGAAAGAACATCAAAATCACCATCCCCATCTAAATCCGATGCATAAACAGAAAAGGCTCCATCAGCTTCATTCGATATAGCAATTTGAGGAGCAAAAGAGTTATTCTGATCATTCCTAAACCAAATTATTTTATCATCATCTCTGGAGGCTGCTACAATATCTAAATATCCATCATTGTCTAAATCTGCAGGATATACACTTTGGGGTCTATCTGCATTAATGGGAATAGGTTCAGAGGGTCCAAAATCAAGCTGTGCTTTTATTGATTTGGAATAAGCAAAACACATTATAACAACTATTGTAAATTGTATTTTTATATTTTTTTTCACAAGGGTGTTTTTAGGGTTAAATGAATGTATATATTAAGTATTGAGGCTAAATAGGTTTTCACATTGCTAATATAGGAATTTTTTAATAACTAATAAACTGAATAACTGGATAACTGGGAAACTGGATAACTGCTATACTACTGGACAAAACAAAAACTCTGGGCGTAGTTTCTGACTGGCGTTTTAATTTTGTACTCAATTGGGGGCTTGTAAATTCCTGCGAATCTTATAACGCAAGTGTTTTTCACTTGTGCCTGCCGAGTCTTGCATTTGCTATTACTTTCCTATGGCAAGCTTATTGGTCGTGTAAGTCAAAAAGACTTACTGTAATTCTGGGCACCGATCAATTTTTCAAGCCTAAAATATCGGCTTCGGAGGGCACAAGTCAAAAAGACTTGCGCCATATAGCAGGTTCATACATAAATGTTGAGGGATTCAAAAATCTTAGAATTATATCAAAATTAACTCAAAGGAATATCAACGCCCCACCAAGCACTCCAAAGCTTACGACTTCCCT
>JAHDDN010000563.1 GCA_020629335.1 Chitinophagales bacterium | reverse complement strand
CTATTCTGTCTTGTAACTTTGATTCTAAACTCATATTTTTATATACTTTTTATATCGAACTGAACAAAATCAGTTCTGTTTGTGTAATAATCTTTCTAATTGGGGGCGAAAAATAGCTAAATTAAGCCATATTTTACGCCCAAATCAATATTTCTACAACAAAAAAGGCCATTCTAGGTTTCATACTTGTAAAAATTGAGTTAACATTCTGAACTCGTTTAAAGTTTTTCTGCTGGCTTAGAAAATGGCTATTTTTTCGTATTTCTTCGTTATTTTATCGGTACGTAGCGCTGCTATGCGCCTCAAAAATGCCTTGAACTACAAAAAAATAGCTCATTTTCAGCTTCATCACAAAACTTTAAATGAGTTCTCTATCTTTCAGAGTTTATGCTAATTCAATTTTTCACTTTGGATTGTCACTTTTTTTCGCATATATTTATACCATCTGACAAATTGCTTATCTTAAACCTATTATCTTTACAGTAAATCGTATCAAATCAAAAATTATTTTTTCATGAGAAGTCAACATTTTATAGCAATTGCTTTAATGAGCTTGCTATTCTTGCCTGTATTCACTCAAGCACAAGATATTAGTGCGAGAGAATTAGTGGATAAGATGATGGATGCGCTGGATAATACCCGTACTGCTACTTATATCATCACCCAAAATGAACGCATGATTAATGGCCAAAGGAATAAAGCCAGAACCAATATGCGTATCCGTGAGCAACCTTTTTCAGTTTATCTAAAAACTATTAGTCCGACTGATGGGGTTGAAATTCTTTATGATGGAATGCGTTTCGGTGGTAAAGCATTTATCAATCCTAATGGATTTCCTTATATGAATGTCAAACTAAGCGTGGAAGGTAGTAATGTGATGGGCGATAATCATAGCCCGATTTATCGATCAGGTTTTGGCTTTTTTAAGGACATCATGAAAAATTCTATCCAACGAACGGCTGATCGATTTGATGAGGTATTCCAATTGGCTGGTAGTGTCAATTTTGATGGGAAAGAATGTTATAAATTAGTGATAGATGACCCAACCTTTGAATGGGTAAGCTATACTGTAAAAGGCGATGAAAACCTATTAGACATCTCAAATAAGTTAGACATTTCTCAATATTTGATCATGGAAAATAATGAAGGAGTAGATGATTATTGGGATGTATACGCAGGACAAGAACTCAAAATACCTACAAGTTATGCTAAAAAGACGATATTATTGATTGAAAAAACCAATTTTGTGCCTATTGTCCAAGAAATGCATTGTGATAAAGGCATGTATGAGCGATATGAATTCCTGAATTTTGTTCATAATCCTAACTTTCCTTCTACTGAATTCGAAGTAGAACATGATGCTTATGGGTTTTAGGAGCTTCCCCTTCGGGTCGGGCTGTCCGCTATTATGGAGCTATGCCGCTACTATTACACTAAGGCCCGCTTGTCTGCCTTTCAGGCCAGCCTGCGCGTACCTAAGTTTCATTAGTCGCTGCATATACGCTCCATACCGCTACCATCCCTAAGCCAAAAAACTGCCAAATTTAAATTAAAATCAAAAAAATACTTTCAAATATAGGCCATTTTGCCTAATTTTGTGTTAAATAATAGGAAACTGAATAACAAATACAAAGAATAATGATCACAGAAACTTCTAGCATTTTAACTAATGGAGCCATCGGCAAAACTGTCAAAAGCATTATGGGCAGACAGCGTGCCTTTTTCCAAACAGGCATCACCAGAGATGTTGACTTCCGAATCGAACAATTAAAAAGACTTAAAGACGCCATAGAGGAATATGAAACGGAGATATTTGAGGCTTTAAAGAAAGACCTTAATAAGTCCCCTATTTCTTCTTACCTAACAGAAATGGCTTTAGTCAAAACAGAATTAGACCTTTTTATTAAAAAAACAAAGAAATGGTCTAAGCCTAAGAAAGTTAGAACTGGCTTAATTAATTTCAAAGCCACTAGTAAAATTTACAGGGATCCTTATGGTATCGTTTTGAATATCTCTCCTTGGAATTATCCTTTCCTACTTTGTATTCAACCCATTATCGGTGCGATGGCTGCTGGTAATTGTGTAGTAATCAAGCCTTCAGAAATGGCTCCTGCTACTTCTGCTGTAATCAACAAGATGATTACTGAGAATTTTGTGGAGGATTATGTAGCCGTCTTGGAAGGTGGAATTCCTTTATCACAGGAATTGCTAAAGCAAGATTTTGATTACATTTTCTATACGGGTAGTACGCATGTTGGACGTATCGTTTATCAAGCAGCTGCTAAGAACTTAACTCCAGTTACTTTAGAGTTAGGAGGCAAAAGTCCTTGTATCGTAGATGGCGACATCAACTTAAAAGTTACGGCTAAGCGTATTGCTTGGGGTAAGTTTACTAATGCGGGACAAACTTGTGTAGCACCTGATTATATCTTGGTGAAGTCTGAAATGAAAGATCAATTAGTGGCTGAGTTGAAGAAGGTGATTAATGAATTTTACGGAGCCAATCCACAAGCTTCTCCTGAATTCTGCCGTATCATCAATCAAAGGCATGTCAGTAGATTATCTGACTTAATGGAAGATACGAATATCGTAGAAGGCGGTATTACAGATGCGGATGATCGATATATCAGCCCAACTATCATAGATGGGGTTGATCCTGAACATCCAATCATGTTAGAAGAAATCTTTGGCCCAGTTTTACCGATCTTAACTTATGACAAATTAGAAGATGCCATTGCTTTTGTCAACGAGCGTCCAAAGCCTTTAGCACTTTATGTATTCACTCAGAATAATAAAGTTGCTAAAAAAGTCCTTAAAGAAACCACTTCTGGTGGAGCTTGTGTAAATGATACGATCATGCACTTAGCCTCTGACGAACTACCATTTGGTGGTGTAGGAGCGAGTGGTTTAGGCGCTTATCATGGCAAGCATAGCTTTGATACCTTCTCTCACCAGAAAGGTGTGTTGAATAAGTCTACTTTGATTGATGTGCCTTTAAGGTATGTACCTTATAAAGTAGGTTTAGGGGTACTTAAGAAAGCGACACGTTTTATAAGCTAA
>JAHDDN010000001.1 GCA_020629335.1 Chitinophagales bacterium | reverse complement strand
CAATAGCCTTAGTACCGAAAGCCTCAGGTAGTGGGTGGTCATAGCCTTCCAAGTAGAAGTTTTTATTGATAGGTTCATTGCCCAATAATTGTGATTCACTAATATTAAAATATTCGCAAAAAAGTTTTTCTAACTTATTCATTTTTATATACTATTTGTGTTATTAGTTAAGTGATTTACAAAGACTGCTCTAAAAGTTTTTTATCATTATTCAAAGACTTCAGAAGTAGATCAAAATCCAATTCTATCTTAGCTTCATTCCTTAGTATTTTAACCTGCTGAATGGCTATGTCTTTCTGATTTATTTCATCTACAATGCTACCTATAATTAGATTTTCATTATACATATCTTTTACTTGCTCTATTGTCGGAGTTTTCGTTAAATATCCCATTTTATAAAGTGTTTTATTTTTTAATGAAGTGTTTAAAAAAACAGCAGCCTATCAATTATGGATTTAAAAAGTAGGTGACAGGACTGCTGTAAACCAAAACTAATTATTGCTTAAAGTCTAATGAATAGACCTGTGAGTCTCTAAATTCATTTAAAGCCTTTCTTGTGGCTATTTCATCATCCATAACCCTAGATTCATCTTCCACGTTGTCATAGTGGTCAACAATACAATCGTTAACGACTCCTATAGCTAGAATCCTATTTTTGATAACTTCAAATTGATGACCATTAATGTCTAAGTCAATCTCTTTACCATCAATTTTGATTACTAATTCAATTTCAATATTTTTATTGTAATTTTGCATCTTTGTAAATTTTACCAGTTTATAAAAAGTGTTTGTAAGGACTGCTACCGTTCCACTTTTGTAGCAGTCCTTTTTTAGTTTTATGCCGCCTTCAAAGTCCTTATATCCAAA
The DNA here is from genome assembly GCA_020629335.1 of Chitinophagales bacterium. The sequence continues at coordinate 80,718 of JAHDDN010000001.1, read as the reverse complement.
CTTCTAAAAGCATTTTTCTGTAAGTCCCAAAACTTGACTGTAAAAGGATTTTTAGCAGCATTGCTACCTTTAGACTCATAGCTAAATAAATCAGCGTTAAGCGTACCTATAGCCTTTCTATCAAGACCTGTGGATTTTTTAATAAAAGTGAAATTAGTAACTCCTTTATGTAGATTTTTAAGGAGTTTTGCTTTAGCCCATGCAAGGGTTAAGCCTTCCGAGAAAGTGTAGCCGAACTTTTTAACAATAGTCCAAGCTAATTTAAAGATTGTAGATTTTGTCATTTGATTAAATCTTTAGTTATACGTTCAATGTGGTACAACAAAGATAAATCAAATTATTTAAAACAGAAAACTATTTTCCGTTTTTTTCTAAAGAAATCATAATATTTGCATTATAACCCATATAATTAGCGGTTTTAAGGTAGCTTTTATTGGAAACTAATTTTCCTTTTTCAATAGTCCTTAATGTCTTATCAGAATAACCTATTAGCTCAGCAAGTTCATCTTGATCTAAACCTTTTGATTTTCTAAATTCTAATACTAATTGTCCAAATGCTTTAATGTCCATAATTTCCATAAGAAGAAAGAGGGCGGTTGTTAAAGTAATTACCACATTGAAATTAACTAAAGCCAAATGACTTTCCGCCCTCATTCACAAATTTACAATTTTATCTACACTTCGATATATTTTAATATTTCACTTTTACTTTACAATCTGCTTCATTGTGTTATGAGATTCAAAGACTTCATTCAACACCTCAATAGGGTACATATTAACCTTTCCATATCTAGCATCAGATGTAGAATCTATTTCTAATCCCTTTTGCTTACAAGCCTTAGCAGCAGCACGACCTAATGCAGTAGCATTTGTTTTATTTACGCTAATACCTTTTAGTCTTGCATATCCTGCTATTGTGTAATATTCTGGTCTGGTTGTTGTTTTGATTTCTAGTGCTTCTATTCTATTATCGTGGTCTTTTAGCTTCTGCTCTTGTGCTACCAAGATTTGAGCATTAACTAAAAGCCGTTCAGCAGGTGTTAGCACCTCCTTAGTATTTCTTAATTCTTTTTCTGCTTCTATAAAGTAGCGTCTAGCATCATTACCAATTTTATTTCTTTGTAACATTGATATGATTTTTGCACCATCAATAGTTAAAGCATAGTCCTTTATTTCTTGCTTATTTTGGGGGTGTACATTTATGTACGGGGTGTAATCTGTACCTGTAACCAACCCATAGTTGGACATTCTTTCAAACCATCGAGAAAATCTTTCATTAATTTGTAAAAAACTATGCAGTTCTCTAGCGGAAACAGCCTTAATACCATCGTTGTCAATAATCTTAATTAATTCTTTCATTTGCATTATTTATTAATATCAAAATTTAAAACCTTAACCATTCTTTCCCCTTTTTTATCGTCAGTTATTGTATAAACATCATCTTCAAAAGCCAAAATCTTAATTGTGCCATTTCTAAGGTTGTCATAAAAGATTTTTATTTCATCTGCATTTAAAAGCTTATACTTTTTATCCCTCCAATCTGGGTCAGGTTCTGGAATATGTAAGGCGTAAGTAATTGAGCAGTAAGCCCAAATTGATTCTAAAAAATTACAATATTGTCTATTGTTTAAAGATGATGTGCTAATCGTTTCATCTTTGATAGTTCCATCTAATTGCATTACCTCCTCAAGTCCTAAGAATTGTGATTTTAAAGCATTGTGAACTCTTTTTATAGTAGGATTTGCAAATAGATTATTTTCTTCTAAATGCCTTGCTAAAAGCGGAACGACAACACCCCAATAGTAGTTATTCATCTTTAGAGAACGTAAACCCTTTTTCTCTGTTAGATATACAGCTATACTTCTATTCTCAAAAGCATTTAATCCAGATGTAAACCATTCGAGATTATCAGGTATAAACTTTCCCATCCTGACAACACCAGTATATACAGGCGTTTCTTTAATAGGTGGTTTACTCATATAACAGGCTTTATTTCAGATGTAAAGAATATTGCATCTTTATCAGCAAAGTCATTTAAAATGGCTGTTCTATTAGCGTTTTCTAGCTTTAAAACTGATGCAAAGTATTTTATTATCTGCTCTTTAGTCATCAGTTCTGGACTAATAAAAACAACCTTCCTAACATCCTTTACTTTGACTTTTTGCTTTTGAATCTTTTTTAGCTGATTCTTTTGAACCTGTATTTCATTAGCAGTATCATTAACATCTTCTGCTAGGTTCTGTAAAGATTCAAAGTCACCAGATGTAACAAAATCCAATCTATCATTAATTGCTTTGAGCATCTTTTCAGCATAAGGACTATTTGAGGATAAAAGATTTTTTCTTGCACCTTCTAACTTTTCAGCATCCTCACATACTGCAATCTTTTCTAACTTCTGCTGAAAGATTTCTTTGTCTCTGATTGCTTTTTGCCTTGCTGCTTCTTTTTGCCTTTTTATATCATCTATTTGCTTTAGAAGTGGCAAATAAAAAGCCTTTTCAACCTTTTCTACTTCATCAAGTGACATAGAATCATCGGCTATCTGTTTAAGCTTCTTATTCAAGTCTATAGCTTTTCTAACTCCATCCGTTTTACGCAATAAAGCTTTATCCTTTTTATGCTTTTTATACAGTTCTTCTACGTTATCAATTGTTGCTATTTGCGCTCTGTCTTTTATCCTACCTATTGTTTCAGGATTTTCTTTAATCTTTGACTCTAAGCCAGCAAGAGCATCTTTATTACTTACTATTAAGTCACCAATTGCCCCGAATGATTTAGCTATGTCACCCTGCTCAAATAGTGTTACTTGCATTGTTTTTTCTACCATATCAATTTAAAAGTGTTTAAAAAAAGGCTGCCTATCAGAGAACCATCAAGACAGCCTGTAATAAATTACCTAACCAAAAATATTTTTAAAATGGAAGGTCATCTTCTACCCCCATATTTTCGCTTACTTGAACTTCAATAGGTGGCGGCAATTGCGGATGATCGGCTGTGTTTTTAAGGCTATTTATAGCTTCTACATCGTCAGAACTTAGTACGTCGTCATTAATCGCTGTATTGGAGTGTTTAGCAAAATATGCAGATAAATACTTTTGTAACTCTTTATCTTTTTCTATTGCTAAATCCAGAGTTTCTTTTTTTATATTGGCTCTTTCTTTAAATTGCGGGATATAGTAAGTACCAGTAGCAGCAGTGTCCGACTTGCTTTCTATCATTTGAATCCCTACAACATCATTATTTGCTATGCTGTACGGGCTGCTATAACAAAACTCCATCCAAGCCTTACCTGCACTTCCAGGAAGCTTAATATTGATTATTTCGCCTTGGTAATAGGCATATATAACATGTACTTGTTTTGCTCCCTTAGCCTTAACTTTTTCCCATATTTCATTAAAAGTTCCTTCAATAAAAAGTTCGGATTTTTTGCTTTTATAAAAGCTAACCTTGTAGATGTCTTTATATTTATTCTTTACATCTTGTGATTGGATTCTTTTTACATCTGTTTTCCCTGCGCCATATTTATATAACCCCTTGAAACTATGAAGCCATTCTAAGGGTATGAATGGAGAATTGAATTCAAATTTAAAATTCGATTCGGCTTCTTTGTCATAGTATAAAAAACAGTTCTCTGAAGGCTTCCATTCAATAAATTGTTTTGCTGGATTTTTAATCTCCATAGTAGGATTTGAAATTCCCATGTCTTATAAAATTTTAATTGTTAAAAAATGTATCTTTAAAAAATATTTACTTTCAAAATCTTTAAAAAAAACTGTACAGCAAAAAGCCGTACAGCCTTCAAACTTAAATAACCTTATATATTAAAAAACTAAATAATTTCATTTTAAAAAAGCACCCATTTAAATCACCTTACTCTTTTAGCATTACGTAAATGTTTTTCAGGCTTCCAAATGTTAATTGGTGCTTTCCACTTCATCTAAAGTTCAGAGTCTATAAAAAGAAACTCTAAGAAAAAAAGATAATCAATTTATAATGACTATCGCGTTTGAACCCCTTACAAGAATCGAACTTGCATAAAACCATTAGGGATTTAAAAAAAAGGGGTGACAGAAAACTAAAGCCAGTATAAACTGCCACCCCAAAACCCTTAAACTTCTTTAAAGTTCCCCAACCCTAAAGAATCAATTTTATCAATCAATTTATCTCTATTACCATCCTTTATGTAAATCAATACTGCCATTAGTATTTTAGCAGCGTTGTTATTGATGATTCTACAAATAGGCTCAAAGGGTAGTAAACCATTAATTTTACTGCTATTTGTATTCATATCTACAGGCAAAGGCGAAAATCCTATGTTTGCTTTTCTTTGTCTCGGTTTGAATTTTGATTTTACCACATCATTTATATTTTAAAGTGTTTGTAAAAATTATGTTTTAAAATATCTTCTTTGACCTTCTATCTGTCTCACTCCCAAATCTCCACTTCATTAAGCTATTAGCTGCGACTACCAACAGAAACATAAAGAGGATGATTACACCTATGTAGAAGTTCTCTGTATGAATAAGCCAGTCGAAGTACTCTTTTAGTCTATCCATAAGTTGTTTTCCTTTAGGTAGTACTCAATAGACTCCATTGTAAATGTTTCATCTAAACCTTTGTAGGAATGTTGTAAGAGCGTTCTTTTTTTTCTTTTCAATTCATTATTCCAGTTCTTAAAAGGGGACTTTTCTGCTAAAGGAATGTGATTGAAGAAATCAGGAAAGTGCTTTATAATAGTCCTGTAGGAGCTATCTAGGTTTCTTTTTCTTGTTAGGTGGTTTTCTGCATCTGATATTGATATTTTCATACCATCTTTCTTACCATCTTTATCAACAGTATAAATATGTGGGCATCCTTCGTGAGCAAACATCGTTAAAGTACTTCTGCATTTTATATTCAAAGCAGCAGATAGTTCCCTTATAGGTATTTTGGTTTTATTAGATGCTCTTGTAGACTTTATGTAGTCATTAACTACACCACCTATTATATCTGCTAATGAATTTGAATTTTCTTTGTACATTTGTGCTATTATGGTATTTATTTGGTAGCATCTCTACCAACTGTTATACAAATGTAAGTTAATCAAGTGGATTAATTTACATTTATAAGGATTTTATTAAACCAAACTAACTAAAAATGTCGTCAAGAATACAATTAGACGACCAAAAACTATTATGTAGCAACTTATATTACTTGGTCAAAAGGGATAGTTCACAAAAAGAAGTTGCAGAAAAATTAAATATTACAAGACAGACAGTATCTAACTATCTGAACAATAAACACATAGTCCCTCAACACATTATAGATTCTTTAACTATATTCTTAAATGTCAATGAATCGGATTTATACAAAAGGGATTTTAAGAAAGAGGACTTATCAGGGACTTTGCAGCAAACGACTGTACAGCCGTATCAGATTAGTACTATTGTCCAAATACCTGTAGTCAGAGACAGGGTAGAAGCAGGGTATTTGTTTTTGCCTGAACAAAGAAGATTGATGACAAACAACATTCAATACATAGATATACCAAGAGTAATGCTGAAAGGTGTACACCCTAGTGAGGCGGTGGGATTTGAGGTTCTAGGGGATTCTATGTATCCAACATTAAAACAAAGTGAAATAGTATTAGCTAAAAAATTAGATACTTCTTTGCCTTTAGTAAACTATATAGGTAAGGCTGTGATTATAATAACTAGGGATAATATGTTATGCAAAAGAATTGCAGCAGTTTATGAAAAAGGGATAGAGTTTAAGAGTGATAATAAGCAATACACCAACCAAAAGATGGCTTACGATGAAATATTAAGCCTTTACCATATTTTTATGGCTGTAAATTATGATATTTGATTTTTTTCATTGTTATTAACAATAGTTTACAATAGGATTAGTAAAAATATCTTATCTTTGCACTAGATATTAAAAATTATTTTTGCTTTTGTTTTTTCCTTGAATCTTCCGTCTGGTAAACTTAGATTTCAATTTAAAACGTTGTAGAGCAAATAACAACTTTGAATTTTCTAGGCTGTGCAATCGCTCAGCCTTTTTTTATGTCTTTTAGTGAAATAATTATTTTCTTTCCTAATCCCATCAAGGGATTTTTAACCAAAAGCTTCATTCTTTAAATCCTTATAAACCAATTGGTCTTGGTAAAACTTTCTAGTAGTTGCCTCTGAAGTATGATTAAGGGAATCTTTAACGACTGTTATTTCAGCACCAAATTCTTTTAGTGTCATTGCGTGCGTCATTCTCATAGTGTGGAAACCCACAAAAGTCCATTTTTCATCAGTAGTATTTTTTATCTCATCACCAACCTGCTTAATATCTGTAAAAGGTGCATTAATCTTTGCCTCCCTACAAATATCTTTAACATACCCTACTAACTTACCCTGTGATAGTTTAACATCAAAAACCAACTCAGAATCAGACCGTTTTAAATACTTCTCGGCAATCATTTTTCCCATAGGTGGGATATATTTTTTTGAAAACTTAGTGCCTTTCTTTAGCACCTTTGTTATATATAGGTCTTCACCATCATAATAAAGCATATCTTTTTTTAAAGAAAACACATCGCTACGCCTGTAGCCTGTAGATATGGAAAACAAACACAAATCCTTCACATACTCTAAGTGTGGATTACCACTAACATTTACAAACTTTAGCTGTTGCCATTCTCTATAGCTTAAATAAAGGATGTTCTTTTCGTGACCTATCGGCTTAAAGTCTTTATACTGTTGTTTTTTAATCAGCCCATCTTTTTCACACCAATTAAAGAAAGCCAGTAAATTTTTAATATACTTTCCTGTTGTGTTATTAGACATCTCTTCCAAAGCACAATGATCTAAATACTCTAAGTATAAAGTTCTAGAAACATCGCTTAACTTAAAACCATTGTCAATAATAGCCATTAAATGGTTATATGATGATTTGTGATTCTTATAAGTGCTATGTGTATAATTTTCTTTTATGTAGTTTAAATAGTCTGTGTAATAACTTTCTAAACTATCTCTACCTGTATTAAAAGGCTTCAATAGTTTATCAGCCATTTTCTTAACAGTATCTCTATCAGGTATTTCACCAGCAATAATCAAATCAGTTTTCACTTTATTGATAACATACTCATAATGCGTTATTAGTTTGTTGTGGTCAAAAGCCATGTGGTGAGTATCTCTTACAAACCTTTTTTTCTTATTCCAATGTCTAGGATGTATTCTTATACCAGTATCGAAGTATCTAGGATTAGGGTGTTCATGGTAATATCTTATAGTAATTTCACACTCACCTTTTTTATTTGGTCTATTACATTTTAAATATCTGCTTATAGTAGCCATCTATTAAATAATATTAGTTTGTGTTATTAGTAGCCTAAATTCGGCTACTATATTAAAGTGTGTTATGTATTGTGTTATGTAGTGTTATGGTAATTAGTTACCAAGATACTACAAAGATAAGACATTATATAATAGAAAACCCCGCTACATGGGATGTAGCGGGGTTTGGTCTGTAGCCCGTAGGGGAAACTGTAATATGTCAACTCACCCCCTATTTATAGGCACTTTATTTTTATGTGTTATGTTATGTGTTATGTTTTCTCATAAAAAAGGCTTATATTTGTATTAAATTAAATACTTACATAAAAACTAACATTTGCAAAAAAGAAAACAAGTAGGGGGAACACATTATGAGGAAATGCCTGTACAGCCTTTTGAAATTTGGGATGATTTCAAAGGATTAACACCTTATGAAGCTTGTGCAATAAAATACATCCTTCGCTATCCATATAAAGGAACTCCAATAAGAGACTTACGAAAATGTATTGATTTTCTGCTTTGCATTAAACAGAGAATAAGCTATGATAATGATTTTGCTTATTATGGTGAAGATTTAGAAGTTCGGGCGTATTTGGCTAGAAAGATTAATAGAAGTTCTGTAGTCTTAATTATTACTAATATCCTTGTCCAGAAATATGACCTTTATGTAGGAACTAGGAAAGCCCTTATTGACGAAGCAATTGTAGAATGCGAAATATTGATTAACGACATAGAAGACGGGACAATAAAAATAGATAATGGCTAGACACAAAGAATCGAACTTACAAATACAATGTGTTGAATGGTTTAGGCTTCAATATCCAAGTTTAAAAAAGCTACTATTCGCTGTCCCTAATGGCTCATTCCTTCAAGGAGGAAAAGTTAAAAGAGCAATACAAGGTAAAAGATTAAAAAAAGAGGGAGTAGTCGAAGGTGTAAGTGATTTGATATTAGCAGTTCCCAATAAAGATTATCCAGTATTGTTTATCGAAATGAAGACAGAAAAAGGTAGGCAAACAGAAAATCAAAAAGACTTTGAGGAAAACGTATTAAATCAAGGGTATGATTATAGAGTTGTAAGAAGCCTAAAGTCTTTTATAGAAATTGTAAATCAACATATAAAAAATAAATAAAAAACAAATGAACTACACAAAACAACAAGTAATAGAATACGGTGCTAGTCTTTTGGCTGCTCAAGATTCATTACCAGAAAATGCAAACTTAGATAAAATTTGCGCTGATACTCACTTTGCAAAACATTTTGAAAGTGTTGAAGAAGAAATACATGGTGGATATTGTGATACTCCAATAGAACCAACAGAATGCAAAGAAAATGAAGAAGTTTGTTGTGGTCAAGGTTGTCACACTCCACTCTTAAAATGAGTTTAGCTGATAGAATAGCGGACACAATGCCTTTGCACTTAGCATTTGCCATAAAGCTTACTAAGTCAGAATATGACGCACAAGATTTATTGCAACAGTCTACCTTAAAGGCTTTAAAGTCAATGCACACTTTTAAAAAAGATGCTTACTTAAAAACTTGGCTTTGTCAGATTGTTTATTCTGTATTTATAGATGAATGGAGAAAGCAAAGCAAATTTAAAAAGACTGTAAGCATTGATGAATATTTAGAATTGCCTAATAATGACTATGAAAACATTGAAAGCAGTTTAGAAGCTCAAAGGATTCAGAATGTATTAGACTCCTCAAAGCTTACTAAGATAGAGTTTTTAAGATTAAGGGCTATAGGGTATAAGTATGATGAAATAGCTGAAATACATAATGCACCATTGGGAACAGTAAAAAGCTATGTATCAAGATTAAGAAAAGAACTTAAAAAAGAAATATAATGAGTGATAAAGATTTCATTAGAATAAGTAATAGCATTAACGGAGTAACATCTTATTCAGAAGACAGTACTTTGTGTAATCTTAAATTCTCAATGACAGGTAGACAATTGAAAGATTATGTAGAGTATTTCATTTCAGCCTTACAAGGTAGAGTATTGACTAAAGATGAAGTTATTGATTTTGCTTATAGACATTCTGCTTGGGGAGTTTTGAAAGATGACATAATAGAAGACTTTGAAAGACAGTTTGAAGCGAAAGACATAGAAGAAAAGCCAACTAATCAGCAAATAGCTATTGAGGTTATTGAAAGTTTGGGAGGGGTTTTGAATAGTTATGATAATTATGAAATAGGCAAATATCATACTACAAATAATGTAATAGTATTACAACAAGACCAAATAGAAATAGAAACTAATGAAGATAGCTTTTACATCCCTTATGGCTCAAAAGAATATCTATTAGAATCTTTCAGGTTGATTGATGAAAGTTTAGTGCCTGTTGAAAAGAATGAATCTTGTGATACAGATTTAATTTATTGCAAAGAATACCTTAAAGGAGTAAATGAAAGACTGCAACAACTAAGGAATCATTACAATAATTCAATAAAAACCGATTTACATAAGTTGCTAGAAACAGCAATAGAAGATGGCAAAGTTACAAAAAAGCAAGGTGCAACTTTTGAAGCTATTGATTCAGATAAAGGTTCTATCAATTTCACAATTGTGGATTCTGAATACTTAGAGGCTTTAGAGAATAGATTGGAATTATTAGAAAAGGCAGTTTTTTGATAATGAGTAACAAAAAAATAAATATAAACTTTTCAGAACTTGAAGCACCTTTGGTTTTATTCATCTTTCTATTAGCATATACAGCATTTAGCGGTGAAACATCATTAATAGATTTAATCAAAGAATATTTACAAGTTAAGATTGATAATTTGAATTGTGAATGGTAGCAAAAAGAATAAAGGAATTAATTAAGGATTTTGAAAGTGAATCATCTGAAGCGCATCATTATAAAATGGCTTCTCATAATAGGGAATATTCGGATGAACAAAGAATAGATTTTGTATTATTCCAGGACTTAGCAGAGATGAATTGTATAGCAATATCTAATGAAATGAAGTCTTTGAACCCATCTAAATATATGATGAATAAATATCCAATATTGAATGAGATATTGGAGTATGCTTATATATAATTATCATTGACAATATCCTTGACAAAAATGAGTAAGAAAAAGAGGACAACTGAACAGATAGAAAGGGATACTATAAGAACACATAATCTTAGAGTAAAAGGTCATTCTTATAGAGATATAGCAAAGATTATAAGCAACGAGAATGATTATAATGTTAGTCATCAAGTCTTATTTGAATGCCATAACAACTACTTTAATAAAATAAAGGAATCTTTTAAAGATCAACATTTAAAAGAACTTCAAGTACAAATAGACCAAAAAGATAAGATAATAAATGAATGTTGGATAGCTTGGGAAAAGTCAAAAGGACAACAAGAAAGGAGGGAATTAAAGACTGGTGAAGGCAGCTATGTTAAAACAGTTCATGAAGAAAGCTATGGAGATACAGCGTATTTACAAATGATAGAAAAGGCAATGGATGCAAAAGCTAAATTGATGGGCTTATATATTCAGAAGGAAAATGAACAAAAAGGAGGTGGCAACACCTATATACAACACAACAATACTACTTACATAGACATAAAATCAATACAGTTCCTACCTAGTCCAAATAATACCGATTTACCAACATCAGAAGACGATATAAACATAAAAGTTGATTGACAGCCATACAACAGTCATATTATCCATTTGGGCAAACAGCAGTCTTTAATAAGGTTATTAAGTTAGCTAAGAAAAGAGACAGAAAGCATATTGTTCTGCAAGGAGGCACATCTTCATCTAAGACTTATTCTATTCTTCAATGTTTAGCCTGTTTGATGCAAGAAACCTATTACAAAAGAGGCATTGTAGTTTGCAGTAATAACTTAGCTAAGTTAAAGACTGGTGCAATAGATGACTTTGAGGAAATTATATCTAATGAGTTCTTTTCATCAATTACTTGCATTAATAGAAGCGACCACGTTTATAAATCAAGTATAACAGGCACTAAGTTAAAGTTTTCATCTTTTGCAGACAAAGGCGAAGCAAAGCAAGCGGGGAAAGTAGATATACTTTTCGCCAATGAGATTAATGAAATGTCTTTTGATACCATTGAAGCTTTGGTTATTCGTACTTATGAATTATGCTTTTATGACTTCAATAGTGATAAGTCTTTTTGGATGCACGATGAAATAAATCTTTATCCAGAAAAGTATCATTTTTTTATATCTAACTACACACACAATCAGTTTTTGCCAGCCGATAAAGTAGCAGAAATAGAAGACTATTATAGAAGATGGAAGGCAACAGGTAAAGAGTATTGGAAAAACAAATGGAAGGTCTATGGTGAAGGGAAAACAGGTGTAGCACAGGGCTTAGTATATGAAGACTGGAAAACTATTGATGATGATGTATTCCATAACTTAAATGAAGATATAAAGGTTTATGGTGGTGATTATGGGTGGGCTGTCCCTTCTGCATTAATTGAATTAAAAGTAAAAGACAAAGATTTATATATTCATCAGTTAATCTATAAGGCTAAGTTAACACCTAAAGATATTGCTAACGAATGTGACAATTTAGAAGTAGATAAGATAGACGAAATGTTTATTGATTCAGCAGCAGGGGAATTAATAGAAACATTATCACGAAGTGGTTATAATGCTAAGAAATCAAACAAGTCTGTTATAGAAGGGATTGCAACAGTACAGACCTTTGAGAATGTATATGTTACTAAAAGTAGTAAAGGTGTTATTCACGAAAAGAACAATTATGAGTATGCTACTGATAAAGATGGCAATGAATTAGATAGACCTTTAAAGGGTAATGACCACGCAATGGATGCCATTCGTTACGGCTGTAATACTGGATTAGCTGAATACATTCAAGGCTTTAAAGCTAGTAACGGCAACTACTACACAGCTTTCAACAAACAAACCCACGTTAAACAAATATCTTTCAATAAATCTTTGCAAACGATTCTTTGGTTCAGGCTTGGTTACAGCTTTGGACATTACGCAATGGTCAGTCAAATTGATGGAGATAAGATTTATCACATTGAGGAATTTAAAACAGATAAGAGTGAGTTTGATGAACTGGTATCAATGATAAAAGCTAATTACAATCCTAGCGATTTTAACGATATAAGTTTCTATAAACCTGAAAGGGATAGGATGGCTATTAAATACGCTAGAGAATTAAACAAGGAGCTTATCAAACAAGGCTTTTCAAAGCTTCACCGTTCCCCTGCTATGCTTAATGTCAGACAGCCATTAATCAAGCAGATCATCAATGAGTATTACTCTAAGAACTTAGTATTAATAAATGATAGCTGCATCAATTTTATTAAGGATAAAATGTCTTGTAAGCTGGATAAGGATACTGGAAAGAAAAGGGATGAAAAGTTAGGTATTGGTATTTGGACTGATATTGAAGATGGGTTGTTTCGGAAATATAAAATTAAGAAAGGATGATTAACCTAATAAGAAACATAAAAAAACAGGCTGCTAAAAGAGAGATTGGAGGCAAAGGCTATAACTATGTTAAAAGGAAGGTTCTTTGGATAAACAAAGAATGCCCTTGGAATCATCTTATGGTTTGTTTTGGTATTCCCCGTAGAGGGGTTGATAAAAAACAGCTTATGTTTTATGTAAGTACTAATAACTGCAATTATGAATATCATATAAACTTCAAAGAATGGAGTTTGTACTTTATTTACTCAAGGCGGTTTAGTAGAACCCAAATAAACAAACTAAAACAAATACTTGCAAACAAGACGAAAACATAAAAGAAGGGTAGGCTTTGAAAACATCGCTTATCTATTCAACCTAACAGAGTATGACAGGGCTGTTTTGGGCTATCTATGCTGTTATAGATACTATGTAGGGCAAAAGAAAATCTCAAGGGGAAACGGCTATCATAAGTCTGCTATGGTGTTTGATGATGATGTTGACTATATACCTTTTAATGATGACCAGAGAAGGGATATTAAAAGCATCTTATCAAACGTATTTAACGATGACATACGAAATGTAGATAAAAGAGATGCAATAGTTCAGCAAAAAGGTTTAAACGCTAGAATAGAAGCTAAAAAGGTGTTAGAAGCCTATAAGCTGGAAGGGTTTAAATTCAATCCAAACTTACTAATGCACTTTGAACTAGAAGGGTTTATTAGAAGAACTTTAAAAGGATGGTTTAAGTGTATTGAGGACTATGATTTATACGAAGATATTCACATATTCAAAACCTTAGAAAGTTATTTGCAAATACTATTCTTAACAGAAATGACAAAACAACATAAAACATATTTATTTAAAATCTATGATGAAATTAAACAAAATTGCTACTATTGCTAGACAGGCAATACTGGATGTAATTGAAAAAGAGGCTGAATTAAAGGCTAAAATTGATATTGAAGCTGATAAGGTTCAGCCAGAAATTGACAGGATTAACAAAGCTTTTGAACCATTAAAGGCAGCAGCCGACAAGCTAGATAAGCAAAAGATAGAATTAGCTACAGATGTAAAGCTTTTAGAGGTTGCTATTAAAGAGAATGAAGCCAAGAAAAATCCTTTGATTGGTAAGTATTTAAAAGCGTTGTATCCTAAAGCGGTCAACTTAAATAAAAAGACAGGAGCCACTAATTTCAAGCAGGGTTATGTCTTTGATTTAAAGGGTAGTATTGCACCAGACCAAACCATTACAACAGATAAAGTTACGCCAAGATGGGAGGGAACGGATTTAATTTTAAAAGTGCAGCTTAATAAAGACCAATGGGCTAAAGTCAATGACTTAAATTATATGGGATGGATTAATGTTTCACCTGATAAGTTGATAGCTAGGTACGATAAAGAGGTTTTCAAAATGGAGGTTGTAAAGGATTGATAATAAATAGGGGCGTGGTGAAATTGGTAGCCGCAGTGTAAGGGTTGCAACCTTTGGGTTGATTGTAACCAACAGACAATACAATCGTGCAGGTTCGAGTCCTGTCGCCCCGACAAAAAAAGAAGGGAGCAAATGAGGTATAAGTTTGCTTTTAAATTGTTAGAATGGGACGCTTAGCCCTGGCAGCCTTCTTTTTAAATTTTTAATAAACAGTATATATGAATTGGATTGAAATAAAAGAGAAGTATCCAAAGGCTTATTCCTTGTTTAAAGAAAGACATAAGTATTACTTTGATGGGATGCACGATGATGGGAGTGGTTTGTTAATGGCTGACAGTTCGGGATGTCTGACTTATAGCGTGAGTGATAGAATTTGTTATGATTTCTTTGATGAACAGGAGTTGTATATTTATCCTGTTCCATTGGGTTATGATATTGTAGTATTTCGTGTAGACCATAAGGTAATTAAGAAAAGAGGGGTGCTGCCAGATAGAAAAATGTACGAAACAGCCGCTTTCACTAAAGCATTTGAAATATTAGAAGAAAGATTAAATAGTAAATAGATATGACATTCAAGGTAAAATTAAGCAAAGAAGAAATTGAAAATCTCATTAAAGAATCTTTTGAAAGTGATAAGGATGTGAAGGTTAAGGGTGTAGATTTTAAGATTTCACAAAGAACCAACTATCAAGAAACTACTGAATGGACTATATTCGATGGTATAGAGATAGAGCTTGAAGGGGATTTAAAAAAATTAATGGAAGATGATGACAAATAAAGACCAAGAATTTATAAACATCTATAATAGCTATTTTGGTGGCGAAATAGATAATCCTCAGCAGCTAAAAAAGCATTCTTTTAATGGGGAAGAACTAAAAGAGTTTGTTGAATATGTTTTAAGTTATCGTTATAAGAGGCGAAGTGATTTATATAGCTTTATGTGGAATAATGACTTTAGTTATGTTTATGGTAGTGATTATGAATATGAAAAAGGCGAATGCACAATCTATTTATTTGATAACGATTTTAGCGTAATAATTGTTGACCAAGATGATACTTACATCTACCAACCAATAGAAAAGATGAAAAAGATTTTAGTAGAAAAATATCCAGAGTATTTTAAGTTATGAAAGTAGTTAAATTTTCCTGTCAAAATAAGTTAGTAGTCTTTGATAAAGGTTGCCGATATATACCAAATATCCAACCTTGGGATAAAGTATTTACAAGTATTGAACTAGCAAGAGAAAAGTATCCTGATTTAGAAATTGAATATGCTTAGAGTTATGAAAGGAAATATAAATTATGGCACAGCCCCAAAGCAAATAGGCATCTATGATATAAATGTAGAAGAAATGTTTTTCTATATGTATTTGCCTATCAAAATGAAAGGGTCAAACAGTCTAAGAATACCGAAAAGACTTGAATTGTTCAAATCAATGATTTTTGATATAATCAAAGATGAAGGTTGGCATGACGTCTTATACGACAAATATATATACCTAACAGCTAAAAATATCTACGCAACACCTGACAACTTAGGGAATAGAGCAGGGTGGCATAGTGATGGATTTGGCACAGATGATATTAACTATATATGGACTAACAGACACCCTACTGTATTTTGTGTACAAGGTTTTAGTTTGTCGAATGATTGTACTAAATCAATGCAGCAAATGCAACTTCAAGCAAAGAAAGAAAATGAAGTAACTTATAAAGAAAATACTTTATTGAGACTTACTCAAGAACATATACATAGAACACCAACTATAAACAAAGGAGGAATGAGATGTTTTTTCAAGTTAAGTATTTCAACTGAAAAATATAATCTTAAAGGTAATAGTCACAATTATATGATGGGCTATGATTGGGAAATGTTTGATAGGTCTGAAGTAAGAAACCACCCAATACATAAAGAGTCTGATTACATTAAGTTATGAAACAAGTCAAACCAATAGATTTATTTACTGTTCGTGATTGTTGTGATGAAATGATTAAAAAATACTTAGGTAAAGGCAACTTCAGTACAGATTTAGCATTAGTAACTTTAAAACGTTATATTGCTTTTTTTATAGCTGTGAATGCGAACATTTCACTAAATGAACTATATACCTTTGCAGACGAATGTTTCAAAAACAACCATACAAAAGCTGCTATTTTACCAAATGACAAATGTCAAAAGCCACTAAGGTATTTTAAGCAGCTTATTAATATAGCTAAAAAAGAAAAGAGATTGTATAAAAAAGATTTAATACCCAACAACACACCAACACCCTAAGCGATATTAGAAGTTTGAAATAATGATAGAATTAAAAGAAATAAAGTTCTCAGAATTAGAGGGTAAAAGTGCAGAAGAAATTCACAAGTATTTAAGTGATAATATAAACCTATTAGAAAAACAAGGTTTAGTTAGACCGCTTGTATGTAGAAAGCTAAATTATCTTGAAAGGGTTCTGTTTTTTATAAGGCGGATTATAAGAAAGCTATTTAAAAGGGAATAACAACACCCAACACAACAACACAACAATGATATTAAACAATAATGAGAAAAAACCTTTAGACTGGCTTATACATTTAGGAACTTTAGTTTTAGAAGGTGAAAGCGGAATGCCTAAAACGCATAAGCACTATGATAAAACAGTTTACGACTCAAGGGATTTTACAAGCTTTGCGACTGGTGAAAATCAAGAAGAACTACTAGCTTGGTCTTTCCCTTCTGAATGTGAAGACGGTGATATTGTGGATAGGTTTTGTATTACCAAGCCTGTTACACCTATCTTGATAGATAAGTACGAAAAGAAGATGCAACGGGTTCATAAAGCACCAATGATTGATGAAAGTCTTACTTTAGGAAATGAGCAGCAGAAAAGTAAAGTTGAAGAAATAGCAAAGAATATCTTTAAAGGTCAAAGTATAAGTAAGTTTTTACAATTAGCACTTTCAAAAGATGAGCTTAAAAATCCTAATGGCTTTTATCTATTTGACTTGATAAAAGCAAAAGAAACAGATTTACCAGTCTTTCAAGTAAAAAAGATTGATGAATGTGATGCAATAAACTATGAATACAACTATCAAAACCTTTTAGACTTCTTACTAACAAAAGGTGAGGAAAAGTATTTCTATTATTATTTTTCAGGACATGGTGTTAAGTTTAGGTATGTAACAGATAAAAAAAAGACAGAAGATGTTACTGATGGTGTAGAGCAGTTACAACTAAAAGAAGATCCAAAAATAATACGCTTCCAGTCTTTTGATGACAAGGGCGATGTAGCTAAAGAGGTATTCTTAGAGATGGTTTATGTAGATGGTTATCCTGAAAGTGTACCAGCTATAAAAATATCTAATATCTATGATGCTGATACTTCAGGGGAAACGGCTTTATCTGTTCTTCACCCTTACAGATTCCTAGTTGAAAAGATAATTATTCATAATTCAAATTATGATGTTATTGGTAAGAAATACATCAAGCCTGTTATCTTAGAAGGGATTTTTGATGATGAAGAAAAAGGAGAAAGTAAATGTACGGACGGTAGTTGTGGAGAGGCTGACTGTAACAAATGCAATCCTAATGGAATGTTGATGTATCGCAGTAAGAAAACCAACTTTGCTAACCATTCAGGACATCCAAAATACAAGCAGTATAATGAGTTTTTAAAGAACTATAAAGGCAAAAAGCAAAAGGAAAGTATTACCAACCGTTCTATGCAAAAGACTAGAACAATGACCTTCTTTAGTACGGACGATTTAAAGGATATGAGTACTTCAAGGATGCTTGATATATTGTACGATGAAAAAAGACCACCTATTGAGTTGTACGATACAGTAAGAAATCATTTAAATGAGCTTATTAAGACTTTTATAGATTGCCTTTGCGGAACATCTAACAGAAAGAATACAAGCGGTTCTGATGCTATGCAAACAGCTACAGAAGTAAATAGTGCAGAACAGAATACAAATGATATTAGAAGCCGTTATTGTGCCAATTACGAGCGTATTTACACCTTCTTTTATCAA
Organism: Chitinophagales bacterium; assembly: GCA_020629335.1. Next base: position 62,546 of record JAHDDN010000001.1, on the reverse strand, counting down.
AGTATTGTTGATTGGTGTTCTGTTATGCAGTCGGGAGGTATTACCAGCCAAAAGGTAAATGTAACGCTTAAATTTGCTAAAAACTTTGAAGAAGAAACGATTGAAGATGTTGTTGATTTAAGAAGTAAAGCATTTGCGGCTGGTATGCAAAATAGTTTCTTAGAGTTAGTAGATACGAAGGGTGTTAATAAGCTTTCAGGAGACGATGAAACAGAGTCTAAATGGTTAGAAGCCTTTGCAGCTTTAGACATTACGAGGGGAACGGAAACGGCAACGGTAATGCTGTTTGATAGTAATGGTAAATACCAACAATGGGAATCTTACTTTATTGGTAGAAAGGCTTATTTCTTTGCGCTCCTTAGAGATAAATATAAAAACAACGATAATCAATTTTTAGATAAAAGCATATCTGAAAAGATGCAAGAATTGAGGACTGTTGTTGAAGATGAAATGGGGAAAGCTGACTTTTTGGATGTTGCGGCTTAGGTTTAAAATAAATTAAAAAGAATATGCAAGAATCAATTTTAAAATACAAAAAAGAAGGATTTAGTAGGGAATTTGGCGAAGTAGGAAGAAAAGCCATCAACTACTTAGATGAAGATATTAATTGTAGGCATCAGGATATTGAAGTAACAAGGTCTTATGTTCAATACGACAAAGAAACAGGTAGGGTTTACAATATGGATGGTGTCTATATTGGGTATGGTGAAGTTTTTGAAGGCACTTTGATTTTTAGAACTGAAAACATTGAAGATTATACAAAAAACTTAACGCTAGAAACACTTGAAGGTTCAGGTTCAAAGGTCAATATTTCTAAGTCAATTAATGAAAGAATAAATACCTTGTAAATAATATACCAATATGATAAACTGGATTAAAGAAAATATAAAAAGAATATTTCCTGCAAAAGATAAAATTAGGGAGGCTTCGCCTTTGGATGATGAATTAAATCAATTTTTTATAGATGTTTCTAAAACGTTATCTCAAAATATGGTTAATTTAGAACCAGATATAACAAACGCTGTTGATGAAGACTTTTGGGATTGGTTTGACCATACGGATGAATTAAGGAATGTTGAAGATGATTGGGCTTTTGAACCTACTTATGAGTTTAGGAGTGTTGGGAGAAAGGAAAGTAGTGAAATAGAAGAAACTTATTACAAGTTAATAAGAACATTTGAACACCCACTAAGAACATTTCCAATAGGTAGTACTTTTTGTGCTGGAATATGGAGTACTTATTTAGGCATAAGTAAAGATGAGTTTATAGAATTTTTTGAACAAGGAAGATTTAAAGATTGGCTAGTAATCAAAAAACAATGAGCAGAAGTACTAAAAAACCAATAGTAAAGGATAAGAAGCCGAAAGCTTATTGGAGGCGTATTAGGTCTGCTTGGAATAATTGGATAAGGTCAGGCAAAGACCCTAATGATTTACCTAATCATCGAACCATCGTAAATGATTATGATGTTTGTGATTGGTCATTTAATTATGAGAATGGCAAACCTTTAAAGAATGAATATTTAGAAAGAGCTAAAAGGAAATGAAAAGAGATTATGATAAAGAAGATAGCTTATTAAAAAAGGCTATTGCTAATTATGGAGATAACGCTATAAATAAGATAGCTGATAAATTCCCTAATGAAGACCATAACAAAGAATGGTTTAAAAGATATTTTAACATAGAGAAATGCTACCAACACATTAACAACAATGAAAAGAAATTATAATGAACAAGCATAAATGGCCAACATTTGGTATTTCTGGCCATTTATGTGAATACCGAAGGCAATTATATTACTTAACTAGCTAATAATCAAACATTTAAATAGTGGCTAAAGCATAGGCCAAAACAACAACAATGACAACAAACTGGTATCAGTTAATACAACAACAAGAACAAAAGACTGAGCAGATATTCGAGCGTATAGAAAAGCGTTTTGATAAATTCTATGCTCAGTTAATAGATGCTGCGCTAGCTGAAACGGTAGGCATTCTTAAATATGATGCTAGTGGTCGAATTAAAAACACTTCTAGCCTACCCCTTGTACTTGCTGCTATCAAAAAGGTTGTTAATCGCTTTCAAGCTACTTCCTATACTAACTCACTATTCCTAATCAATCGTATAGGTGAAATAAGAAACTTAGATAAAGAGTATATCTATCGAGTAACTACATCAACTAGAAATAGAGTAGACAATGTTTATAAAAGAGTAGCCAAACAAACAGCTAGTAATTACGGCATTTCCTTCACTAAAGAAGGTGATATAAAATTTAAGAAAGACACTTTTTTAGGGAATCTTTCAATAGGCAACCACATAAAAAGAACCTTAGAAAATACTTTAGCGCAAGGCATTTCAGGGGGGTTAAATACTGATGAAGTAAGACAGCTTTTACAGACGCAAACAAAAAGGAATGTACAAAGCGAAATCACACATAAAGCAATGGAGCAGCTACGTACAGAGTCTAAAGAAGTAGGCGCAGAGTTTGGACTTACTAAGTATTTCATGTACGTAGGGAATCGCAAAAGAGATTCAAGATGTTTTTGTGTTGGTGGTGCTGACTATCGAGGGCGTGGAAAGAATAAAAGAGTAGTAAGAAGGCATGCTGATAAACGTGGCAAGGTATTTACTTTAGAGGAAATAATGTTATGGCAAAACCAACAATGGAATGGGAAAAGCACCCCCTACAATCCTTTTAAAGATGTTGGGGGTTATAATTGTGGTCATAAGTTATTACCTGTGAGTGAAGAAATTGCTAGGAGTCGGAGACCTGATTTGTTTGGTTAAAAATCGCCTAAAATAGAATAGTCTTTACTTATTGGGCTGCCAACATATTTATATGTTGGCTCTACGCTTGTTATTTTTATATCCCTATCTTTATAAATCCATTTAACCACTTCCCTTGCCCCAAAATCGGTTAAAGCCGTTACCTTACGACTTCCTACCCAAAACTTCCCATTTTTATATTTTATTATAAATTGAACAACAAAGTATTGTCTCTTTGTTTTCATATCTTATTGGTTTTTATTATCTACAGGCTGAAAATCTTTAGCTCCTGTTTTGCCAGTTAGCTTTAAAATGACTTTATCAAATTCACCTTCTTTATTTATTTTAAAGTTAATTTTTTGTAAGTCGAAATCCTCACCAATAATAGGGTCTATAAATTCGCCTATTACTCCAAGTAATTCATCTTTTGTAATTTCTAGTTTTAGTTTCATTTTATCTAATCTATTTTAAAAGTTCTGGATTTTCAAATCTATTCCCAATTAGAACTCTACCATCTCTATCAAATAGAGTTAAGTTTCCATAAAGCCATTTGCCGCTTTCGTGTTGTGTCACTATACCTTTATAAAACTGGTCTTTTGAATACTCAAATTTTATAATATCCCTTTCATAAATCTCAATTCCATCTTTATCTTTTAGGTTCGTATATTGACAATCAATAAATCTAACACAACTTGAGATACTACTAGGAGAAACAAAAGTACGTTCATTCTCTACATTATTACCATATCCATCAATACCTTTGCCCCAAAACGTTACTGCTATTAATTCATTTTTAGCGTTGAAATGATAGCGTTTGAATTTTATTTGTTTGCTCATATCTTATCAATTAATTCTCTCAATTTAGGTTCTAATTTTTTACACTTCTTACCCTCCTTTACAATCAAGTCCATAGTTTCTTGAAACTGATTATCTGTTAAGCCGCTATCTAATTCAGCACACATAGCAGCTAAGTTGATAAAAGGAGTTAGGATTCCTTTTAGGTCGGCTTTGGTTATTTCTTTTAGTTCTTCTTTTGATAGTGCAAAAGTTGCATTGTATATTTCCTCAATTTGAGCGTCACTAAAATCATCGTTAATGGATGACTTTCCCATATGAATGATAGCAATATTTCTATTTGCAATTTGTTCTAAGGATAGTTTGCTTTTGTCGGAGTATTTCCACCACTCCAAAGCCTTTTCTCTATTTGTTTTTTGTTGGTTCACTTTGCATTAATCTTTTAAGTTCTAACATTTTAGATTTACCTTCTACCCTTTCTACATCTTCAAGCATTTCATCAAAAGTTAATGTGAATTGATGATAAGCCTTTTCGCCTTTTTCTATCTTCTCAATCTTTCGGCTAACTTTAAATTCTATCATTTCCTTTTCTCTTTCAAGCATAAAATCAATGATATCTTCTTTAGTGGCATTTATCAATACAAGTGTATCAATGTTGCTAGAATAAAGGCAGTAAAGTTTGTTTGGTTGTTTAATTATTTGGTATCCTAGAGCCATATTTCACATATAAAAAGTCATATAATTATAATCTTTATTGTCGTTTTCTGACCATACAGCAGCCATTAAATCACCCCACGCACGAAAAGAATAAGTAGCCACCTTCCCATTAGAAAACAATGGTACAGAATTGTATGCAGAATTTTGATGTTCATACCCCGTACACCTAATGTTGTTTTCTATAATTTTATCTCTAAGATGTTCAACTAATATTTTACCCTCATCAGTAAATATTTCAAGGTAATCTTTCCATCTCATACCATCTTCAAAAAAACCTCCAAGACCACCTATGCCAATATCTTCTTTGTTTTGAACCTCGGAGTAATTAATAAATTTTATTATATATTCCATTTTATTATAATTTTATTTTTTTTTAAGGTGTCAAATTCGACCACTTTAAAAAGGACAAACATCAACAACAACCACACTATCGAAGTCTATCCAAGTGATTGAATTTTCAAAAGTCAATGCCTTACAAGTGTACTGCTTGTGGTTGTGGTAGGCAGTAGCTTTGGTTGGTGAAAGGTATTGCCAGTTTAGGTTGTGGAGTTGATTGTTAGTCATTCGCTTATTATTTCAACTAAATTATTTTCCACGTAAGCATTGCTAAATCTATAATCAATACCATTATCATTATCAAAAAAATGTTTTTTACGACCTTTATTATTAACACATTCAACAGTAATTATTTTTTCAGACTGTCCTAAGTAACTCCTGTTCTTAACCTTTATTTTTAAGGTAGTTCCTTTTTTAATTATTAGTTTCATCAATTATTAGATTTTTGATAATTTAATTCCTTCTGTTTTATTCTTTCTACTATTGAGTATGCAATTGCTTTTCCAAAAGTAGATTCAGATTTGTTTTTAGCGTAATATTCTAAAGCCCAAAAAATAACATCCTCTACTAGTTCGGGATGTGATTGCTCTTGAAGTTCATCAAGGATTATTTGCTTTGCTATCTTACTAATACCTACCTTCATCTTTATTGTATTTTTTCAATATGACAAAGTACTAATTCAGTAGGTTTGGACTGCCATAATGCCTTATCACAATCTAGTGAATTATAAAATTCCATAGCTGAATGAACACAATGAAATTGTTTTTCTTTGTCTTTGTATTTTACAGATAAATCACCATTGCCATCATAGTAACCTTGACCGCCATAAAATTCTAAATTAGAGTAATTATTTATTATTAAGTTATACGGTTCCTGTATTTTCATCTTCATTACATTTTTTATCATTAATAAATCTATCAAACAACCAGATTGCAAAAGTCCATCCTAGCGGTTTGTTTTTTCTGTTTGGTCTATCTAAATTCTTTACAGTTGTTCTAAGGCTTATTTCATTAGCTTTTAACTCTTCTGCTAACTCCTTATAACTAACTTTTAAAGACTTTAGAATAGTATTTATCTTTTGTGAGTAGTTGGTCATTTAGGTAAAATAATATCTTTGTTCATTATTAATATACATTCACAGTCCCATCCGTAAAGGTTAAAAGGTTGTGAATGCCTTGTCTTTACTTGTCCTTTATCAGTTAGAAAGATAGCATCATATTTTTTTGCTAACTTTTCAAAATCAAAGCCTTTAATATAAGTATCAAAAACCAGTTTAGGCATTTTATCCAAGTCCTTTTCACTATCAATTATTAATACTTTTGACTTTTCTGAAATAGTGAAAGTAAAGTTTTTTGTTAAGTTTCCATAACCATTATCCGTACACCAATCACTCCATCCATAAGCCGAATTTATAGGCGATGCCCAAAGTCCCGTTCCTTGTAATGGCTTTTTATCTGGGAACTCTCTGTTTTCAATCTGCTTAAATCTTTCTGAATTAAACTTATTGCTCCCATAGTGTATAAATTCTAATGTCATAACACAAAAGTAAAATATTTTTAACTATTATTCAAATATAATTGAGTATTTAAAACAAAAAACGTAACACAAACCTACGTTAATACCCTAAAAGCTAAATATAAAATCCTTTTTTTTTGCATAAAAAAGTAAAAGAAATAAATGGACATACATTTAAAAAGAGGAAGACTTCAAACAACATTACAGCACGATGCTGTAATTGAGAAAGGCAATAAAAACAATGTTGGAAGAAATGCAGTAGAGTTTTATTTAAGAGACTTACACTATAAACCTTTTAACCTTAGTGATGAGGCTATTACCTTTTTAACTGATGAATTGGGATATGATGTTAACCGTAAAAGGTTTTCTAATAAAGTAGTTCAAAAAGCAGTTACACCCGAAACGCCAGTTAAAGAAGATGAATTATTTGAAGATTTAGAAGAAGATGAAGCCGAAGCCGAAGATCAAGGCGGTGCTACATTAGCAAAAGACGAACATCATAGTACAGCTAAGAAGACTTTAAGAGGCTTCACCACTATAGAGCAAATAGATACTTATATGGAAGGGGAAACTAGAGATTCAGTAGTAACTGTAGCTAATGCAATGAAAGCGCAAATACAAGGCTAATAACAGCCTGTAAAGATATTTTTTCAAACAACTTATTCGGCAGAACTAAAAATGCAAAAACACTTGGTCATTTTAGGAAGACTTGAACAGCCCTAAATTTTAGACTTATTTACTTTATAAATAACAACACGTTCTATGACACAATTAGAGAAGCTGCAAACAGAACAGCAGCAAGCCTTACTAAAAGGCGTGATTCAATCTAGCAATTCATATTTAGGAGATGAAAATGCCTTAAATGATTTAATAGAAGAATCAGAAGATGGTAGCATCAAACTAGTAGATGGTTTTGCTGAAAAGTATAAATCGAAATTTGATACAAAGTGGCAAACGAGAGCCACCAAGTACCAAGAGGAAAAAGACAATCAGCACAAAAAAGGCGTAAAAGATACGGCTAAAAAATTCACTGCTAAAATAGCTGAACTAAATCCTAGCTTTAAAAGAAGTGAGGACACAAAAGATGATACTATTTATCTAGAACAGGCTTTTAACGATGCTGTACAAGGGTATAGAGCAACCGTTAAAACCTTAGAGGATAAAGTAACTCTTTTGGAAACCAAACTTGCAGCAGCAGAAAAGGGCGATTCTGTAAATCTTGACGAATTAACAGAAGCACAAATAAAAGCTTTAAAGAACTATGATTCTATCGAAAAGAATCTTAAAAGCACTTATCAAAAAGATATTGATGCTTTAAAAGAGGAGAATGAAAAGCTAAAATTAGAGAATAGTTCTATTGAAATGCGTGTAAATGTATCGAACGATTTTAACAATGAGTTTGATGGCTTTGATGCAACAATCAAAAGCAACAAAGTAAGTTACAACATCTTAAAAAAACAAGCTCTAAAGCTGACATTAGATAATTACGACTTTAAAGTAAATCCAGATGAAACGCTAAAACCGATTTATAAATTCGGCGATAAAGTAGGTGAAAGAGTAGAAGATGAAAGTGGCAATCCTTTGACCTTTAAACAGATTGTTAAAAAGGCTTTTGATACAGTTGGACTAGTAGAAACAACAACCAAAAACCCAACACAAACACTAAATCACCAAACAAGTGATAAAGGACAAGATACTAAAATCACTCAATCAGATTTAGAAGCTAAAGAAAAAGAAATTAGAGCAGATAAAGCTTTATCAGTTCAACAACGAAAAGATAAAATACGAAAATTACATATAGACAATGGCTTACTATAATAAGTTAATCTAAGCCATTTATTTTTTTTAACAATAAACAACACACAAATTAATGGCTTACGAAAGAGAATGTTTTGAGCTTAAAGAAACCATCTTAGCCTTACCAAGTATTTGGGAGGATAAAGGTGTTCTGGATAGACGAAGATTAAAAACAGAAATGGGTAGAGTGCTTTATGGTAAGCAGTCTATTGATATTGACGATCAATTTACCAAATCACAGGTAATTGCAGCACCACAATACGGTATTGATTCAACAAATGTATCAACACCAGTACGATTAAAAGTTTACTTTACGGACTATTGTGATTTAGGTGGTGAAGATACCGACTGTAATATTGGTTGTTCTCCTGGTGAATTATCTGAATCGGTCTTTACAAGAAAATGTGAAGAAGTAGATGTAACTAGATGCTATTCCAAAAAGTTTTCATCTTGCTTTGTTGACTTTACAGAAAATGTAAATATTGATTCGTTCAATACACACGTAGGAGAAAACCTTTTTGCAATCATCAGAAATGGTGACCAGCAAATTACAAAAGAGTGGTTAGAATATACCGCTTCTATTGCAGGGGTTAATACTTATGATTTAGACGTAGATGGTATTGAAGCTAGTGGCACGACTACTTATGTTGACCATACGATGTTTAATGCTGACTTATCTATCTGTATTGAAGAAATAGCAGAAGGAAACTGTTTTGAAGATTATTGTGTACTTGATACCAATCTTTTACGCAAAGAGCGTAGAAATGCCGAATACATTAGAAACTCACGTTCTACTACTGATAATTCAGCCAATCTTTCCAAGTTTGAGGACATTGAGTACTATAGTGACATTAAGCTAATGCCACAAGTTGACGGCTTACGTGATTGCTTACTTTTAGTTGAAAATAATTCTACAGCAATGGTTCACTACCATTGTCATATGACTGATAGTTGGACGGCTGCAACAGGTGAACTTACAAACATAAGAAAGTACGGACGTGTAGAGTCTTTAACTTTTGATGGCTTTTACTACGATATTGTATTAGAAGAGCATTGTAAGGAGGTTCAAGGCAAAAAGCCAACAAAGGCATTCACTTGGTACATTTACGGACGTTATAACTTTATCAGAAACAAAACCAAATGTAATAAAGAACAGACAGGTGTCCTTAAATTTAAGAAAGGATGTGTTGAAAGATTAGACCCAACACCAAAATATAAAGACCCTTGTGCTACTCCTACAGCAGACCCTTGTGAGGGCTTAATGCTAAACATTGGAGACTTTAGCTTTGAAGCGGGTAAGGTAACTATTCCAATGGGTTCTGTTACAGCAGTAGATTCTACAGGAGCAGCTATTACAGTTGATTCTTTTGTAGCGAATGTTTACGAAAATGCAGACCTTTACAGAACACCAGTAGATACCTTTACAGAGGCGGATTTAGCAGCAGCAGACTTAACACTTGAATACAAAGCAGGTGGAGACTACGGAATCGTTTTTGAAGCGAATGTAACAGCCGCAGACGGGACAGCTTGTACTGTGAAAAGCGACTGTGTGGAAATTATGGTAACATCTTGTTTAGATGAACCGCCTAGCGTTACAGGTTTAGGTAAGTAATAGATACTAACTTTTTTTGAGATAACAACTATAGCCCTATCCATTGACTTTATGGGTAGGGTTTTTTTATATAAAACAATGGCACAAACAACACAAGAAAACTGCTTAGAAAAGCTTATAGGCATATCACAACTGACTTGTGAATGTTGGGAGAATATACCTAATGATTATCAGGAAAGTGAAACAGGAATCTATATAGATGAGATAGGCGGTTTGGGTAAAATATTCAAGCATCTTTGTAACAATCCACATTGCGGATTAGATGTCTGGGAAAGTATCTATAAGTTTAGAACAGATGCTGCCAATTGTGTAATGCGTGATCTAGCGACTTGTCTAACTTTTAAAAAAGAAGTCAATCCTAAAATATCACAAAGAAACTTTCTAATAGGTAATGAAACGGCTGGAACTTACAAAAAAGTAATGAACAACTATGTCGTTTTAAGGCTTGACATTGGATGTGGTAAAGACATAGCCTTTTGCTTAAACTCTATAGGTCTACAACCTTTTAAGCTGGATAATAAGACGCAAGCCGTCACTAGAGAGATAGAAATTTATAGCGGAACAGGAGAACTTTTAACTACTTCACCTATAAACATTACAACAGACAAATACAAAGCGATATACCACACTTTTGATACTCCACTTACCTTTTGCCCTAATGATATAAATGGATGCTTATATCTAGTTTATGAGTGTCAAGAAAATGAAGATTTACGATATAATGACAATGTTACTTGGTGTGGATGTTCTTCTAAGCAGCCAGATTGGGCGAAGCATATAACAGCACACGCAAAAGGTTTTGATGATATAGGTTTAGATAGCGGCTGTGAGGTAGAATACTTTGCAGACAAATTAAAAAATACAAATTGCTGTGAAAGTTCTAAAAACTCAATGATGGGCTTTGCTTTAGATTTTAGCTTTGTTTGTGATATAGAAAGCATTATCTGTCAAAAGGTAAAAGCTAAGTATTCGGTAGATAGAACCACTATAGCAGAACTTGTTAAAAATAAAGTAGCGGTGTTGTTTGCTGAATGGATGTTAGGGAATGACAGCGTAGACTTTTCGCCTTTGTCTTCTGAACAAAGAATGCTAGGGTATTTATCACATTATAGAAGTGTTTATAATAAAATGCTTTATGGAGACGATAAGAGTATGATAGGAATTTGTAATTCTATGAATTTAGATGATTCAGATTGTTTTTGTAAGAAGACTAATAAGGGGGTGAGGTTTGGGTTGAGTAGGTAGGAAAAAAGAAAAGCCTTAACAAATCAATGTTAAGGCTTTTTAAATAAATAGTATTGGAATTGAACCAATGAAAGCCTGCTGGGTAGGCAGGTGACACACCATCATATCTGACTATTTATCTTATATCAATAACTTTTTTTGCATCCCCACTAGCAAACAGACCTATTGATAATAGTTGCGTGGACAGGACTCGAACCTGCAACCTCTGGGTTATGAGCCCAGCGAACAACCAATCGCTCTCCCTCGCATTACAAAGATAATGCATTTTGACATAATTATCAATTAATTTCTATTTCAAATATTCCTCCATCAGTTCTCTTTGTTCATCTGTCACATTCCCAAATCTTAGAAGGATTCTGCAAAAGGTTCTTTTATATCTGTCTGCTGCTGTGGAGTTGGTTAAGGCGTATTCTGTTAGTTCAAGTATTTCAATTGATAATTCACGCTGTTTGATATTAAAAACCCTTAGAACATCTTTAAATACTTGGTTTTTGTCTTTTATGCCGTCCATCCTAATCTTTCTAAATCTGAAGCATTAAGGTTAACATTGTATATGCTTTTTATATCTAACATAGTGTAAAGCCTTATAGTACTGCCAGTATTTACAGCCCACCTTCCATTAATAGTTCTACCTAATAAAATATGACCTTTAGGCAATTGATAGCCAATGATGTTAATTTCGTTGTTTCTGTTTAATGTTTGCATTTTATTTTCTTCTTCTGATATGCGGTTGTATTTAGTATTTTCAGTATAACTATTCCAACTCATTTTATTTTCTTCTTCTGATATGCGGTTGCATTTAGTATTTTCAGTATAACTATTCCAACTCATTTTATTTGTGTTTTTGAAGGTTAATTAAAAAAAGTATTGTGTTGTTGTTTTCATTTGCTTACTTCAAAAGACCGAGTTTATATTGTTTGTATAATAAATGAACTGCTGGTCTATTTACTGTTATATAGTCCATTATATTTTCAGCATCAATATCAGTAACCTCTTCAAAAGCCTCGCCTCTTGTTATACCATAGTGATTAGCAATATTATCGAGTATCTCATTCATTAATGAAGTACTCAACGACATTAAAAAGTTTGCTGTATCGGCTTTCATTGCGTAAGGATTTGAATTTGTCATATCTAAAAGTATTAAAAAGGTTATTAAAAAGTGTTGTGTTGTTGTTTTCCTTTATTATTTATTTAATTTAAAAATCATTCTATTGTTATCTTTCGTCTTTAAAAACGAGATATTTAACTTTTCAAATTTATTTAGAATTACGTTTTTAATTTTTTCATCTACCGAATAAACTGCAATATGATTAGTATTTATCAATTTTACTTTAGCACCTATTAGCATTTGAGTATTTTTTTCCCAATTTTCTTTTTTAATTTGATTGTTCATATCTAAAAGTATTTAATTGTTTGTGTTTGTACTATTTAGACTCAAAGATACTATAAAAGTCACTTATAAAAGTAACTTTTTAGAAAGTTTTTTTATGCTTTTTTCATAACTCACTGTAAATCAATGGAATAAATTTTTATAAAAGGGTCGTTTTTTTAATACCCCACCTAAAAAACACCCATCCTAATAAGTTTGCACCAACTAACTATGGAAAGGACAGTCTCAAAGCTTATTGAAAACATCAAAGGTTTTTTATCTGAATTAGATGTTTTAGGAAGTGAGATACAAAAACAGACTGAAGATGCTGCTGTTATTAGTGCTTTAAATATAAAAGCATTAGTTCAAGATAGGATTCAAAGAGAGGGGAAAGATAAAGATGGTAAGTTATTAGGGGGCGGTCAATACTCAACTACTCCTGCAACTTTTGATAAAGATGATTTTGTAAGAGATTCTTTTTTCAATGCTGCATCAAACGGAAACAGTACCGTTTTTGTAGAAGGTGGATATAAAGAACTTAGAGAGTTAAACAGGCTACAAACTGATATAGTAGATTTATCTTTTAGCTATCCAGATGCGGCTTCAATGTGGAACAACATTGATATAGTGTTTAGAAAAGTAAATAAATTCAAATATGAAATATTAGTAGCTGCTACTAATGCAGATATTGAAAAGCGATTGACTAAACTAGGCTTTTTATACAATACCAACATTGTAGAGCCATCCGATTCTGAAAGGGCTTTAGTGATTCAAGCAGTAAACAATATTTTTAATAGGCTGGTAGATAGATGGAACTTAGATTTAGAGCCTATTTTATAAAACAACACAGTATATGATTGACGCAATAGTCAAAACAGTATTATATAACCTTAATGATGCTGTTACCATTCAGGGGCAAAATACCACAATAAACACGTCTCAAGAACTCACCTTTTTTGGTGCTAATTTCTTTATTGGCGGCATAGCTTATGCACAACCTTGGAAGGATGGAAAAACTTACCCTGTTACGGTGGATTGTTGTGAAAAAGATTGTGAGGCTGCTAAAAATACAGCTACTTGGTTTAAACTAAAAAATAAATCTGGATTATTATTCTTTGAACACACAAAGTCAGACTTCACATTATCTAAGTTTGGTGGTGGTATAGAAAGATGTATTGATACTATTAGATTAATAGTGTGGCTTGATAAGTGTAAGTTGAATTTAGAACCTTGTGTGAGCGTTTTTAAAGACATTTATCCTTATCTACAGCAAAAGCTACCAATACGAAAATTTAATCTTGATTCCAGCACAGTAGAGGATTTATGTTGTGGTCAAAAAGGTTATGATATGAAAGATATATCTGTAAAGATTATTGGAAAACCTTTGCATAATGACAGGACTGTGTTAAGAAACTATACAGGTATTAATTCAACATACTTAGCTACTAATCCTTATGAATACTTTTCTATTGACTTAGAGGTTTCTTATCAAATTTGTTACGGCTCGGTTACAAAACCAGACTTTTCAGATTCAGCAGATGGTGACTGTAATGCCTGTTGTTAAAATAAAAAAAATGATAATGCAACACTATAATTATATTTTTGAATTACTACTTTTTTGCAGTTTTGCAGCAATAATATTTACTAAGATTTTACCAAAATCGGAGTATTTTGGATTTATTTATAAGTATAAATCAAAGCTTATCAAAGAAAATACATTTACTGATAAGATTACAGAATGTACACTTTGCTTTAGTGTTCATCTGTTCTTGATTTTGTCAGCTTTTGTTTATGGCAATTTAGTAAGCTTTATATTTTTATCATTAATGTATTTCATCTATTTTTTAATAGATGTATTTGTAGGAATTGACAAAGTTATCCCTTTAACTTCTATAGTGTTTTTGATGGTAATTGCTTTTACAACACAATCCCTATACTTAATCCTACCCTATTTAATCTTACAAATATTTATAACAGAAACAACTAAACACGTATATGACAGAATTGAAAAAAGAAATTAATCCTTGTCAAGAAATATTAAAGAGGCTTGCAGGATTTAAAGGCAGTCCAGATGGGTTTTTACCTAAAAGCTTAGACGGCTTTGAGTTTGAATTAGGAGGTCAGCAGTTTTATACAACTATTAGCCTATCGACTAGACGTAAGATGTACTTAGAAAAGCAGCAAAAAGCCTATCAATGTGGTAATGATTTTGTTTTGTTTTTTAATAGATTGGTTGCTAAACTAAAAGCTATTTTAAAATCTGATTCAGGAGTTGCAATATCAATAGGTGCTATTGTTGAATTAATGAACTGTGTGTATGGAATTGGTGAAACTTATCATAATAGAGAGATAACAGAGGAAATGTATATTTATAGAAGGGTTGCCATGCTTTTTATAAATAAGAAAGGAGAGGATGAAAGTAATTTTAATGAAATGATGTTTTATGATAAGATAAAATACTTTGATGATAACAGTACTTCTAAAAACTTCAATAATTTTTTTTTTCAAATTTTTTCCGATGTTATACTAGAGGCATTGCCAACGAGGCAACTGCAAAGTTTTCGGATTTATTCAATGAATCCAATACAAGAAATCAAATAGCAAAATTAAAGAATCAAACAGAGCAAAAAGAAAAGCAGCCTTATCGCTTATTAGCTTCTTTAGAAGAAATAGAAGTCTATTATATTAACTTAGTTGAATCTTATACTAAATACGCTCCCAATGTTTCTTTAAATGAAGCTTGGGCGATGGACTGGAAGGAATTTTTTAGACTAGTTCAGATACGAAACTTGGAAATGCACAAAAAACAAAATGATATAAACAAAACTTAATTCTTTTTTCTATATACTGTGGTTTTATAGCCCTGCAAAACTTTGTGTTTTGTGGGGTTTTTTAATGCCCGTTACTTAATACCCGCCCCCGTCTATTTTTGCGAAAATGGACAACAACTACAGATTTAATATAAGCTTTGAAGGTGTAGAAGAAAAGCTAAGAAGACTTTTGCCTATCTTAGAAAAAACAGATAAGGAGGCTTCCGAAGTAGCAGAAACATTAATAAAAGGTTTTGATAATGCTGCTAAGTCTGCTGATGCTATCGTTAAGTCCTCAACAAACTTTGATCGAGTAGGTAGAAATATTAGCAGAATAACTACAAATGTTAAGGATTTAGGAAAAGCAGAAACACAATTATCAGCTATACAAAAAGACCTTAATAAGCAGCTAGAAAAGTATATAGCAGAAGGTAAGGATTTAACAGAAGTTACAAGGGAAATTAAAAGGGTGGAAACGGCTTTAAATTCTTTGGCTGATGTTCAAAAAATAAATAGTTCTAATGTTTCAGATTTTGGCAATAACTTATCTAATGCTTATAGAAATGCAGCAGATGACGCTAAAAGAGCTGAAACAATCAATGAGGCATTAGTAGCTAATATAAGAAGATTGTCAAATGTTAGTGATGATTATGAAACTGAATTAAGGGATTTAGAAAAGGCGTATGAAGATTTAAACAAAGCTAAGAGAGACTTTGAATTTAGTGGTGGTAGTTTAGATAACGGTTTTGATGATGGTCTTAATCTAATTAATAATCGAATAACTGAAGTAAGGGGAAATTTAGAACAAATGCCTAGTGCAGCCGATAAAGCAAATGATGGTTTCGGCAGATTGGGGAAAGGTGTTCAATTCTTACAAGGTGCTTTTAAAGCGTTTATAGCACTTGAAATAGTTCAACAAATACTTTCTTACACTTCTGCATTATCTACAGCAGTAGACGAAACAAGAAACTTTAGAAATCAAGTATCACAACTTACTGGATTAAGTGAAACAGCTTTAGACGAAACAACAGCAAGCGTACAGGCTTTAGCGAATACTTACGGAGAAGACCAACTAGCAATATTAGAGGCTGCAAATGCTACATCTAATCAGTTGGAAATAAGTTTTACTGATGCACTTGAAAATATTGAAGATGGTTTAAAAAATGGTGCTAATGCAAATGGTGAATACTTAGATTCATTAAGGGAATACCCAACTTTTATTAGAGAGGCAGGAGGCACATTTGAGGACTTTAACAACATCCTTATATCAAGCACACAACAAGGCTTGTTTAGCGATAAGGGTATTGATGCAGTTAAGGAGGCTACTATTAGACTAAGAGAGTTTACAAAGCCTACACAAGACGCTTTGAAAGCTTTAGGCGATGAAGCATTTAATGAGATACAGCTAAGAGTTGAAAACGGTCAATCTTTAGAGGCTATAAAATTAATTAGTGAGGGTTTAAATGATACGAAGTTAACAGCTACACAAACAGGTGCAATTATAGCGGATGTGTTTGGGGGTGCTGGTGAAGATGCTGGGCTAGCTTATTTACAGTCTTTGAAAGATATAGATGATGCAACAAGGAATTTAACAGATGAACAGAAAAGGTTTATTGCAGAACAGGAGCGTACAGCAGCAGCACAAGAAAGGCTTGCAAGGGCAAATATTGATATAGCTAATTTATTGGGAGAAAGTAAAAAGGAGTTTGAGCAGACGGCTTTAATTGTTAAGTCTGTTTTCTTATCTGCTTTAGTTGATTTGGCAGGTTTTACATCTGATAGATTCCAGCCTATCATACAAAGACTTAATGATGCTTTTTCAAGAATAGCAGATGCCTTAGATATTGCTACTGAAGGAACGGACGGATTAAGTACAGCGACAGAAATATTAGTAACAATTGGCGAGGCTTTAATAAATGGTATTTCCTTTCAAATAGATTTATTCTCAAGGCTTATTAGTGGCATTGCTTCTGTAATTGAAAGATATGAATTTCTACAGGATGCAATTAATCAAACATTCTTAGCTTTTGAAACACTATTTCAGACTGTTGAAGATTTGCCTAGAATTATAGAGGCTTCTGTAGTTTCGGCATCGGCTTTTATAGACGGATTTAAAACAACTGTCAGAAATAATATAAACGCAATTTTGGAAAGCTTTAATAGGCTTAGAAGTGTTAGTGTTGGTGATTTACTTTCTGGTGATTTTAGTATATCAGAAATACTAAACCCTTTAAATGATATTGAAAATGCTTTTGATGTTGCTGGTAAAAATGCAAGTGAGGCTTTTAATAAAGAATTTGAAAAAGGGCTTAATGCTACAGAATTATTAGAGCGTGAATTACTGTCTTTAAGAAATCAAGCCGTTAACCTTGAATTAAGGGGTGATACAGAAGGATTAAAAGAAGTAGAAAGCAGAATAGCAGAAATAAAAAACACGCTAAATGATCCCTTGAAATTAGCTGTACAGACAGACGCTAGAGAGATACAGGAGCTTGAAAATAGAAAGATAGAGATAGACACGCTTTTAGCTACTGATATAGCGGATGCACAAAGGGATGAATTATTAAATGAACTTGCAGATATTGATGCTGAAATAGATATAAAGCTAAATTCTATTGATGCTACAAATGAAATTATAAATCTTAAAACCTTAATAGCAGAACTTGAACAAGACATCTCTATTCTTACACCTTTGGGCGTTGATACAACAGAGCAACAACAGCAGCTTACAGAAGCACAAAACAGGCTTGAGACACTTGAGGCAATTGAGCAGGCAGCAGCTAACAAAAGCGTTGAAGAGGAAAAGCAAAAACAGGCACAGCTTACAGAAGAACAGAAGAAGGCAGCAGAAAAGAGAAGGCAGGAAAGGTTAAAGCAATTAGAAGCTTTTGAAAAGCAAGAACAAGATTCTAGTAATACACTTATAGAAATAGAGAAAGATTTACAAGATAGATTACAGACATTAAGGGCGCAAAGTACAGCTATTGAAATAAGCAGGGCAACAGGTGAAGATAGGATTTTATTGGAAAGGCAGTTTGCTATTGAGCAGACAGATATAGCAGAACAACAGGCACTTGATGAAATTGAGGTTTTAATAAATAAAAGGCGTGAAGCACTTAGATTAAATTTAGATGCACAAGTAGGTAGCGGAGACATTACACAGGAGCAAGCCGATACAATAAGCGTACAGCAAAATGTAACTTTCGATGAAGAACAAGCACAAGCAAACCTTGCAATAGAAAACTTCTATGAACTAGCTAGACAGGAAATAAAAAGGGATTCTATTGATAAGTTGTTTCAGTTAGGGCTTGAAGATATTGAAAGGCAGCAAAGAATTGATGAACTTAATGCTAGCCAGATTCAGGATGCAACGGAAAGACAGTTAGCATTAAATCAAGCTAGAATAGACGCTATCAATGCACAGCTAGAAGACCCTTCTGGATTTGATGCAGAACAGTATGCAAGACTAGCAGCAGAAAGAACAGCTATTGAGCAGGATAGTTTAAGATTAACAACAGAAGCAGGACTTCAATCTATTGAGCAGCAAAGCGAATTAAATGTTTCTCGAATAGATGGTCAATTAGAATACTTAGTTCAAAAAGGTGAATTAATAGACGATGAAGTTTTAATAGAAAAGGAAAGGACTCGATTAATACAGGAGGAAAATGTTAGATTATTAGAGGCACAGCTAGAGTATTACGACAACCTTACAGCAGCACAACAGGCAGCGTTGGGCTTATCTGATGCACAATTAGAGATTATAAAGAATAATCTAAAATCGCAAACAGATGAAGCTAAAAAAGGATTGGAAGAATCGGTAAAAGAAATTAATTCTGCTGCTGATGCTTTTGATGCTATTCTTATAAGTGTAGGGATTAATGAAGGTGATGTAGATAAGGTTAAGCAGGTTTTAGGTGAACTTGCAAACTTTGCTATTGAGCAATACAAAGCACAAACAGAGGCACAAATACAAGAAGCTGAAAGACGTATTGAAGATAGTGATAATGAAATTGACAGATTAGAAAACAGACTTGAACAAGAAAATGAATTAAAGCTTGCAGGTTTAGCCAATGAATCAGATGCAACTAAAAAAGCTATTGAAGATGAACAAGCAGCTAGAGAAAAAGCACTAGAAGAAAGAGAACGATTAGAAGAAAGACAAAGACGATTAGACCGAATTGCACAAACAGCAAAACTAGGTGTAGCTGTTGCTAACTTCTTAGCAGGGACAGTAAAAGACCCTATTACTTTGATTTTAGCAGCAGCAGGGGTAACCGCTTTAATATCACTCTTTAATAAAGCCATTGGGAATATAGGTTCTACAAATAGAGGTTTTAATAAAGGTACTGATAAGCTAGAAAGACAAAGAGGTATTAAGAAAGGTATTGATACCATTCCAGCCGTTTTGGGAGGTGTCGAACCTATTTGGCTTGATGAATTTGAAAGGATTGTACCAGCTAAAAACAACCTTAAAAACTTTGATATATACAATACGATTCAACATAATGATAACGATGCTTTCCCTGATGTTGCAAAGGAATATATGAAGCGTGAGGGTATAGATTCAACTGTCATATCTAAACAGCAGTATTTAAATCTCATTGCCAATAGTCAACCCATTAGAGAGGTTGGAAATGTACCTCAAATAAGCTTTGCTAATGATGCACCGACTTTGCCAGCTAAGACATTACAAGCAGGACAAAATATGCAAGTAATTAGCTTTGATGCAGTAGTTGAACAGCTTGTAATGTCTAATAAATTGCAGCAGTCTATTAGTGATAATACAGCGAAAAGAGTAGAGCAAGAAAAGACAAAAACAACAACTGTTCCAATTAATGATAATACATTTTTAGAGCTAGAAACTACCGACAATGGCGGTAAAAAATCAGTATTAAAGAGAGTACCTAAAGAATCAAGATACTAGGTTCATTGAACTAATTTGCATTTTTTATTGTAGATTTGAATGTGTTTATACTTAAATCTAGAATATGAAAAAGATTATATTAACATTACTTATTGGCTTTACCTTAACAGGGTGTGGGAAAGAAGGCATTCAAGAAAGCAGATTAACAGACAATGAAATAGCTTTTATTCAGAGTATTGAGGGCGTTTGGCAAGGTGTTGGAATAGACCAGAACATAATAACAATAAATGAACTATCTATAACAGATAATGGTATTGAAAGTGCCTATTCAATTTCATTACCAGATACTTTTTTTATTGAAAATACTTTTATAAAATTTGAATTATTAACTACAGATAGTCTTTCTTTAGTTAGCAAGGGTAGAGTTTTGGAAGATGGAAGCAAGAAAACAGATTTGGCGGAAAATTACTTGATGCAATGATTAACAAGTCACCAATAAAGTCAAATCTACCTTACACCCATATCTTAATTCAGCACTTTGAACCAATCCTAGAGATATATTTTCTTTATCAGTAAATTTGATGAGTTTATTAACCCATCCGCTGCCATCCGAGCAATCAATATTTAAGCATATTTTATTCTCTAAAGTTATGCTGTGTATCTTGTTTTTTGTTTGCACTTCAATACCATCAATGCAAAAACTACCAAAATAATCATGTGTTTTTAGGTTCAATAGTAGGTTTCTAAAACTTAAACTTTCATTGTTGTTATTAATGTAGAAGTTACCTTCATTATCCTTTACATTACTTACTAAAACAAAGCCTGTTCTATCTTCAAAGTTCCCCCCTTGAATTTCGCCTATAGAGTTAGTAAATAACTCAATTTCGCAATCATCGACATCATCAACAGTACAATCTTTTCTAATGATTTGTGATGAATCCAAGCCTTTAGAATCTGAGTAATTTGTATATCTTTTTATATCTAAAACTTTAGGCAATAATGTAACAGGATATTTTATTTCTTTTTGGTTAAAGTCATACTGTTTGGCTAAATCAAAATCTGTTAAGTCGGTTACATTTTGAGTTAAGGAGTTAAAGGTTAAATGCTCATATTGAAGACAACATTTAGTTTCTCCATTTTCATCTTCATACTCACTTAAAAAGAAATAGGTATCAGGAATGTTTTTAGTAAGGTTTTCAATTACTTGCTTTAGAGTTAACCTGTATGCTTTCTCAGTAGCTTCATTAGTAGTATTGGGTAAAAGAACATCGCTAAAAGTTGCAATGGTCATACAAATAAAGTTATCATAGGCGTATTGATATTGTGGATTATCAGGACGTACACCAGTAGGATTTCCGCAACTCAAAAAATGAGAAGCAAAGCAATCTATTTTATCAACTTTAGAAATAAGAAAGTCTAATAAATCACAAAGCGACCTTGTGTGATTTAAGTCTTGCAAAGATTCTCCACCTTGAGGACACCTTACATATTTATTTGTGTTTGCATCCAGCAAAATCCACCCATCAGTTACAGGTGTTTGTCCCAATGGAAGGGTAAGGCATTCCCTTATATACTTGGTTTCAACCGTTGCCGTATTATTGCTTTCATTTATAAAGGTGCTAGTATTTTGAACCCACCATCCAATAGGATATTGAGTCGTAACATTACCATTTATAATTGGTACATAATTCTGGGTGTTTTGTTCGTAATCGGTAAAACCATTGACGCTTATTAAAGGTATGAACGTATTCACATTATCAGTGCTTGTGCCTGTCACGCTACTAAACGGCTCTACACCATCGCTTTCATTTTGAGTTGATATTT
Organism: Chitinophagales bacterium; assembly: GCA_020629335.1. The sequence goes on along the minus strand of JAHDDN010000001.1, from coordinate 40,896 downwards.
TAGGAAGGTGATAAAAAGAACAAACTTCATTCCAGCTCTCTATTAAACAGCTTTCTTTGCTTTCACATCTTAGCTTTGTAATTATACGACAGTTATCAGTTTCAATATCTTCTATGTCCTTAAATGCAAATACTGCACTTGCTAGCAATTTATAATCAGAACCGCAAATTCTATACACATCTATACTAACATCATTACACTTCTTTTCATCATCTTGAAAGTAAGGATATAGAACATCATAGACATCCCTTTGGCTAAAAAATAAAGCTCCATTGATTACTTTTTTAGCATAGATAAAGCCGCAATTATTTTCTATGCTATAAGATGGATTGATACCGCCTGAGCCTGTACATAGATTTTCTATTTCATAGGTATTGTTATCTATGGTTAAAGTTCCTTTGTAAAGTGGTTTTTGCATTGTTATTATGTTTGATAACCTAAATATTAAGCTTTATAGTATTACACATTAGGGTATTACCTATTATTACTATTTAAGCAGCTTCAAATAAACTAAGTTGCTTGCCTATTAGGTTTTTGTTATTTGGATTCCAACCTAATTCTTTTAATTTAGATTCAAGTATTGATTCAATGTTATTGAATTGTGTATATGGTATTCTTAATAGATGGTAGCCATTGTCTTTGGCGAATTTGTTTTTTATTGCGTCACGCTTTTGGGTTTCTTGAAAAGCCTTTTTACCACCCCAAGATTCTACTACTCTATAATGTTGCTCTCCATCATATTCTATTATGAGTTTTAATGATGGTATATAGAAATCACACTTTAGCCTATTTTTCAACTTTAATCTTGGAAAGGTTTTTTGTGTTTCAAAGAATATGATAGAATCTAAATAATTAAATATCTTTCTTTCCCCCTTGGAAGATTTGCAATTAGGACAGCCATTACCACTTAAATGACCGCTTGGTGATTGGTGGAAATACTTTTCGCAATCATTACATTTAATTTTAACCTTAATATTTGATTTTACATAAACTACTTTAGAATAATTAAAATTGGTTCTTCCATGAACTTTGATAGCTTTTTTTATGAAGTCTAATGTATTTGAGAATTTAAATCTATTCAATCTCTCGTAACTACATGTTTTACACCCTTGACCTGATAAATGCGCTCCAGCAGACTGCTTAAAATACTGATTGCATTGGTTGCATTTTACTTCAACTTTTACATGACTATTTATATATTCGACTCTACTATAATCATATTTGTTTTCCCCATGCTTGTTAATTGCCCTTTTTATAAATTCTTTTGTAGTAAGTTTTTTGGTCTTGGCACATATTGGACAACCATATCCTTTCAAATGATTGTTAGGTGTTGTGTTGAAAGAACTAGAACATTTGTTACAAATAATAGTAACTTTACATTTAGAATCAACATAATTAACTAGCTCATAGTTAAACTTTAATGCTCCATGTTTCTTTTTTGCCTTGTATATAAAGGTGATTGTAGTAGGCTTTATTCTAGACCAGGGTTCTTTAACTAAGCAATTGCCACACCCCCCTCCTTTTAAATGAGTACTTGCTCTTTGCAAGAAAAACGAATTGCAAGTATTGCATTTTATTTTCACCTCATCTTTACTAGTTACATATTTTACTTTTGTGTAATCAAATTTTTTAATTCCATTTATTTTTTGTGCTCTTTCTATAAATTCTTGAGTTGTTAACTTTTTTCTCCCAGCACAACCAGCACAGCCTTTGCCTTGTAAATGTTCACAAGCTTTTTGCTTGAATATTAAATTACATTTATTACATTTTATTTTCACATAGGAGTGTGAATTTTCGTATTGCACAAACTCATAACCATATTTCTTTCCCCCATGTTTTTGTATTGCTTTTTTAATAAATATTTCAGTAGTAAATTTTCGTTTTTCTCCTCTTTTTTTTGCACTACACTTCCTACACCCTTTACCTTTTAAATGTTCACATGGCAATTGTTCAAATGTAATATTGCATGAATTACATTTTATCTTAACTTTACTCTTGCTCCTCAAATAAATTGAATAAGAATAATCGTATGAGCCTAACCCATGAATTTTAGTCGCTCTTTTTATAAATATATCAGTAGTCAATCTTTTCTTACCAGAACAATTAGAGCAACTACACCCTTTGTTTCCATGTGAATATGGAGTTTGCCAAAACCAATCACCACACTTATTGCATCCTATCTCAACCTTAGTGTCTGTATTAATATAAACCACTCTTGAATAATCAAATCTCCCAACACCATGCTTAGCATTTGCCCTCTCAATAAACTGTTCCCTTGTTAACTTTCTACTCATCTTAAATCACACTTTGTTGCCCTATAAAGATAACACTTTTTAGGCAAAAAACATAACACAAAGTTAATGTAAAATTGTGTGTGCAAAGATAATTTTGCAATGCCCTAAATACCCTAAAACCTTAAAAATATCTTTGCGAAAAAGTAAAAAACAACAATGCTTAATATATCACCACCTCAAGTAATACCCTACTATAGAAACGTAAAAGAACAATATTTTAGGAATTACTTATGTGAAGACTTACCAAATAAATACTTTTTGCCGTACCCAAAAGGCGAATGGCATCCTTTTGTATTTACATTCCCTTTAGGTGCTGTTAATTTATCACTACAAGTTGACATAAAAGACTTAAACGGCAATATAGTTGTAGAGAATGCAAATCTAATAACAGATGCTAGTGATGGAGTTGCTTGTGGAACTGGATTAGGTGCTAATTTGGATTTAGAGTGTGGTTATTATTATATGTGTGTAACCATAAAGTACGAAAATGAAATAACTAGAGAGACAGAGACTTGCGAGTATGTTTTTGACCCTATAGAAATAGTAGAAGATGAATGTTGTTTGCATACTGTTGAATTTTTTAGCAAAAGAGATCAAAATTGTATTCCTTATGAATCTAAAAACTTTGTTCAAAGATTCTACCTACAAGAAAAGGCAAATCCAATCCAGCAGATAGCAGAACCAATAGCCGAATTAATAGAGAATGAAGATAGCACGACTACAACTAAAAGCTATTATCTACCAGACCAATATTTAATTTGTGACAGATGGCATTACGTAACTTACGCTAAGTTATGGCAAATTATAGCGGGTGAAGATTGTGTAAACATAACCACATCAACAGGCTTAAAATGCTCAATGAAGCAGATACAAGCTGTAGCAACACAGGCGGCTGGTAGCGAATGTTTATACCAGTTAGATATTACTTTTAATGCTGGGATGTGCTATAAGAATACAGGCTGTAAAAATGCTAATAACGGGCTTAAAGATTTAATAAAGTTACCTTATAAAGATTGTGATACTGAAAGCTGCAAACCTCCTTTGTTAAGCGTTAGAAGCTGTACAGAAAGCACTATTAATATTGATATACAGCAAACTGATGTAGATGCTATTGGTAGTGAATACCTAATAGTAGGTAGTAGTTCCTACTCTCCTACTACAACGCCTACATCTTTAAGCCTTGAAAGTTTAAACGAATGCACTTCTTACCAAATATGGATAAGGTCTCTATGTCTAAATGCTGAAGGTAATACTATTTATTCACCAGCTACGACTATAACAGTAACAACTAAAACAAGGGAATGCCCTATACCTGTAATTACTGATTGTACAGAGTCGCAAAATGGTATTTTATTTGAACTTCAAACATCTGGAACTTACTGTTATGAATATAGGCTAAAAGGTACTGTAAATTGGACAAATCAAACGGATTTTACAGGCAACACTATTAATATTACAGGACTTGCTGATAATACACTTTATGAGTTTAATTTTTGGCGAAAATGTACAGGACAAAAGATTACAGAAAGCGAAAAGATATTAATAGAAAAGCAAACTACTGAATGTAGAATTTCGGCTGATATACAAACTACGGCTGTGACTTGTAATGATGATGGAAGCTTAACGGTAATTAATGTAAATAGCTCTAATTCTACAGCTACAGAATTGATACTTTGCGATAATTTAGGAGGTGTTATTGCCACATCACCAAGTATCTTAAATGGTGGCAGTTTTACATTTACAAATTTATCTAGTGGCGGTTACATTTTAAAGCTAGATGATAAGGTCTGTATAGATACTATTTCTATAAACATACTAAATGATTCTAGTTGCGGTGTGCCTTTAAATGTTGCTGTTACAGACCTTATTTACACATTAGAAGGATGTACTGTTTTATTAAATTGGGATGCTCCTACAAATGTTACATTTCTTTCAAATTATAAAGTTTGGTATAAGAAATTTAATGAGACAACTTGGATAGAATGGGTAGACAATCCAACTGATGCAACAGGAGCAGAAATAATAGTTCCTGAATGTGATACGGCTTATGATTTTAGGGTAAATGCTTGCTGTGAAAATGGCTGTCAAAGTGATTTCGCTTATTTACAAACACCTTATAGCGTGCCTTGTTCACCTTGTATTAATACACAAATAGTACTTAGTGATTTATTCAGAAGCCAAACCAATCAAGGCAATAGTGGTATTTCCGATACTTGTTTTACTTTAAATAATATAGATGCCTTTGATGATGTTTGCTTTGCTTCTGCAAATGTTCCTTTATCTGATGCTGTATTTTTGCCTAATGACAAATACTGTCAGATAGATAGTGATAATGTAGAAGCTTTTGTGAAAGTTAGTTGTGGCGGTGAGCCTATTTATTTGGGAGTTTTCGGAACATTCCCAAATATTTCACAGGTTCTTTTACTAGACATTAACGACACAAAAAGCGTAGAAGATGTTACAAATGATTTACCAAGTCTTTGCTGTAATGCTAATAAAAATAATAATGATGCTAATTGCGCACCTCAAGCTTTAGAAGTTGGGACGCCCTATCAGGATGGTAGTAATTACTGTGTTGATATATTAAACGCTCATTACTTTAGCTATATTAATATTATTGATGGTGGTGGCAGTCCTTCTATAGTTTACGATAATGGAGTTTATACAATTTGCTCGGCTTCAACGTCGCAGTCTTTAATTACCATTGAGTGCAAAGGTAATAGCTATACTGGCTTTATTAGGATATTGCCGTCAGGTGGCGGTTTTTCTGTACAAATACTTTTGAATGGAGAAACTTATCAGTGGGCTAATGGCAGTCTTATTACTAACAACTTAACACCTATAGATTGCTGCTAAAAATATTAATTAATAAAATTATACAATAATGGATAACGATGACAAACTTAATGAAATGAAAAAAGAGGCTTTAGATGCTCAAATCAATAAACATAGAAAGACAGAAACATCTGGTAGCTATTTATTTTATGATATTTGGAATTTTATAAAAAACCTTTTTAAAAAGCCAAAGTAAAAACTTTGTGAAATTTTCTGTGCAGCCCTGTTATCAATTTTATGATAACGGGGTTTTTTAATGCCCTAATTTAAGTATTGCGTTTGTTGTTTTTTTGTACTGTATTTAAAAGAGAAACACACAACCACTATTCTAACAGTGGAAAACAACAACACAAAATATGTCAAATAACAATACAGCTTGTGCATTACAATGTGCAATCCCACCAGCTAATTATAACCCTCTTTGTCGTAAGATTTTAAGCGGTTCAGCAGCGAAATTATTTTTTAGTTGTCAGCCTATTGCAGAGCGTGATACTGATACGGGTGAGCTTCCAACAGCAGCAGAAATTTACGCCATTTTACAATCTAGGATTAATAATACTACAGAAGGCGACCCTTCAGTAATTCGTGAGTTAATTGCTTGCGGTGCAAAGCCTGCACCTACAGACACTACCGAGCCTGCAAAGTTAGGCTATAAAGAACAAGTAACTAAGCGTGAGCATTTAATGAATTGGTTGATTTTAGACCAAAACAAATGCAACTACGAGTTTCTAAGACAAGCTCAATTGGGGGGTGTTTCTGGATATATTATTGTAGTTACTGAAGCTTGTCAGATGCTTATTGTTGAAGATGTGACAACGATTACAAATGTGTCTATGACTTTTGCTCAAGATGACTCAACACACGTATGGAGTTTTGATACACCTTGGAATAACATTCAAGACCCTGTATGTTTAGAGTATCCAGGTGACCCTTATCAGTTAATCGTTCCTGGGAATCAAAAAGTAATTGTTTAAGAAAAACTAGCAATGGCACAAAATTTTAAAAAGTTTAGTGAAGAGGACTTTAAGAGAATCTTTACTTCTCGGAATCCTATGGCTGTCTTTAAGGCATTAGTATTATATGGATTGCTAGGCATAGCCACGAATGATGAAGGCGATGATTGTGCTATTGCTTTAAATACTTGCTTTTTTAACCCTCTTGACTTTAGTGATGTAGAATTTGATGTTCAAAAGTTTGGTACAGCAATATTTAGAATGTGTAGAGTTTCGGACGGCTGCGAAGTGCCTATACTTCTTTGCTTAGACGATGGCGTTACTACTTACAAAGACCAAACAACAGGAGCAGTTTATAGTGAGTCAGAATACTTCGCTGCTTTCACTCAATGCGAAAAACAAGTAGAGGTTATTTGTGGAAGCTATACAGATACTTTTGCAAGTAGTGAAAAGATAGATAACGCTTTTATACTTAATCAAGCTATTGCAGCAGGGGCTGTTTATCAAGACAACACCCCAATAGACGCTACTGCTGATATAATAGAGATAGATTACGCAATTAGAAAGACTGCAAGTGGTGTTGATTGGACTTATAATGGTGGCACGATACAGCTAAATAGCGGAGATGGTGGTAGCCAAGAAGGCAATCCAGTTGCTCCTTTTTGTTTGCAATTAGCAAGCGGTGATGTAGCAGTAGTTGGCGTGACATTTAAAAAACCAATTTAGACAACAATAACACATTAATTAATAAAAATTAGATTTTAACAATGGGTAAAATTGACTTTGGCTTAGGGCAAGCCTCAATTAGCGCAAATCCTTGTATTTGCTCTGTGGTAGAATATACAGCACCAGTAGGCGGTGGCGATGTAACAATTGACCGTGCCACTCTTTTGACTGCTATTTCAGCAAAGATTACTGACTTGGGATATACAGCACCAACAGGCACTACATTGGACTTGCAAAATGCAACAGTAGCGGCTTATTCAAAAGGTACAACTGTAACCGATGAAGGCACTGATGTAGAAACAATCACAGTAGCGCAAACAGTAGCAGATGTTACTTGTGGCGGTCAAGTGGTTAATGTTAATCCTTTCGGCGGCAAAAAGCCTTTTGGTGTTGACCACGTAGATGTTGATTGTGATGGGGACAGTGATTTGCTTTTATCTGCTGACTTTCAAGTAGTAATTCCAGAAGGTGGAGCAGTAGCCATTGGAGCGTGCGTAACAGCAGTAAACCCTTAATCGGCATAGAAGGGAATAACGACAACTTTATTAAGCCCTAACCCTAAAAAAGAGTTAGGGCTTTTTATTAAAAAACAACTATGAAGTCCTTTATTTATATATTGTCTTTTCTTTTTTGCTTGTTCTGTTTTGGTCAAAAAAACAATTTTGATTTAGGCAAAGTACAAGGCAATCCTATCGACATTGAGAAGGTATGCTACTCTGATGGAGTTGATACTTTGCAAGGTTATAAAATTCATACCTATGATATTGTAGAAGAGTACGGTTTTGTAATTGTTGACCAAAATGGCGATGAAGTTGTTGGAGCAAATGAGGTAGATAGTAGATACTGTAATGATTCTGAAAGCTGCGTAAAATCACAAACACTTTATTCTTTAGTAGATAATACAGGGACAAGCTTTACAAATGAAAATACGCTTAGAGTTTATTTTACAGATGGCACTGTTTATGATATAGTACAAACGCCACAAACAGGGTGGACGGCACAATTGCAGGCGTGGGATGATTTAATAACAGATTTGATGACGCAAAAATGTAGTGCTGGATTTACCGTAGAAACAAGATTCAACCCACCTCCTTTTACTTCTACAAATCTAAGCAATTATACGCCACCAGACGGGTTATTAGTTCCTGCATCGGAGCTTTGGGGGAAAATTGAGCCTATGAAATATAGGTATTTAAACGTAGGTGCTTGTAGTACTTGCCCTGCTATTAATCAAATGGATTTAGTCGCTGTAAATGGTGTTGAATTAGCTAGTCCTGTGCCGATGACTTTTATGTTTGAAGTTGGGCAAACCTTTTATTATGATTTGTGTAAAACTTGTGGTCAAGAAGGAACTTTATATTATCAAAATACGTCAACAGTCGTTCCTGAAGCGGATAAGCCTTTATGCCTTTTTAGCTGCGCTGAACAGTTCCCCCCTATCCCTGAAAGCGGCTGCAATTTCACTATTAGGGATGATTTGTGCGACTTAGGTGTAGTAGATATAAACGGGAACTTCAAGCCCGTAACGGTGCGATACACAGATTGTGGCGATGGTGCTGTCTTAACAGATGTTTTTGAGGTTGACCCCAATGATGCCACATTAGTTCCTTACACTCCTATTGGTGGTATTGGAGACTGTGAAACTGGTACTATTGTAGACCCTCCTGAACCAACTATTCTATTAGAAGATATTGAGAAAAAAGAGATTTGTATTATCAATGATGATGGTACTTTTTCTATTGGATGGCAAGTAACAAACATAAATACACAAGGTGACAGAATTACTACTTATGAAGACCAAACTGGAACAATAACAGAACCTAACAATTGGAGTGTTGGGGCGTGTCCATGTGGAAGTTACACCAGCCTTTGTCTTTGTTATGGTGACGGTTCGAGTGATTCAGATTATGCCTATAGTCTAAATAGTGGTGACCCGACAGAAGGAAGTTTTAGCAATAATTCAAATACAATAAAATGGGAAACTAGCGGAACGCTAACGGCTTCAATTGCTTACATAGATGACTGTTTGATTGATGGCGGTGAGGCGACAATGAATATAACAGACCAAGACGGAAATGTTAGTGTATTTACAGCCACAGGATTTCAGCAGCCTATTGGTACAACACCATCCACATCTTACGAAGGTGTAGCATCTGGCAGTTTTAGCGGTAAAATTAGGGCTGTTACTATTAGCTGTTCAACGAACAATAACGGCTTAGGTCGCGCTTGTCAATGGGTGAGTTGTGATAAGCAAGAAGTTCGATGGTATGATGGCACTAAGCAGCTTACAGATCAGGAAATTAGGAATTTAAAAGACTGCATAATTGAAGATTGTGAAAGTGATATTATACAAATAGAAGGCTGTGCAAGTGAAAGTAATGCAGAAGTAAATACGGGTGATTTGATATTGACAGTTGCAGAGCAAGATTGTAATAATGTTATTTTAAGTAGCACTCAATATAATATTACACAAGGTAATGCTGAACTTTCAGAACCTATAAATACTGAAGATTGTACGCCCCAGCCTGATGTTACGCAAACAGAAGAATGTATAGTTGATACAGAAAAGAGAGAATGGACTGAAATAACAATTGTTCAAGGTGTTAGTATAAGTGTAATTTATGTTAACCAAGAAACTTTGCAAATTGGTACACCTTCTGGTACGCCTTCTGAATGGGAGGCTTGTGATAGGGGCGTAACTTATACAGGTAGTGAATCTATACTATGTTATGACAGTACTGGGGACGGTGAATATGATATGCCTAGTATTTTCAGAATTGGCAGCGATGGCGTTTGGGAGTACTTGGATAGATTAGGAAATGTTTTAAATGGTTCTGACTTAGGAACTTGTAATTGTAAGTAATGAGAGCGTTTATATACATACTGTTATTTTTAAATATCTCTGTTTTTGCTCAACAAACAGATGGTGAAGATATTGATGTATCTAATGGCAATCCAGCTTGTTTAAGCTGCGATGGTCTTTGCCCTTTTGTGGGTATTGCCTTTGTTGACAATGCTGGTGTTTTGGAGTACACAATGGAAGATGGAACTTTGGTTTCTACGCCTAATAATGCTAATATTTCAAACTTTTGGGCGAATGGTTCAATTGAAATATTAAATGCAGATGTTGGTGTAGATGAGGTTGTAATAAGTTTTTCTAACCCTGTTAATTTGCAAGTATTACCAGCCATTCAGCCAACAACACGTATCAACTGGCACGAAAACAGCGCAACTGCTAGAAGTTGGTTTCAGACTAATGGAAGTGATTGGGAGTTGACAATCGGTACAGCTCCATCGAATGTTTTTGTAAATGGCAATATAGCAGATACACAAGCAGGCGAACCTGTAAATGGTGGGGTAGATGCGAATGCAGACTGGGGTATTTTACAGACTTGTAATGTTACCGAATTACGTATTGCATCTAATGTTTATGACCTTTGGAATTTTAATGTACAATCACTTGACCCGACTTGCTGCAAAGATGTTTGTACTGTCATTGAGGAATTGAGAAAAGATATTGTTAATGCTAGTGGTGGTTCTACTGTAGATGAAAACACCGAATACACTTTCAATTATGAGTGTGAAGATTCAGGACTAAAGGTTGAAATTGAAGACAATCAAGGCAATACAATTGTTGATGATATTGTTGATTTAAGTTGTCATATTCTAAATGTGATGCAAAATTTCATAGATGACTTGCAAGACCACATTGATGATGATGAAGTTTTAAATTGCGTAGACGTTAATAACTGTTTGCCAGCCGACCTACAAGACGGTGACGACATTGGGATAATTGAAGACATTGATTTGGTTGTTGATTGTGCCAATGAGGAATTGTTTTTGTCTATTGATGTAGGCGGTGTTCAAGAGACGGCAACACAAGACATTAGCTGTCTTTTTGACAATACCGATGACCAAACATTAAGTCTTTCTGCTGCAAACATTTTATCAATTGAAGATGGCAACAGCGTTGATTTAAGCGGTTTTATTTCACCTCCAAACTTGGATAATGACCCTACTAATGAATTAGATGATACGGACATTTCGGGTGTAGATTTAACTTTAGTTGGTACAGTATTAACGACAACAGTAACAGAAGATTTAACAGCTGTATCTGATAACATTGATTTGTCAAGCTTACAAGATGGTAATACAGAATACAAGTACGATTTAACGTGTGATGGGGGTTCTTTGCTTTTTGAGGTATTTAGTAGCGATGGCAATACGGATGATGCTATTAAGGTTGATTTGCAAGACTGTATTAATGTTAATGATGCTGATTCAGACCCGACAAATGAAATACAAACCTTAACAACCACTTTCCAAGATAGATGCCATACAATCGCTTATGCTTTTGTGAACGCAAACGGAACAATAGCTCAACAATCGGGAGGTATGACAGTTGTTCGGCTTTCGACAGGGCGATACACTTATGCTTATGCTGGACCAGAAACAGACATTTTCTACGAGGTTACAGTAGTTGAAGGATTTACTACAAGGGACGATATCCAAGCTTATCCAGAAAACTTTGCTGGTTCAACTCAATATTTAGTCGAGCAAGACAATGGCGGGACTGCTGGTGTGCCAAGAGATCGCCCACATAGAGTGTTGGTAAAAGGAGTAAGAAGCGAATTAACTAATGTAACAATTTCAAACTAATATGAAAAAGTATTTATTCTTATTATTTTTTATCGGGTTAACTGGCTTTAGTCAAGAAACAGCAGAATTTATAATCCCTACTGAGAAAGGAGATATTGAGTGTGTTGTTCTAACAGAAGAAGGTTTCAAACAGCTAATAAACAGAGTTGAAAGCCTAGAAGATGAAGCCAAAAGAAAACCCGAAATTGAAGGTTTACACCCTTGTTACCTGACTGATTCAGTTGATGATATAATTGGAAATAAAAAAGTTACAAATCATAACATCGCCATCGAAACGATTAACGAACACTTTAACATAAGGATGAGAAAGGGAGGAACTGAACCTCAAAAAGTAAAGCGCATAACTGATTATTTAAAATCAATAGGATTTAGAGAATAAAAAACATAATACAACAACATAAAATGAGAAATATATTATCATTATTTTGCTTAATGCTTTTGTCATTAGGCAGTTTTGCACAACTATCTACAACAGTAACAATTGATGAGGTTATTCCTCCAAATTGCAACCGTTCAACCTTAGCAAAAGAGATTGTTACACTTTATTGTGATGGTGTACAAGTTGAAACTTTTGAGGCTATCTATAATAGCTATGGTTCTTTAATAAATACATCTGAAAGCGATTATGTAAAAACAAATACCAATCCACAAAGCGAATTTTATCAATTTGAAGTTTCGGCTGGATTTTGTGATGGTATTATTACGGCTGAATATCAAAACTGCTGGCGTTGTTTGGGTTATGCTAATACTATTTGCTCAAATAAAGTTGATTGTGATAGCTTGACTTTTGAGCCTGACGCTGATTTTTGTTTGGCTGTTGTTGCTTGTATTCCAGATTCGGCTTATGTGGATACCAACACTCAAACTACGGCTGAAAGCACAGACGGCAGCGTAACAATTACAATAACCACCAATGCAGAAGGTGAAAGCAATTTTGATTTGAGTGTTGATACAACTGATTTATTCAACTTTTTAAATTCTCCAAACGGCACTATCGAAGTTGATACGATTGTCAATGCAGACGGCACTTTGACTTTCAACATTGATGTAGGGCATCCACAAGTAGTTATTTTGAACGATTCTACTTGGGTGTTTATTGACCCATTTGATAATTCAAATGATACTTTAACTCTCAATCCAGACGATGATTCTTATACTGAAATTGCGACTAATACAGGAACAGACGTATTTAATCAAGATTGGAATGTTGGTGACAATTTATTGATTTTGGACGGTGGAGATACCATTTGTATTGCTGATAAAACAGTAAATGTTTATGATGTTATTTCTTCTGATTCTAGTATAAATGTTTCTTCTTCAACTACTATAGTTGGTGATAGCACAGTTACTATTTTTGACATTGGAGTTAATCATAATTTTATAGCAGCTATAAATGACACATCTTTTGTTTTTTATGATAATGTGACAGGCTCAAATGATACGGTTATTATCCCAGCTAATACGGATAGTGACGCTTACATATCTAGCACTACAGGCACAGATATTTATGGCAATGATTTTTCGGCTGGAGATCAATTAATTGAATTGGATAATGGAGATATAATTTGCGTGCCTACTAAAACAGCTATGCAAGATTCTACTTGGAAAGTACCAACAGCAGACGGGGATACTATTTGGTATCATCAAAATGTAAAAGGTACAATTAACAGCGTTTGTATCCCTCAAAAAAAATGTATTCCTGAAGATGTAAAAATAAGTTGGTTTAAAGATGAGAATTTAGCCGATACTATTATTGTTGATTTGATTGGTTGCGACTCTATTATCGCAAGTGATACAGCGTATTGTTTTAATATAGATTTACCAGACCCTCCTGTTGTTGATGGTAGTTTTACTAAGTTGACAACAAATAATAATTTTGACATAGATATAACGACTAATGACGATGTTTGCCCTGCTGGATGGGTTAGAAGTTATGCGTTTTGTAGTGATGCTGTAAATGTCACGGGGCTGGACTTATCAAATCCTATGAGCATAACGGGTACAGTAAGCGACACAGGATATATTTATACGAAGTTGGTATGTGATAGTTCTGGAATAAAAATAGAATCTAATTGTGCTACCGATACAATATGTGGTATTCCTCCTGTTGCTTGTAATATCTTGGTTCAAGACAGAGGTTCGGTTGTTTGTTCTAATACGGGTGATTGGACTTGGGAGGTTTTTGTAAGAGATTTTAGCAATGGCACAACTTGGAGCGACAACGTAGGTAATACAGGAATGACTTATTTCCAAACTTACAACCCTGTTATTGATTTTGCTGGACAAGACACATTTGTTCTTTTAATACAAGATGATGTGAATATTTGTCCTAGAGAGTTAGTTTTAGTTAATCCTTGCCCTTCAAATGCTTGCTCTGATACCTTGGTAGTTGCTTATGATAGTAATTTCACACAAGACCAAATTGATAGCACTGTTTTGGCAAATAAGCTAGATTGCGGTGTTGGTACTTATATATACCTAATAGAAGACCCAGACACAACGTTTTTTACCGATTTTAAAAGTGGGTTTGCTATTATGACTTGTGATAATATTGAAACAGACACAACAGAAGGCTGGGTGGCTGCTGTTTTTGATATTCGCCAAGTTGATACCTCCGCTTTGCAGAGTGCGCATATCCCAGACACAAACCCGAGTCAAGATAATTATCTAGGAAGTATTGACGGAGGTAGTGAAAAAATAATACATCCCGAAGGGTGGACTTTGGAAGAAATAGGCAAAGTGTTTGCAACTATTTTGGATTCACAAGATGGTGACATATATTTTGGAGCATCTAATATTTATAGATATTTCTGCTCTGCTCCTTGTTATACGCCAAACTTAGCCCCACAAGGTTCTACAAGTATATTTGTAGATAATGCTTCAAGCTTAGGCAACCCTACAATGATTATTGGAACAGTACCAAATGGTACGCCCGTAGTTGGAACATCTAACCTTCCAGGCTCTGCTCCTGCGGATTTGAACGCCTCACAGGCTAATTCTGCTGCTGGTGTTGGTATTGGAGATTTGGCACTAGATGAAGAAAACAACATATTGTATGCCTCTGTACCCGAAGTTGGAGGCATCTATGCGATTGATTTGTCAACCAATATTGTTGTTGATGAATACTATCCTTTTGGAGAAGCTAACGATGGAACTGTTGCATTTTATGGTAATCGTGCTTGGGGCTTAGGGTATAATCCAAAAACCAAAAGATTATATTTTGGTAATCAAGCAGATGAATCAAACGGTATGCTTGGCGATGGTGGTAATGCGACGGTACATAGCATTAATGTATCAACCTCTGGAATGTTTGGCGTAAATCAAATATTACATTGGAGTGTTAACGATGGGGCGTCATCTATAAATACACAAATGCCATTAATTGCGGATATAAAGTTCAATCAAGATTATACTAAAGTTCTTGTGACATCAAGGTCAGTAACTCACCATTCATCACAGTTTTTACTTGATACAAATGGAGGACTTGGAACATTCGGATTAGATAGTAGGGTTTATATTTCTTATTCTTCAACCAATGGTTATCAAGGTGGTGGTGATTTTGGTCAAACAAATTATAATAATATAACTCAGCTTGACAATGCAGTTTTGGGAACAGGGAATCAAATTAATACAGATAGTGTAACATTGAATAGTTATGGTTTCCAAATTAGAAATATCAACGGCCCATTAAATCAAAGGGCTGATTTTGCGAATGATTCCACTTGGGTAGTTGACATTGTTACAAATAACACATTAGCTACTAAAGGAAGTATTGGGGATGTGAAGGTTTTCCCTGCATTTTTTGAAATAATGGGTGATTCTACGCTTTATGTGTTGGATGATTGTTGCACCCCTGTATTAGCATCTACAATGCGCATAGGTTTAGGTTCAAGTATTGTTGCAACTAGATATGTACAGTTTGAGGATGCTGTACTATTAAATGAAAAAACAGTAATTCAAAAAGGCGAATTTGTAAGAATCCAAGCAGTCAAAGTTGAAGAAATGCAAAAGCTTGCTAAGTCATCAAAAATTGACTTACAAGCACCCACAACAAATGATATGATTAACATATTAAGTAATAGAGGCTTGAGCGTAATTGTTAAAACTAGTGAGCCTGTAAAAGTAAAATCTATATCTGAAAGTAAAAAACAATAAAGATGAAAACAATCTTCATTTTCATATCAATACTAATACTAGCGTCAAGCTGTCTTCTTTTTAATAAGAAAACAAGATGCTTCAATGAATTGCAACAGGTATTTACAAGCGATATAGATACGACCTATGAACTTATACAAAAAGAAAGCGCAACTCATTCGACAGGCTTCAATAAGTGGGAATTTGTTATAGAAAAACATGTGATTGATGTAGATGAGTTTTGCAATCTAATCTATATAAATGACACCATTTCAAAAACTATAATATGGTAACAGCATATAAAAAACTAGATAAATCTTTAGGTGAAACATTAGAGTCACCTAAAGATTTTATTGAATTTTTTGAAGGGGTCAATGACTTTTCAATCATATCAAAAGATTGGCAAACCTTTAAATTAAGCAACGAAGGCGTGAGTTTTAAAGCTTGTCCTTTAGGTCATTTAGGATGTGAAAATTATGATGATGTTTTGGAAAATCAAAGTGCTTTAAATCTTATAGAATTATTTTATCAGTATGATTTAAAGGTTAGAGACGTAGAGGATTTTATAAGAAAAGTTTATGATAATAATATTGAGTACAAAGCAATGCTTTTTACTTCAATAATTGACAATGAAGGAATATATGCAGGGTTATTAAAAGGCTTAACACCTAAGCAGCGATTAATGAATGTTTTGAAAAGTTTTTAGTAAAGATGGAAAATGAAATTGTAAATAGTGGAAGTCAGGGCGTGAGTTATATCATTTATATTTCTTCAGTAATGTTTTCTCTTTTAGTTCAAGGTGGCGCAACTGTTGCACTTGTAAAATATTGGCTTAAAAACCAATCAGACCAGTTTAAAAAATTACAAACATCTATAGATGAATTGAAAGCTAATGAAAAAGAAAAGTCTGATTTATTAGCTGGAATGAATACAACTATTGAGGTTATAAAGAATGATTTTGATAATCAAAAAATAATGTACCAATCTACACAATCAGATGTTGCAAGACTTCAAGGGATAACAAGCAAAAACAGTTTAGATATTGAAATGATAAAAGGGGAAATCAAGGCTATAAAAGCAGCCACTTAAAAAACAACAATACAATGAAAAAACACACACTCAAAATAATTATCCCTTTACTAATTATTGCATCAATAATATTTAGTAAAAGCTTTGAAAAAACACCTATAGACTTATCAAAAGTTGATGAACCTTTAGGATATGTAGGCTTACTGCCTGATACTTGCAATGGTGATTTTAAATATCCTATTGGATGTAATGCGAATCCTTTTAATCACGCTCATTTAGAAAGCCCTCAAAGCGTTGATACTTCAGGGCAAGTAAAATATACCTTAGAAAAAGAAAGAGAGTTTAACTATGGCAAATACGGTATAGGTGCAGAATTTAAAACACCCGTAGAAACTTCAAGACAGCACTTATTTTTAGTAAAGCAAGATGGTGAGCGCAAATGGTATCAAGCTATTAATGCTACATCTAGGAACACATCAATACTATCTTTTAAAGAAGCTGGATTTAACAGCGATAGCCCTGTTTTAATGGCTATTGACGATGGTAATAAAACAGTAGTATTAAATTATAAGTTTGAACCAAAAGAGGCTAAAAAGCTTTTATTACCAACCTACAAGCCAAGTTTTTATTTTAACAAAGAGTATGGCATTGATGCAGGTACGGGAGGTATTTACAAAGGCGGTTGGTCAAATGAATCTGAAAGATTAGCCGTTGAAGAAAAACTTAAAAAATCATTTAATTTTCTATATGCTTTTAATGGCGGTATTGTTCACGATGAAGATGCAAAGGTTACAGAACTAATAAGGTCTAGCGTAGCAAGTAAACAGCCTGACGGATTAGAAATAAGAGTTTCACCAACAGCAGACCAAAGGCTTTTAACACACGAAGCAAGCCACTTTTTAAGATGCTTTGCTAACTATTCACAAGACGCAAATAGAAACTATACAAGTCTTTATTCAGCTTATGAAGAAGGTATTGCAGAAATGGAAGCTAGAGTTCATATAAATGAGGCTGGATGGTTTTGGAATACTCACGACTTACACAATAAAGATGTAATGTCTAAGTCTAGTTTTTTCGCTTTAGGTCAAATTGATGCTATTAAAAACTATGGATTTTCTAGTTGGGTTTGGTATAAGGTTCAAGTAGAAAATCCTAACATCTTTGCAGGGTTGTTAAACAAAGTAGTTGAAGCGATGGACAATGAAGATGCGATACCTAATAAAGAATTGTTAGATAGGATTTTAATTGAAAATGTACCGACTATCGAAGGTATACCGACTAAAGATTTTATTGAAAGATATAGGAGTTTAAGGTGTAAATTGATAGAAGGTGAAAAGCTAGAGTCACAAATTGAAATACGTAATTATAATAACAAAAACTTTATAAATATTCATAGCTGGTATTATGAGACTTTTGATAATGGTAGCGGATGGGTCTCAAGATATGGAGACAAAAGATATAATAAAAATGGGGCAAAAGGCAACCTTACAATAACAGGTAATAAAGGATTTATTTATGATATTGAAACCGAGATAATGACAAACCCAGCTTATTTATCAGAGCAGCAAATAGGCAATCAAAACATCATTATTACTGCTAATGGTTTAGGGCGAAATGGAGGTATTGGGTTTATTGATACAAGCAGATGGGATAGGGCGCATATATTACAAATAAAAGAGCCTCAAATACTTACTATCAAAACAACTTTTGGCGGTCTTACTAATATAGATTATTTACCGACAGGTGATTATGATTTTAATTCAGCAGCTATTTTAATGATGCCAGAATACAATAAAATTACTGTTAATGATAGTGTTTATTTTTCTGATAATGGCATTTTTGAAATACCTAAATCTAATGTTGGAAAGCTTATTATTAAGACAGATGATTTTACAACTGTTAGATACATTTTTGACATTAGAGATTCTAAAGGCAATGATATTGTTACAAGAAAGCTAAAGATAGAGGCTAGGGATGAACCCGATTATTTTTATATTACTAAAGATATGATGGTTGAAAGTGAACTTACTTCTATTGAATTTGATAATGGGAACAGCAATATAAATCCTACTGATAGCATTAATATCGTTTATGATACAACTTTTGTAAATGATACGATTTATACTGAAATTGCGATATACGATACAATAGTAGTTAATGATACTATTACTAACATTGATAATTCACAATTTGAAAGATTAAAAGAGGAAAATGATTCATTAAGAAAACAGAATGCAAATTATCAAAACAGAGAGGATAAATTAATAGAAGGTATAAAGAAGTTTTTTAATGATTATATTTCTTTTTAGATAGTTTTTTGAGTTATAAAGTTGCCCTTAACAGTTTAATAGGCTGTTAAGGGTTTTTTATTTAATGCCCCTTAAAAAAGACACTCATTATCATAATTTCGTAATGAAAATCAATAAGGCTGTTATGAAGAAAAAGAAGTATTGCAAGAAAAACAGCAAAAAGAAACGCTGTAAAAAGAAGAAGAAAAAATAAAAGCGCAATGGGATTTTTAGAACAACTAAACACATACATAAATCTACCTTACTTAATAGCATTGGTTATCGGAGGTATGGTTATTACAGAGGTAATCGCTTTTTATTTCCCTAATAAGGAAACATCATTAGATAGAAAAAGAATACCTCATAGATTAATATTGGTTGTTTGGGGAATAATGGCATTCTTTATCTTTTGCCCTTTTGATTTGTCCCCCATTCAGGAAATTACAGACCCTAGAGCTAAGTGCTTTAATACTTTCTTTTTTGGGGTTGGGTTCCATTCCTTTTTTGTAAAACTTATTACAAACGCTATTCAAAGTGTAGGTAATGCAAAATAACAATAGTGGTCATATATGGAAAGCAAATCTAGTTACTTATTTTGATTTTTTTAGCAATAATGATAATGAGTATATAGGTGTTGGCATTGAGTGGATGGATGAGATAAGTCAATTAGCTTTTATTTCTATGACTGCTTGCATGTGCTACAATATGCGAATGATGCAAATTGAAGGGATGCCAGATGAGGTAAAAGATGCTATTGATGTAATTGAAAACTGGGCTAAATCTGTTCAAGAAGATGAAGCTAAAAACAACACTCCTAACTTTTTATATGTCGATGACTTTTTTATCGGTAATAACCCAGAACACATAAGTGATGAAGATTGATTTTATAAAGATATTTCAAGCAATAATAGCCTTTTTAGGATTTGCTAAGGCTAGTAAATTCAAACCTATGTTAAAGGTGCTTGAGTTCTTTTTAAATGGCAGAACAATAGCAGAAATAGAAGCTGATGCAAGTGATAAGCTATTGAAAGCTATAAAGGTTGTACGTGCTGTAATAGCTGATATATTAGGCTATCAGGATTATGAAGCGATGACAGATAAGCAGACTAAAAACTTAATAGATAGGGAGATTGACAGTTATAAAAATCAGAATAAAGGAACATTTATAAAGATATGTGATAGCTGTATGATTAAATATAATAAAGATGTACTTGATAATGCAATTGATAAACACGAAGCCCAGCAAATAGGTTTTCATCACTTTGTAGATAAAATGTAAAAAATGGCAGCATTAGTACCACAGCAAATAGCATTTCAAAGGGATGTATGGAGGCTACAGCAGTATGCTGAAAGTCTAGGTTTGGGTTTGACTTATGGAGAAACTTATAGACCTTTTTCAATGGTGTTGCTTTACTATTTTGGCTATATCGTTGTAAGGGGTGGATTATTAGGCATAAAGCTACAAAAGGCTAGAAAGCTATCTAAAACACTTAAATCAAAACATGCGGATAAACTAGCTGTTGACTTTGCTTTATTCCTTCCAGATGGCAATGGTGGTTGGAACCTAACTTGGAAATATGAAGACTATAAAATACTAGGTGATTATTGGGTTTCTTTGAATCCAGAATTAAATGTTTGGGGGGGTGATTTCAATAAAGATGGTATTAAAAACGGGTTTATTGATGCTCCACATTTTGAGAGGGTGAGGGTTTAAAAATTTAAAGATTCTACTTTCTTAATAAGTGCATCTTTTATAAATGGGAATGCTACATACCTATTTTTAATAAAATTTAAAAACTTTGGCTTCTTCATAGTGCTTGATTGCAAATAAAGCCAATGAGGGAAACCATTAGTTTCTATATGTTGCAGATACTGTAATTCAAAAGATGGTATCTTATTCCGTTTGCCGTATTTATCCCAAACCTTATTATAAAATTCACTCTTTTTCATACTACAAAAATAACACAATTTAATGAATAACGTAACACAAAAATTTGTACCATACAAAGGCGTTCCTGTCGTTTGGACGAACGCTATAAACTTAGAATCTTTTAGCCCACAAGAACAAAAAGATATTAAAATGTTTATTACTGATTATCTAAGTGATAATCCATTAAACTTTAAAGATGAATATGAAAAAATAAAGATTTATCAAGCCAATAAAGGCAACACTATTTCAGATCATTGGAGACATTGGGGTTCTAATAAAAATGAAATTGAATTAACAATTGATTTTGACCAGTGCAGTACTTTAGGCAATGTATTGAACCGCTGCAGAGATGTAAGCGTACAAGTTACTAACCCTGCTGAACAAGAATTTGCAGCCGCTTTAATGTGCTGTGACCATCCTTACCAAACTGCTGAATTTCTATTGAGAAGATATGCAGAAGAATATGCACTTTCTTTTGAGGACTATATGCAGTTGGGTAAAAAGATGAATGAATTTATTTATCTGATGATGGAAATTTGTTTCTATGCAAAGCATCGTTATGAGATACTAAGACCTGCACACTATGAAAAGTACGTGTTAGGCTTTGACTATAATCAAGTATCTGTATCAAAAATTCCACATCCAAATCATTCAAGTTGGTGGGGAGGGCATCCAACTGTTTCAAATGCTGCTGTTGCATTCTTAGAACTAGATGCTAAAAAAAGAGGGAACACGTTAAGTCCTGCATTTAAAAAAGCTGGTAAAGAAGGGGGCTTGGCACGTGTGTGGTGTGGTATTCATTGGGAGGCTGATATTATAGCGGCTCAAGATGGTGTTATACACTTTACGCCTTTGGTTGCTAATAAAATAGCAGCCTAAAAAACTAAAGCCGTTAATCAAAATAAGGTTAACGGCTTTTTTTAAATAACAAAAGCCAACTGTTCCGAGCAGTTGGCTTTTTATGAATCAGATGATAGATTATCTTCAAATCATATCAGATTACAAATATAGTCCAAATAAACAAGAAAAAAAATAGCTTTTTAGCATTTACGCTTATATGCTCTGCATTTCTTTAAAATACTTTATTTAGGATTAAAAAAACTTTTAATAACACTTTATGTCCAACCAAACAAAGATTTTAAATACTTACTTTTTAGAAAACCCATATAAAGAATCTGATTTTGATAGCAAAAAAGAATATCTAAAAGATGCTTGTTTGAAATTAGGCATTGAGTTTAATTACAACAGCATAAGGTCAAAATATAACAGGTTTAAAACAAACAATCCAGATAGTTTTATAAGGCGTGAAAAGCTCAATAAAGATGGTAAGGTAATAAGCAGCCAAGTAGATTATTATGTTGAAAGCACAGTAGATAAATCAAAATTTGAAGTAACTAAGTATTCAGAAAGAAACCCTGTAGATGGTAGTTGGACACAATACAAGCCATTAGATAATGGGGGCTTTGATAAAGAGGCTATTATTGAGGAAATGAAGGCACACGCTCCTATTTATCCAATAATAAAAAGAGATACCAAAAGAAAAGAAAACCTTTTAGTCATAGACCCTGCTGACATCCATTTAGATAAGCTTTCTTACAATATGGGTGTATATGATAACTTTAATCTAAAAGATGCTAAAAACGTAGTGCAACAAGCTATTTTAAGGCTTTTAGATTTAGCGAAAGGTTTTGATATTTCACAGATTGTTTTTGTGGCTGGTAATGATATTTTACACACCGATTTACAAGGTCGTAGTACAACTTCAGGAACTCCACAAGATTCTGGGGCTATGTGGTATAATGCTTTTCAAGCTGCTAAGGATTTATATATTTGGACTATTGAAGCATTAGTAACCCTTGCTGATGTTCACGTTATCTTTTGCCCTTCAAATCACGATTTTCAAAGCGGCTATATGCTGCTTGATTCTATTTACAGTTGGTTTCATAAGTCTGAAAATATAAGCTTTGATATTTCAATGGCACATAGAAAGTATTTTGATTGGGGAAAAAACTTATTAGGATTTACGCATGGGGATGGTGCTAAAGAGTCGGATTTAGCAGAACACATGGCAGCAGAAAATAGAGAGAACGGCTTATGGTCTAAAACTTCATTGTCTTATTTCTATGTACATCATTTGCATCATAAGATAAGGAAAAAAGGAGGTAGACAAATTGAAAAGGATAAATATTCTACGACCATTTTAGGCACGAATAAGACAGAAAAAGACTTTGAGGTGGAATATGTAAGAAGTCCATCAAAAACCGATTACTGGCATCATAAAAGTGGCTATTATAACTTTATGGCTGTAGAGTGTTTTATCCATTCTTTTGATAAGGGGCAAATTGCTAGGTTTACTGATTATTTATAAACTAAAAACCACCTACCCAAAATAGGATAGGCGGCAATTATAACAATGAGAAACAACAACTTATTTTATTTAAAAATATGAGGCAACTGAATCTTTACAAACATAAATACAAAGTGCTGCAAAGTGCCAAAGTTGATAGTTGGATTTTTATTTTCCTTTATAAAGTTCCAAGATTCCTCTTTTACAATATCATAATAAACAGTATTTAAAAGTCTTGGAATCAATTTATTTGACCACGCTGTTTCTAATTCTATTTTAGCCAAAACTTTTTCGCATAAAGCCTTTGTGGTATATTTTTCTGCAATAGCTTCTTCAACTAACTTTTTCCCTTTTATGATTGAACCCCCCATTTCTTTAGCGTGTTTTTCTTTAAATTCAGAAGTCACAATTTTAGCCCAATTTTGATGGTTTGATCTATTCTTATAATTATAGTTCTTTATAACAATACCTTCGCCAACGCCTTTGCCGTCTTCAATCAAGAAAACGTTTTTCATAAGCTGATTAATAAACTGTTCATAGCTGCCATTCTTAATTATGCAAATTGGGGGTATATAGTTTATGTTGTATTTTTCTAAACCTTTTTGATAATCATTATAATGCAAATACTTTAAAGTCGTATCTCCATCGTGTAAAATCTCATCTTTTTTTTTATCAATAGCAACATCAAAAACATAAAAGTTTTTCCAAGCCGTATTTTTATAGGTTTTTAGTGAGTGAGGAACTAACCACTCACCAAAAAGCCTATGTGTTGGATTTTCTTCTAGATATTGAATTAAGTTTTTTTGTTTCAAAACCCAATCCAAAAAACCTGCATTATCTTTTTGTAAAGTCAAATGTCTGTTTCTTGAGCCTGCTTGTATGTTGCCTTTTTCATCAAGCCATACACTAGCATTTGTTCCGTCTATTTTAGGAAAAACAAAAGCTTCACCTAGCTCTATTTGTGCCACTTCAGGCGTTCCAAATCTTTCTAAATGTTGATATTTTTTAAATTGCATAGTTTTATTTTTTAGGAGGTTTTGGCAATAACATCCAATGAGTAATGTTTGTTAATTTTTGGCTATCATAGCCATATCCAAAAACTCCAGATGCAAAATGAAATTTTAGCTTATTATCATCTGTATCATCATAGTACCACACCATTCTAACATCATCCCAAACATTTTTGCCATCAGTTACTATTATCTTTTCAGAATATCCGCTATAACTGCCTTTGTCACAATCTCTAGGTGGGGGGCTTTCTACATCTAAATCAATCCATTTCATTGTTTGTTTAGGGTGTAACTTGTTTAATTCCCTAAAAGCAGAACTTACCCACCCTTGCACACTATTCCAAGACATATCATTCATATCCTGTTTATTGATAATATTCAAAGCAATTTTAAGGCTATCTGTTATTTTATCTATGTTCATAGTTTACTATTTTTTATTCAAAGCTTTTTTACATAATCACTTACCAAAGTAGCCATCTTTTTAAATTGTTTCGGCTGAACTTTTACCCTTATAAATCCATCGTCAACAGTATGTATTTCAAAAACTAAAGTCTTTCTTAAGTTTTGATTTACAAAGAATCCAGCTTTATCAAATATTAATTTCTTCTTAGCAAAATAAGCCGTTTTAGAAAGGTTTTGTAAAATGATAGTGTTTCTAGTCTCATTGTAATCTATCTTAATAGAAGACTGTCTAATGCCTTTTCTGATAGCATCTAAAACATCTTGAGTATACAGGGTTTGTAATTGTGATAATTTCATTTTAGTTATTGCTTTTTAGTGATAAAACGGATAAGGATTCACCCAGACTAAAGTCATAGAATCATTTAAGATGATTTCTTTGGGTTTTGATTCAAAAGTTTGTTTTTCATCGTAGCCGTATAGCAGTTTGAATA
This sequence comes from Chitinophagales bacterium, assembly GCA_020629335.1. The sequence continues at coordinate 15,798 of JAHDDN010000001.1, read as the reverse complement.
ATAGAAAGACTATTACCAAGACTGCTATAAAGGTTTTTTTGAGGTGGTTTGTTTTTTGCATAGGTATTTTATTTTAATCCAGTATGTCCAAAACCACCATTACCCCTATCTGTTTCACTCAATTCATCTACTTGAAATAGCGTAGGTGTTTCTATTTTTTTAAATACTATTTGACCGATTCTATCGCCAATACTGTAAGATTTACTATAAGCACCTTCTAAATGAGATTTAAATTTAAAAGATATAGAACCTCGATAATCTGAATCCACAACACCAACGCAATTGGTAAGAATTAAGCTTGTTTTATAGATGCTTGACCTTTGATATATAAACCCAGCATATCCTTCAGGAATCTCAAAGCATACACCCGTATCATAAACAATACATTCATTTTCTGAATCATACGTTTCTGATATAGCATACAAATCATATCCAGCAGCCCCAGCCGTCATTCTTGCAGGAATCTTCGCTCCCCCTAGTAGTTTTACTTTTAATTGTTTTAGCATAGGTTTTATTTATTATTCATTTCAGCAACAGCATCCTGCAATAATGCAACTGCTTGTACTGCTAATTCACCAGTTTTTTTTGTTATCGTTTCAGCATTATTGTTTGTAGATGCTTGACTTTTATTTTTTCGTGATTGCAATATTATCGCTATAAGCAAAATTATTACTGCAATTGGTTCATATCCTGTCATTTTCTCTCTTATTTAAGTAGTTTAAGAATGTCCAATTATGTGATAATGAAAAGTGTGCTAATAATCCAAAGCCAATAACAGGAACACCATAGCTAATAAAGGAATGAAATCCAGCACCAAAATTTGAATAGGTTCTTTGCATTATATCTAAACACTCTTTGTGGCAGTAATACTTATTAGTTGATGCTGTGAATAAATCCCATCCAAAAAGCACACCTATGATAAAATCTATAGATAGGGCGACGATAACGATAGAATATAATTTAAACTTAGCACTATCATCTACTTTGCCTATACATGTAGTTATAAAACAAGCAAAGTGACTACCATAAAAAGCTGCTGGGATCAAAAAAGCTGTTATTGAATCCTCTCTACTAATCTTGAAGTAAGTCCTCAATGTTTCCCAGCTATTTGTTGAAAAGAAAATAGCGACTATCAGCAAAAATATAAACCCTATAATTTCACCATAAAACCTAGTTCTAGTCGTATAATTACTCACAATCACTATCTTTTCTTTTTCTTCATCATTGTTGTCATCTTCAGCATTATCTATTTCATTATTATCTACAAGGCTATCTATAGGGTTATCTGTAACTATTTGCTCATCAATAGGCTGCTTATCTTCTACCCTATCTATAGAATTATCTTCTATTTTTAAAGTTAATTCCTTATCTATAGGGTTATCTTTAAGTAAATTATCCCTATCTATAGTTATTAAGGATAACTCATTTACATCTACACTACTGTTATTACTTATTCTAGCAAATAGGGCATCATCTATTCGATAGAAATTAACGCCCTGTCCTTTGTTTGGGTCTACTCTATTGGATAGATTTTTAACACTTGAACCCTTACCTATCTTTATTTTATAGCTATCTAACCACTTTTTATTAGATACATTAAAGCCCGTATCTTTCAAGTCTCTACTAGCTACACATACACTATCACTATCTATTAAATAGGTCTTACCGTTAAAGTCTTTTATCATTTCTTATAGTTAAAAATAGTGTTTAGATATACCTTTTAGCTGTCATTTCAATCTTAACAGGGTGGGGGTGGCTTTCATCTGGATTAAAATCATTAGGCTGATTCAAGGCTTGGTAAATGATTCCTTCATCCAATCTATTTAATTGATAATCCCAAAATTCAACACTAAATACATTAGTATATCTTTTGTTATCTTCATAAATCTTATCTATACGCCTATACTCTTTATAAGATAAAAGCATATTGTCCCAAATAGTATTTAATCTATACCCATCTTTTCTTAGTTCATCCTTCATCCAACCTATCGCTGGCGGTGCATCTTCTTCATTAAACTTTAAATCATCTAATTCATCTTGATTCATTAGCCTACGCATAGTAATATCTTTAGCATCTTGCTTGCTCTTATCTTTAGCCTTAGCCTTTTGTATTATACATAAATAACCATCACTATACTTTTTATCTTTATACCAAAAGATAAGCTTATAAGTAGGTGTGCTTCCAATAACTTTAAAAGGTGATAGATAGCGACCTTCATCAACATACCTTTTGTCTTTAGCCAATCCAACAAATAAAAACAAACCCCAACAAAAAGAGATAACAGCTATCCAGTAATAGCTATTTCTAAGTGATGTGTAGATAAAGAAACAGCATAAGATTATCACTAGAATATCTAATGCCTTTTCCCTTGTATGTTTGTCTGTACTAAAGATTATTGTTTTGATTTTTAGTTGAAGCTTAAAACTTTATTTATGTTGATTCCCTACCGTTTCAATCACACCATACTAGAGTTTAAACTAACAATGATGTTAGAATTGTTTTGCACAAAACACTGTTTCAATCACACCATACTAGAGTTTAAACTATAAATTTAAAATGAATCACAAAAGTAACTTAAAGTTTCAATCACACCATACTAGAGTTTAAACCCGTTATTTAAGTGTGTTATCAAGAGTGTCTAACTAAAGACCTCGATTTAAGGCTTCTGAAACTAAGCCCATATAGCGTTATACGCATAGATTATTTTATTTTTAGTTGTCGTTCTAAGCATAGTTTTACACTATGCTGCATCGACAATATCAAACAAAGTCAGTTCTTTGCTAACTTTTACAGTCTTAATTCCTACTTTGCCTTTCTTATCTTTTTCAATTTTGGTTTTGTAATCAACTCCTTTTTTACGCTTTGCAATATTTATAGCAGCTACAAAGTCAGCATTTAGTTTTTTCTTTTTAGAGTGTGATTCACAGTCATTATTTGTACAATCAAAGACCTCCCAACTTCTTTGCCCATCGCCTTTAGGTCTATTCGCCTTATCTACATTCCCACAATAACAACATGTTTGTGATGTATAAGCTGGATTCACTTTTATAAGTTTCATTCCTTTGTGTTGCTTAACCTTCTGTTCAATCAATGTTTGCAACTCAAAATATGACCACCATCTTTGTAAATAAGCATTGTCTTTATTTATGTGCTTTAGCTCTTCCAGTACAATCGTTTCAACATTGTGTTTTACTGCAAAATCAACAACATCTTTGGCGATTTTATGGTTAGCAGTCCTTGTAAAATTCCTTTCTTTACTTTGATGTTTATTGAGAGCAACTAACTTTCTTTTCCTACCTCTTCCACCTTTAGCCATTCTTAAAGACTTTTGCAACTCTCTTTTCTTATAGTATAGTCTTTGTTTGTCTTGAATTAACTTTTTACCGTCTCCAATAGCCTTGCCTACCATCAAGTAAGGCAATCCGCAATAAGCAGCAGAATTAACACCTATATCAACGCCCATTGTTCTATTTTTAACAGGCTTATAGGTGTTTGATGGTATCTTGAAAACACCTAGTAAATACCATTTCTTTTTATTACTGTCATATTGTAAAGATGAATCGCAAAACTTGTATTCCCCAGTCATCCACTTTTGAACAAAAACCCTATTATTCGATTTATCACGCCCAAAATTGAATTTAAATGCTATGTATTTATTGAGATTAAAAGCGTATGTTTTTTGTATATGTCTTTTGCCTTTTTTATCTAAATATTGCGACTTACACTCTACGGGAATCATTTTATTTGCGCCTGTAAAATATATAGGCATCCCTTTTTTGAATGTTTGCAGTGTTTTTTGACCTGTTTTTACTTCCCAGAAATCTTTTCTAAGTTTTTGGACGACAACGTTCTGTATGGCGTTGTATATTATAGCAGGTATTTCTTTTGTGTTATTTGCTACAAATCTAAATGGTATATTGTCAGGATTACACCCATATTTTGAATTAAACCAATCTACAATCTCCTTTTTCTTACTTTTAGATAGTTCAACCTTTTCTTTTTTCAATAAAGCTAACTTTCCCTTATCTGTTTCAACCTCCATAGATTTCTCAATTGCTATTTTAGATTTATTAAAATCTTTATCTACAGACAATAAGGTGTCTATTAAGTTGGATTTTTGAAACTCTGAATTAACAGCCATATTGGCTATTTTGTAAGCTGAATCAAGCCAATAATAAAGAGTTTTATACTTTTCTTTTCTTAGCTGTTCATCTTCTTCTAAGATGCTTATTTCAATTTTCCTTGTAACTGTTTGCATTTATTTATCTTTTTTTAATCCTAAGCTCTAATCCTAACATAGTAAAGTTTAAACTTTAATAAACCAATTTGCTACGCCTCGTTCTAATCCTAACATATTAGCGTTTAAACCCGTTAATTATGCAGGTTATCAAGAGTGTCTAACTAAAGACCTCGATTTAAGGACACTAGAACTTGCCCCGTATAGCTTATACTTACTGTATAGCATAGATTTTTATCATTTTTAGTCGTCGAACTCCAATAGTTTTTACACTATCAGACACCGACGCTTTTACCAAATATCTTTTCATAAGGTGCTGCTACTGTTTTAGCCAACTCACACCCTTTTTTAGTGATACAATAATATCTTTTGTTTCCGCTTTTCTCTCTAAAGATTTTCGCTACTACCCTTTTTTGAGCGCATAACCTTGAAAGCATTTCAATTAAAATATTATCTGTTAGCTGCAATCCTACCCTAAAAAGTGCAGCCTTTAAATCCCTAAAAGTCATATAGTCACTTTCATCGAGCATTATCTTTAAAAGCGCAACCCTCTCAGGATTTTCTAAAATTGTTCTTACCATTTTCAAATCAGTTTTAAAGTGTTCGTGTTACGTTTATGGTTGCAAATATAGCACATTTATTTTAAAGTTAATTAATTAACACTAAATTTGTGTTATGTTTTTTAAATTATCTTTGCAATATGAATAGATTAAATAGAATAGCAGTAGTTTTAAAAGAAAAGGATATTAGCAATAAAGAGTTAGCTGATGCAATTGATAAAAGTGAGGCATTGATAAGTTATTATTGCACGAATGATAGACAGCCAACTATTCCAACATTGTTTAAGATAGCCAGAGTTTTAGAAGTGCAACCGTCAGAACTATTAAGAGAAATTAAGTACTATGAGATTCCCACACACCAACCAACTTAATAAACTTCTCCACACTACAACCGCTACCAGATTGTAAAAAAAGCAGCCTCCTTAATTTCTTATCAGTAACCATTTCGATATGGATTCTTTGATGTAGAATGTAATAAGGATGCTGCTTGTAGTTTGGTTTTAGATAGGCTTCCATTTTAAAGTCCAAGTTCTTCATCTATTTGATAGAGGTTACTAATTGCCTCCCTAATGTTTTTAGCATGTTCCAGCATTCCATCAGCAAAATGAGTATTGTAATTTGCAAGCTCACATAAACCCTTTAATTCTTCAAACATTGGCTCAATTTCATTAAGCTTTAATTCAATCATCGGATATTCATCTTCTAGATTTAACATTTTACTCATCAACATAAATGTCTCTACTTCTGGCTTTAAAGCTGTGTGTAACTCTTTAATTCTTATATCTAAGTTTCTCATAAATACCTACTAACTTTTTTAATTACCCTTTTACAATCATCCACATTTTCAAACTCTGTTTCACCTGTTAAATGCTCATTGTCTTTTAGGTTTACCCAAATACAATAAGTCCCATCATCATGTTTTAATGGATAAATATTTTCAATATCATCTTTTTTAATAATTACGCCATCTATATAAACATGATCTCCTGAAGTATAAATGTCATAAGCTATAAAAGCTAAGAATATTAATATTCCTACAACAAATAAATTAATCATAAAATCCATAAGTATTTTTTTTAAAAGTTTATTAAATAAGCAATCACGATGCTTTTAAATTTCTTATTGACTCTTTCCACCTTCCAAACTCCAAAGATTGAATTTCATCAAAGCCTACTGTAAAATGAAACTTACCACGCCCCTTTTTACAAAATCCATTCCTTGATAAACTAACTAAAGCGTAATAACATTGTGAGTGACTATAATTAGGGTATCTATTCCTTAAATTCAGAGTTGTTATTGACTTATTGTCTGACAAAAAACCTAAATCAAAAGCTTTCTTCTGAATATCAGTTAAATGAAAATACTGATAAGATTTTTTTATAAGGTTTAATTCAGCAATCAATGCTTTATCTTTCCCCTCATAAAATTGTTTGATGCTTATTGATTTCTTCAACTCAATAGGAGGCATCAATGTGTAAATAGGTTTTTTATTCCAAGACTCATTATTTTGGTTTCTCATAAAAGGCATCCTCTTAAAGAGACGTACCTTTTTACCATTCAAAAATTCAATATCTTGTTCCTCAAAATCTTCATTTATTGGCTCTTTGGTAAACTTAGTTTTCTGTTCAGTTTTACCGTTTAGCGTTATGTATAATGTATTTCTATAACAACTCATATCTCTAATTTTTAAGCTTCATCAGTTATCATTATAGGCATTGCAAGCATCAACGTTTTTTCACTTTCATCACTTAATGAAGGTTCAATAATTCCAGCTTTTTGAGGTGTAGAAAATCTAAAATCTATGCTCTCACAATCTAAAGCCGTTAATAATTCTAGTAAGTATTTAGCATTAAAAGCTATGTGAATAGGCTCGCTTGAATATTCAACAATCAAGTCTTCAATACCTTCATTATTAAAATCTAAATCTTTAGAAGAAACCTTCAAAGAATTGTTTTTAACCTCTAAGCTTAATTGATAGGTAGTCTTGTTTGAAAAGATAGACAAACGCTTAACGCTGTTTAATAAATCAATCCTATTAACAGTCATAACCTTGTTATTTTCGGGAATAACAGAGTTGTAATTTGGGTATCTGGCAGCTACCAATCTAGCAGCTATTTCTACACCACCAACATTAAAAATAATATTTCTGTCCGATACCTGTACATCAACATCGCCCACAAAGCCATTTAAGGACGCATTTAAGGCATTTACTGCCTTTCTAGGCACAATTACATTGATAGGGCTTTTAAAGGCTGTATCGAAAGATTTAACGTGTTTAGAGAGCTTATGTGCATCGGTAGCTACAAAATTCAGTTTATTGTCTTCTGACTCAATTAAAACACCTGTCATTGCTGGTCTTAACTCGTCTGTGCTTGTGGCGAAGTTTGTCATATCAAAAGCCCTACCTAAAACTTTTGAATCTATGCTTAGATTTTGAGTATATTGAACATCTATTAAATCAGGAAAATCTTCTGAATCTTCACCAACAAAAGAGTATTCACCCGTTTCAGCTTTTATATCAATTTTGAAGCTTTCTAAGTTTGCACTAAAAATTATCGGCTGCTGTGGTAAAGCCGCTAAGGTATCTTTTAGCATTTTAGCATTTACGCATATTTCACCGTCGTCTTTGCCATCTACCGTTAAGATGCTTGATAAATTAATTTCTAAATCGCTACTTCGTAAAGACAAATTATTACCTTTTAAAGTCAATAGTACGTCTGCCAAAATTGGGAGTACTGGATTGTTGTTAACAATTGTGTTTATTAACTGCACCTCTTTTAGAAATGCTTTTGAATCTACTGTAAATTTCATATTTTTATATTATTTGTGTTATTAGTTGATAAGTTTTTAAAAAAGCGATAATTGTGCTTTTTCTTGCATCGCTGCTTTGTGATTTTTGGCGTTGATGTCGAAGTAGGATGGCTTTAATTCGATGTTTTTAGATTTCCTATTAAGTTTTAGCCATTGGAAACCCTCGCTACCAATGCCACCAAAAGGACATAGACAAGTATCACCTTCATTTGACCAAAGCAAAGTACATCTTTTAATGGTCTCTAATTGCGTGGGTGTTATGTGTCTTTCATCACTCTTATCCCTTCCAGCACGATATTTCAATACATCGCTTTCTGAAATATCATCCCAAACATAACCAGTGAACCATTGAGATTCAGCCATTTCACACCAGTCTTCAAAAGGTAAATCAGTTAAAACAGGAACTTCATTTTTGCCAGCTTTACGAAAAGTTATACAATAGTCAGCAAGCCCCATCCTATTAATGGTTTGGTCTTTTTTTGTTTGTCCATACAACAATTGGCTGTTTTTTGTTCTTATAGCTGCTAATTGTGGACATTTCCTAATAGCTTTTTCAGCATGAAAATAAAAACCATTATTTTGAAAAAGTCTTATTATTTCCCCCCTATAATCTTTGATAGAATAAAACCCATCTTTACCTATACCAGTAGTTCCTTGCATAATATGCAATGTAACTAGCCTACCCTTTTTTAAAACTCTATTTAACTCTGGTATCAAATACTCAAAGTGTTGCCAAAATTCATCATCAGAATCAACATTTGACATATCATTAGGGTCATCTGAAAAAACATATAAAGCACCAAAGGGGGGGCTAAAAAAGGAATAGTCTATACTTTCACCTTCAATATCTTTCATCCTTTCTACACAATCACCAAACAATACCTCATAATTATCTGTAATTACATCCTCTCTATAATTTGCGCTTATTTGTTTTTTAGCTGTATAATCGGTATCTGCTGAATACTTCGCCATTTCCGTAATCATTTCTTTATGTTTTTTGGTTTTTTCTAAAATAGTTTGTCTTACATTTATTTGTGATTCTGGCACAAGGATATGCACCTTTACTTTTTCTGTTTGTCCAAATCGGTAACACCTTCTAACCTGTTGATAGAACATTTCAAACTTAAAATCATAGCTTGTAAAAACCATATTATGGCAATTCTGGTAATTCATTCCAAAGGATGCTATTTTGCCTTTAGTGACTAAAACCCTAAACTCATTATTAGCAAATCCTAATAAATCATTTACCTTTTTAGTTTTGTCTGTTTTACCTTCCACGTTTACAGAACCTTCAATAGCCTTACTTACTTTCTTTGCCTCATCATTTGACAAACTCCATACAATCCATTGTTCGTTGTTTGAATTTACTAACTCTACAGTTTTAGCAATCCTATCATCTTGTGACCTTTTTAAATCTCGGTGTAAATCTGTTGCACTTACAGCAGCATCATTAAAAAGGTTTCCTGTATTGTTTTCCACTTTGATAACGTGTTCAATAAATTTAATCTCTGGAAGGGCATACCCTTTTACGTTTTCATCAAATCTTTTAGGGTCGTCAACAGCCATCGACCACTTACAAACGTATTTCCAAAATTCATCATAAGCGTGTTTTTTCAATCTCCATTTTTGCGTTTGGCTACTGTCGTGTACAAAATACATTGCAAGCATTTCATTGTAAGACATTGCGCCTAAAAATTCAGAGTGCATACCTAACTCCATATGATCGTTTGGCGACGGTGTTGCTGTACAAGCTAATTTGTATTTAAAATGCTTAAATGATTCAAGTATAAACTGTGCTGTTTTGCCTTTTTCGTTTTTAAGGATAGAACTTTCATCTAGAACAACACCAGAATAAACAGATAAATCTAAATTCTTTAATTGCTCATAGTTTATAATGTCAACATTTGAAATATCAATATTGAATTTTTTAGCTTCCAATTTTGTCTGTGCTACTACTGCCAAAGGTGCAAGTATTAAAACTTTTTTGTTTGTATGTTTTGCGACTTGGCTACTCCACTCGAGTTGTTGGATTGTTTTACCTAGCCCACAATCAAAAAAGAGTGCAAAGCGACCTTTTTTTAATGTTATTTGTACGGCTGTTTTTTGCCAATCAAAAAGCATAGGATTTAAGTCTTCTAGCTTTATATCAAATCCAGTATCAATTACTTTCTTGGTTTTAGATTCGATAAATTCTGTATAAGAAATTTTATTTACCATAATGATTAAAAATTTATAATTAAGTGTTTGTGTTATTAGTTGATAAAAGATGTTTAAATTGATTTGGGGTGTAATTTATCACTTGAGAATACTCTTTTAAATGCCCTTCTCTAAAGCTAATTACATAATCCTTACACTCCTTAATCAATTGTTTTTTTTTGTCTTGATTGCTTTCTTGGTCAATCATTTGTAAGTATGATTTAAGAGATACTCTATATAATTCGTTATAATTTTCTATTTCTATTAAATTGTCTATTCTCATATCTATTTGTTTTAAAACGGTAAATCCCCAACTACTTCAGCTTGTTTGATTGGTGTAAGTGTTTTGCTTGCTGAATCCTCAATGCTATCAATCCCGTAATACCTTTGATATTTTTGATGAAACTTAAACTTCTTAGTACCTAAGCCCCCATGTCTGTTCTTCAAAATATCTACATCGCAAATTATCATTGAATCACCTAAGTCATTACTATTGCCATCTACGTCTTTATCAAATCCATATCGAGTAGGTAAGTAAAGCGATAAAACTATATCGCTGTCATTTTCGATACTTCCAGACTCTCTAAGGTCTTGCAGTTGTGTTCTTTTTTCCCCTCCCCTTCTTTCTGCTCCCCTTCCAGTTTGACAGCCTATGATAACAGGAACATCTAAGTCCATTGCCAACTGCTTTAAGCCTCTTGTAATATTTCCTATTTGTGTATCTCTATTGCTACCCTTATCCAAAGAGGACATTATTTGTAAGTAATCAATAAAGATGCTTGATAACTTACCTTGTAGCTTTAGCCTTTGTGCAATTGCTCTTATAAAGTTTATATCAGCACCCCCTTTATTTATTATCGTTCCGTTCCAATCTTTATATTGATTCATTTGTTCTTTAAGCTGCTGCAACTCAAAACCTCTTAAATTAGCCTGTTTTATTTTCCAGTTTTCAATATCAGTAACAGATGATTTTATACGCATCATCACCTCAATCTCTTTCATTTCTAAGGTTACCATTAAAGGATGAAAACCCAATCTTGACTGATGCCTAAAACCTTGTGTTAAAAAGGCAGATTTACCAAATGAAGGACGTGCAGCTACAGTTATTAAGCATCCCTTTTGATAGCCTCCTATCGCTCTGTCTAAATCTTGGAATCCAGTATTTAAACCCGTTAACTCATTTCCTCTTTCTACAGCCTTTTCTAAATGCTCAATTGTCATTTGGCTTAATTCGTGCATTGTATGAATCTTAGTACCTGTAGTATTCCAAGCATCACTAATGTAATTTTGAATAATATCTAAACCACCTTGAGAAGCTAAACCATCATTCTTTACATTTTTAAGTATATCAAATGCTAATGTTATTTGAAGTCTTGATTGCCAAAGTTTATACAAGTCCTCACAAAATACTCTAATGTTTATCCTTGAATGAAACTTATTTAATTCAGTTAATGAAGTGGTATTTATCACATCTTCAAAACCTAAAGATTTTGCCCTTTGCGCTATCAAAATTGGATTAGCTGGCTTGTTCTCTTTTTTCAAGCTTTCGATTATCTGATAAATTGCTTTATTTTCTTGATTGTAGAAACAGTCAGAATTTATAATATCAGCAGCCTCTATAAAAGCATTTTCATCTATTAGCAAATTTGATATAATCGCTTTTTCCGTTTCTGCATTTGATGGCATTGGAACGTCAGACTGAAACTCAAAAGCTATCTTTTCTAAACTTTTATACTTTTCACTTTTCATTTGTTTTGTAGTTTTTGCTGAAGGTTCACAAAGTTTCTATAGTGATTTTGAAAGTCTGTTTGTGATTTCCAATAACCCGTTACACTTGCGTGTTTGTCTTTGAAAGGTTGAGTATATTTTTTACTAACAAACTTTTTTTCATCAATTCTCAAATCCCTAGATGATCTCTGTATGAAAATTTGATTACCAAAAAGAAACTGAAAAGCTGTTGTAGTCTCATCATAAAAAACTGATGTCTTATGTAATCGCTTGACGTGTGCCTTATACCTTCCCATTTGCGCCCCGTAGTGTTTAACAGCTTCAGTATCTTTTTGCTTTTTCGCTAGGTTCAAGTACATTTCAATTTCAAAGAATAATGCTTTACGCTCCTTTTCATCGTCTGGCATTTCAAAATGAATTAAATTTTGCGCTCCGCCCCCGCCTAGTCCCTGCTCATTATTTGGGTTTTTAGGTGTGTTTGTGTTATTAGGTGAAGGATTTGAATTTTTTGGATTTTCGTCATTTATAAAAACAGTATTTTCCTTTTCTTTACTTTCCTTTCCTTTCCTTTGTCGATTATCACCGTCATTAACTTGGGTTTCTTCCGAAGAAACCACAGTTTCTTCGGAAGAAACCACAGGTTTTTGGGGTTTATCATCATTTTCAGCTTCTAGTTCATCGGTTATAAGCTTTGGTAATCTATATTTTTCTTCAATAAAAATACCTTTTCTTTTAGCAGCTTTGCATATGTTTTGGTAACGTTTTTGCAATCCTTGAGATGTTAATATTGAATGCTCTTTGTACATCTGTTCATTAAATATTCCTTTCTTAAAGAATGATTTTAAAATGAGCTTAAATTCATTTTCATCAACTCTATATTTAGCACAAAACAACTCTTCATCATCTATATCAAAACTTAAATAGTAACCTTCATCACTATAAATACTTTGCCATAATTTCAATAAAATGCCAATTGATTCAAGGCCATGTTTGGATTCTATATATTGCAAACTATTATCAAAATAGCAGTCAACATTAAAATAATCAAGTCCTTTTTTGGGCGGTCTAGCCATAGTTTTTTATTACTTTTTTATATGTGTTATGTTTTTAATAATTGAATGATATATGAGCGCATTTAATTTTATACTCAATTTTACCAAACCTTCCATTTATATTATTAGTAGTTTGTCTTTTCTCTAAGAATCCAGCTACTATTAGAATTTTAATGTTATTATTGATTGAATCTCTACCAATTGAAGTATGGTCTTTTATTTGCTGAATAGATGGCGATTTGCCATAGTTTTGATTTTTATAATTCGCTATAAAAAGGAGTATAGATGCTGCTTTTGGTTGAACAATTGGCAATACATCAGTAAAAAAAGTATTATATAAGTACATATCTTTTATAGTTTTTTATAGTGGTTAATTATCCTTCTTTCAATTCAATCAAAAAAATACTTATCCTTGATAAACTCCAAAGCAAATCCTCTTTATATTGAGGCGTTAAATTATCATTTGAGCGTACTTCTTGCATAGCAGATGAAATGTTTTTGCAAACATCTGGGAGCGATTCAACGCTAAAAAAATCACTAATTAATTCTTTGATTTTGGTATCTGGATTAGATACAACGGTAGTATTATACTTACTCATCTGGCGAATGGGTTTTAAGTAGTTAAATAATAAAAATAAGTACACAGGAGTAGCACCCGTGACCATCCGCCAGAATGTATCACAACTGTAATCAGAGTGAAGTAACACAAAGTGCTACCCTGTAAATCTTTACTATTTTTTATTTGAGTAATGAATTACAATTTATAAATACAATCTGGCGGATTGTGCCACAAATATAATCCAACTACCGTTATTATCAAAGAACTTGTTAGGAAAAGTTTTTACCAAATCATAATTTCTAATAACCTAATTTGTGTTTCAGTCTCTTTATAAGCCTTTAAAACTTTTGGATCGTCGCATTTTTCGATACCAATAATCCAATCCAAGCTTGAAAGCTTTTTCTTTAGTTTTTTTATTTTTTGCTTATTCCTCCAATTTGAAAGCTCAAGCAAAAAGTAATAGTATAGATTTTCTATTTTCTTAATCATCTTTCATTTTTTAAAAATTACCTACTACACAAAATCAATCCATCTGGATTATCTTTCAAAGCCTGTAAATATTTACTTGCAAAATCTACAAATCCATCATAACTACCCCACCCATTAGAAGGATTAAAGGTTTTGAAATAATTAGGCTTTTCTCTAAGCAGTTCAAGCCCTACCTCAATAGGTTTAATTAAATCCCTAGCAATCACATCTACTTTGTCTTCAAACTCCATTTCAGCCTTATAATCATCCTTAAAACCTACATAGTCTTTATGTAGCCGATAAGGTCGCCAAATAGTTTTATAAATACCTGCCTTATCTGCCATCCTTCCAAGGTTATGAGTTATATTAGATTCGTATAAATATTCTGTTTCTAAAACTTGAATCTCTTTAACTCTTGCGCTATTTGGATATAACTGAATGAATCTTCTATCTGGAATTTCTATAAGATTATATTCACCAAGTACTTTATTAATAGGCTCAAAAACAAAGCAGTCTTTAGTCTTTTTTGTTTCTGTTTTGTATTTTACTATGTATATGTGTAGGCTCATAGTTTATTCATTTTCATTCAAAAAACCATCAATAAACTCAGCAATACGATCATCTTGTTCTTTGGTTGCTGTATGTGTTATTTTTATAGTCTTAATTTCCTTATTGTTTTCAAGCAACCTATTTACTAATGTGTGTTTTATCTCATCTATACTTAAATTGCTATCAGTATAAACTTCAAAATTTGAAGAACCGTCATTAATTATTACATAGAATTGTATTCTATTAGTATAATCTTCTGGTGGTTTTTTATAAAAATTCATATCTCATTATTTTTAATTTCATCCAATAACTCATTAATACATTCATCAATCAAAGAACCATTCCCTAAATTGTCTTTTAGCATGGACTTGAACAATCCAGCATAAATGATATCTGTTAATATATTTTCGCTATCAACTTCTTGGAATCCAAATTCATTAATGTTTTTGATTGCTGCTTTAATGAGTTGTTTTTTTACTAGTGGTTTTGTCATAGTTTATTCATTTTCAAATTGACTATAATATTCATCTTCTAACATATCGCCATACATTCCACCAAAAAAGCCATAAAAACCACCATCTTCTGGATATTTCTCAATATCATTAAAATAAGAATCAACCATTTCATTAGCTTTTTCATACTGTTCAATAGGTATAATCTCATTAAATATATTTTCGGCTAACTTTAAATCACCTAGATAAAAAAGGTCTTTCATTAGCCTAATGACAAAGTACAGTTCCAAATCTTTAGACCTATTAGTTCTTACATCTAACTCATTACAATCAATCTTTTTAATCATTAGATTATTGATTTCTTGAAGACTATTCCAACAATCAATTATTGCGTTTGGGTCGTCGTGATTTTCAATTACCCTTGTTTCTCCCTTAATGGTATCAATTAAGTTTTTTGATAGCCTAACATCTTCAGAAGTTAATATTTTATATACTGATTTATTCATCCTAATTTACTCTTTAAAAACGCCACACAATCAAAAATCACCTTTTCATCATCTTGATTCTCAGCTAATTTAATAGCTACATTAGCTAAAAAATCTATGATAAAAGATAGTTTGTCTTTGATAATTATATTATGCAGCGTTTGATTAATAATAGTTTTTTGCATAGTTTAATTGGCTTTGAAGAACCTAGCAAAAGTATCAGACTCATAAGCCCCCTTCGTCACTTCTAAAATCTCATTGATTGTATAAGTATCTTTGTTTAGATTATTTTCTTCAACAAATGCCTTTGTTTGTGAGTAACAAGCCCCAGTAATAACTCGATAACATTCAACAGCTTTAGAGAACTCCATAGGCTTATCTAAATCCATACCCTCAAAAACTGATTTATCCCTATTAGAAAGTTTATAAATCAAATCTTCTTTAGCTTCTTTTATAGTCTCACCATGTGAATACTTACCTTCACCATCTGTTACTAAGTAGAATTCTTTATCCTTAGCAATTTTCTTAACTTTCCAGACTTTCCCTCTTTTAGAGATTACTTCTGTAAATACATCATCTACTTGAATGTATTTACCATTTTGCCAAGAAATAAAGTTTATGTTTTGGTTTGTATTTTCTTTGTTAAAAGCCTCAGGTAGTGGGTGGTCATAGCCTCTCAAGTCCACAGAACCCCCAATAG
>JAHDDN010000562.1 GCA_020629335.1 Chitinophagales bacterium | reverse complement strand
GTTCTGTTTGTTTTCATGTTTTTTGACATTATGAACATTAACATCACTCGATAGAGTGGATGTGATGCTCATTTACAATAAATATTTTTTTTAAAAGAGTACAACATTTGTCAATGAGTCAAATTACTTGTTTAAGCAAATAGATTGTTGACATACCCCAAAATGTACCAGTTGCCATACTCAAGATTGCTAATATTATGGCATGTGGCATCCATTTTTTCTCATATGCCGCTGTAACTGCTGGAGCGGTGGCTATTCCACCTACATTTGCCATACTTGCTATAGGAACCCAAGCTATGTTGGCATTCAACACTTTTGCCACAATAAGCATAAAGATAAAATGACCAATCAGCCAAATCACTAAAAATACTGGTAACTCAATTCCAATATTAAATGAACTGAAAGATAATTTTAATCCAAGAATGGCCATAACTACCAATATTAGAATACTTCCTAGCTTTAGAACAAACGAATAATTCCAATTTGAAAAATAATTACTTAATAAAAATCCTAGCATTGATAAGACAATAATTTTCATTATAAAGCTATTGACGAAAACATTGACCAGAAGAACAATCAAAATAAAACTAATAAAACATATGACTGGACTCATTGCTTGTTTGTCATATTTAGGTAATTCATCGGGCATTTCTGGATTGGTTATACCCAGCCAACTATTCAATGCATTGCTTTTCTTGATGCCTTGAAACATTAGGATTGTCCATATGTTGACTAAGATGCTATCTATAATAAGTATTGTTAAAAATACATTTTCAGGGCAGTCCACCAATTCTTTTAGAACCAGCTGACTCGTACTTCCACCAATCCAACTACCAACTATCGGAGGTAATCCTTTCCAATATTCTTGAGCTACTAAAAGATCTTTGACCAAATTCCATTCTTTAAAGACTGAGACAAAGACTACAGGAAATAAGGCTATCCAAAAAGAACCAGAAACAAAAATCAATATCGGCTTCCATCCTATAGACTTTAATTGCTTGAATGATAGACTACTCATCACAGCAATAATTGCCATTGGTATAAAAAATGATTTACTATATTCATGGATATTATCATCAGCAAAACTTTCACCCAAGATGCCTGAAACAAAAGCAGGAATAATATAGGCTAGTAGAATAGCCGGAACCCAATCAAATATGGATTTTAGATATCTATTTTCCCATTTGTCTAAATGGTATATCGCTATTACTGTAAAAGTCGTAATTAACCAAGGTGTCAGATTCATAAGCTAAGCTTCATAATTGAAGATGTTTGATCAATTCATGTAAATTCCTAAATGAATGATTCTACCTCCATTCATATTTATAGGGTTACTGCTTTTCCCTATAACAATTCCATCTTCAGGGCAGTAATATTTATTTAAGATATCTCCAAAAGGATTTCTCATGATAGCTATCAATTCTCCCTTTTTTAGTTTTTGTTTTAGATCAACGAGAACCTCTAAGTAGCCACCTTCTTCTACATAAATCCAATATGATTTTTTACAAATTACAGGTTCATTTAGTGGAATAATTTCTTTGTCAATCATATTTAGCCAACTCAAAATATTCATCATTCCTGTTTTACCTCGTTGTATCATTTCGGGCTGATATATTTGGGGGTTTCCATATTCAACAGTAATACAAGGAATCCCTTTGAGCATAGCTTCTGCTCTCATGGTTCGAGTCGCGGCAATTTGTTCTTGAGCACTTGGCATTCCATTACTATTGAGGATAATATCCGCATCTTGTAATGTAGCCATTTTAGCAATGGTATCATTGTGCATGGCAGCTCTAATATATAGTGAGTTTTCTCGACCAAAACTTGCGGTATGCATGTCTATCAAGTAGTTAAGCTTGGTTAAGATTTTGTTGTTTATCTGCCACACATACTGTTGTGATCTATTGCCTTTCTCTTTTCCAGGGAAGTTTCTATTGAGATCTTCTTCATCAATATACCTTCGTCGATGTTGAGGTATACTGATTCCATTGATTCCTGGTATAGCAATAAGAGTCCCTTGAAATTCTTTTTCATCTATTTCGTCCAATACTTCCTGTATGACTTTTATGCCATTTAATTCATTACCATGAATTGCTGCAAACATTCCCAAAACAGGTTCTGGTTTCGATCCTCTGACAATAACAACTGGAATATTTATAGGATGTGACATACCGCCATCAATCATTTTTAACCAAATCTTTTGCTTTGAATTTGGTTTTATTTGCTCTAAATCTAATTCTTCTAAATACTTAATGTCTTCTTGGCTTATCACCATGAAAGGAATTACCAGTGCAAGTATGAGTTGTAATAGTTTCATATTTTTACTTTGTTGTATCTGTCATATAATGATATGCTAAGTAGAGACACAGAAGCTATTACATTATACTTATGATAGCCATATGTTGTTTTTACTTTACGTATGTAATTTAAAACACATCTAACAGTTTTTCTTCTTATTTCATTCATTTTATTTTGATCAAATATTTTCAATCGATATTGTCATAGTTTCAATTCAAATTACTGATTATGCCTACGATTTAGGTATTGCAATTATAGACTTTAAAGTAGGAGAGGAGTTAAATGATAATTATAAAATTATCTAAATATCAAAGAACCATTTAAAGGAGCTGACGAAGGCTCCATAAGAAATTGTGTCTATCCAGATGATTGGCCAAATATTATAAAATATGGGATAAGAAATTAGTGACTGCCTATGCCTTAGTCATTGATGGTTAATCTTAATTCCAAAGGAGAAATATATAATTTCTTGATATTATTTTTCATTTGCTTAACGCGGTCATGTCTATGCAGTGTCCCCAGCTATTGCTAAGCATTAACATCCTACACATTGATTCTTACAGGCTTCCGATTTTCTTTTCATACTTCCTTAAAATTTGGATTACTCCTCCAAAATCTTCATCTTGAGCATTTGTAAAGGCTGTTACACCTATTTTACTTTCAGGATTGTAATAAATCAAAGAATATACACCATCAATACCTCCTTTGTGCAAAACATATCCCGGATATGATCTTGCCCAGAATATTCCATAATTATATGAATCAT
>JAHDDN010000561.1 GCA_020629335.1 Chitinophagales bacterium | reverse complement strand
GTTCCGTAAGCACTGCCATGTACGCCACATACCGTTTCTATCGGGGCCGCTTTTTAATGTGTGATGATAGCGTTTTTAATTCATCAAAATTTTTCTACTCCTTAAAGTATTGTCCGTTTGAAATAATAGAATGTAAACCCCTGTTTTTAATTCATCATAATTCAGATTACGGCCATAGATATCGTATATAGCGATCAAGCGATTAGATTCCATCAATACCTCTATGCTAATTGGGAATTCCCCTTCGCAACTACAATCATCTAAATAGACATCATTATTAGTTGCCTCATCTCCATCATCACAAGGGCTTCCGACTAAAGCCTCACCGCCTGCTTCTCCTTGGCAATCAATTAATTCACCCATGCAGTTACAGTCATCTAAATAAACATCATTGCCTGTCGTTTCATCCCCATCATCACAAGGGCTTCCGACTAAAGCCTCACCGCCTGCTTCTCCTTGGCAATCAATTAATTCACCCATGCAGTTACAATCGTCTAAAAAAACATCATTTCCTGTGGTATCATCTCCATCATCACAAGGGCTTCCGACTAAAGCCTCACCACCTGCCTCCCCTTCACAATCTACCAATATTTCACAAGACTCTTCTTCACAACTAATGAAAATATCTTCTAAACTACTACATCCAGTTGGGTTTTCATCATTGATATAATAATCACCAGCTACTATTTCATTGAAATACCAACATTCAATCACACAACAGTTATTTAGTAGCGGATTAACGTTATTATAAAAGACAGGATTCTCTGGGTCTGCTCCGACGGCTTGTTCTCCAATACCAATACTTCCACCAATTGCTTGTACATTAACTAAGCCATCCAAATTCAATAAATTTTCACTGCCATAAATAGAAAGATATTGACCGATTGAATTCAGCATAGACAGACTGTCCAAATGGCTATCTTTGATACTTAATTTGGCATAACCGCCTATTGTTTCTAAGTTTGACAAGCCATCTACATTATCTATCCTAATAGAAAGATAGTCTGTGATATTAAGGAGGTTGGAAAGACTATTAATATTTTCCATTGAATTAGATTCTATCTTTAAAAAACCTAGTGTTTCCAAGTTTTGAAAAGCATTATCAAGACTTAGTAAGTTGATATTTTCACTTACATTTATTCCTTCGATATTTTCTAAATTGAGTAAGCCATTGATATTATTTAAATCACTATTGTCAATAATTTCCAAGGCTCCTCCAACTTCAGTTAGGTTGGCCAATCCATTCAGTTGTATTAGTTCCGTATTTTCCTCAATCAAAAAATCGCCTCCCACATTAGCTAATTGCCATAGTCCATCGACATTTTTTAAATTGGGGTTATAATGTATTTTTATATCGTTCTCTACTTCTACTAAAGAAGAAAAACCACTAATATAGGCTAAGTCCTCATTCCCTTCTATATTTAGATAACCCAATGTTTCTAAATTAGAAAAACCACTGAGGTTAATTAAACTTTCATTATTATTAATAATTAAGGTATCTAATTGGGTTTGATTTTCTAAACTGTTCATAGTTTCCAGCCCATTACAATCATAAATATACAGTGGGCCACCTAAATCAATTATAGAAGGCAAAAAGCTTAGCTCACTACCATGATGGTTTTTGATCTCCAAATATCCACCTATAGTTAGCATAGATGGATTAAACACAAAATCTATATTCCCATTTTGCCATAAACGTAAATTTCCTTCTATCACTTCTATACTACTTAAATCAATAGTGTCTACTGCTAGATAAATACTCCTCAAAAACAAATCACCATATACAGTCGTTAAATTTTCAAAACCTACAAATTTAGCATAAGAACTATTTCTGATGAAAAAGTCTCCTCCAATAGCAGGTAAATTATTGAAGCCATCCAATTCAGAGGAACTGATTTTCAAATGCAAATCCCCACCGATATAAGTTAAATTATTGAAGCCATTAGTTGCTATTTTAGCATCTAAAATTAAATTTTCCTCTACAGATTCTAAGTTTGGCATATCTATAGAGGTATCAAAATTACTTAGGTGTATATCCATACTCTTGACAGTGGTCAGTTGAGTGATTCCATATAGAGAAGTCAAATCTGAACTTGATATTCTTATATCTCCGCTAATCTCTTCGACATTAGAAAGGGCATAAATGCTAGATAATTCCTGATTGGATTCTATGATAAAATCACCATTAATAGCTGTCAAGTTAGAGAGCGCTTCTAAATTAGTCAATTCTGTATTTTCTATAATCAAGCCCCCCACAGATTCTAATGAACTTAAAGTACTTATATCATAAAAAGGTTCTCCTGGGGTAACAGTTGAGGAACCTAAGAATAAAGTCCCAGTAATTTCAGTACAATTACAGTTGGAAGGAAAATTTTCCACATCTGAAGGATAATTAATGATATAATCTCCTTCCCATACTTGGGCATGAATCCATGTAAAACAAAATGTGGCAAGTAATAATAATGTGTTTTTTTTCATTATGTTTGATTTGGTATATCCTCCTAAAGATACTGTTTTTAGAGAAAATTTACTAAAATTGCACTATTACAAGTGTGTATTCAGCAAGCGTGTGAAATATTCGCATAGGGATAGAAGTGGTATGTGGCGTTCATGCAGCGACTTACGGAACTTAGGTGTGCGCAGGCTGGCTTTAGCAGACAAGCAGACCTTAGTGGAGTAGGAGCAGCATAGCCGCATAAGAACGGATAGCCCGCCGCAATCCTTATTTTTCATCGGAGGGCGGACACATGGGTACCGCCCCTACAGTCCGATGAAAAATAAGGATTGGGATGCGCCTAATAAAAAAAATAACAAATGAGGTATGGACAGCTATAAACTACAAAGGAGTATTTGCATTAATGTTAAATTCTATATTATTTCTTATATTTGACTCTTTGACAAACTGAGCAAAACAGAATCTATTTATTTTGAGAAAAATAGCTTATGAAATTATTCATTCATCTCTTTATTTTACTAGTAGTTTTATTAACCCATTCTTCAAGACTTAGCGCCCAAAAATCAGCACTTAAAATAGAAAAAGCCGAACCAGTCTTCGAAATGGGAGAAGCACAGATCGTCCCT
>JAHDDN010000560.1 GCA_020629335.1 Chitinophagales bacterium | reverse complement strand
TTGTTTCCTGTTTGAGATACAATATGCAAAGGAGTAGAACTATAATTATTGGCCATATTTACATCAGCTCCTTTTTCTACCAACATCTTCACGATATCTCTGCCCCCTTTTTTAGAAGCATAATATAGGGGGGTATTACCTTGTGCATCCCTTTTGTCTATATTAATTCCTCCTTTCTTTAGAAAAGTTTGAACGATACCCTTTTGATTATTCTTACAGGCGTTTAAAAATATTTTATCCATATTAAATTAATTTACTTTTTCATTTCCTTACTGTCTTTCCAAAAGCCAGCCAACTAAATTTTCATTATTTTGTTCTACCGCATACTCGAGTGCAGATTTTTGAGAATTATCTTTATCATTAATTAATAAGTCTCCAAATTGTTCTATTAGTTCACAGTAGTTTTTGGCAGCAGTTTTATCTTTATTACTGATGGCATACATTAAAGCCGTTTTACCATTTTTATCTTTTAATTCTGTTGAGGCACCTTCTTCTAATAGTGTTAATAATTCACGCTCCACTCTATCAGGGCTGGCGGCACACAAATACATTAGCGCAGTAATACCATCTTTATTTGTTTTGTCTAGATCTGCATTCGCGAAAATGACTTCATCAATGATTGTTTTGGCAATAGTATTACCATTATACATTCTTAATGAATCAGCTGACTTTGCCGATATCGTTAATAAAGTATTTTCATCATCATCCAATAAGGAATTGATATCATAACCCGCTCCTATAAACGATTTCAGTATTTTTGGGAAAGCCTTGTTTTCAAAATCCTTAGAATTTGTTTTTAAGGAAGATTGGGTCGAATATAAATACCTGAGAGGATGCCAAGACTTACTGTCATTAAGCATAGAATTTGCACCTCCTTTTAATAAAGCCTCTACACAGTCCGCATTGTGATTAGACACTGCAATAGAAAGTGGTAGCAATCCTTGAAATTTGTGCCCCTCTTGGTCATATTCACTATCAAGAGCCACTCCTAATTTAATCAAGGCATTAATCGCTTCTAAATCGTCATTCATACAGGCTTGATGAATATCCTGTCCGCCAGCATCAATAAACAATGCTTTTTTCTCAGGATCATCAAAATCCGCTCCACTTAATAAAGCGCCAATATGCTTAGATTTTTTTTGAATCGCTATATCATTAGCCGTTTCATCTCTTCCATTTTTTATAAATGGGTCGTGACCAAATTGCAAACACATTTCAGCAAAGCGAACTAAGCGATTTAAGTTATTTTGTTCCTCCTCCAATTTCAATTTTAATTCTTCTCTGCGCTTCACTTTATAATCATTATTGGGATCAAATGAGCTGTCCTCCAAATTTTTATCCAAATCCCTTTTAGCATAAGCTAAACTTGAGACATAACTTCCTGATGCGTCTGCTAAAATGTGCAATAAGGTATTTCCTTTGGAATCTACCATATCTGTTTTCTTTTTATTTTCTTCACAGACTGCTAACAATTCAAAACATCCTATTTTAGCTGCTAACATCAAGGCAGTTTCTCCTCTATCATTTTTTCTTAGGGGACTTACTTTTGCTTCTAATAAAATTGCTGCTGATTGACGTACATCCCTCTTATCTTTATAGTCAATATCCCTATCTACTAAAAAATGAAGAGGGGTATTTTTGTAGTTATCTTCCACTCTCCGAGGCTCCCAATCAATAGATATCAAATGCTGAATCATTTCAACATTGGCATAGCCACACACATGTTTCCAAAACTCAATTTTATCATTTTCCTCAATATTTTCAAGGACTGTTTTATACATTTGATTAATTTTAGCAAGGTCCTCCCCTTGTGAATAGGCATAACTTATTTCTCTTAATGTCATTTTATATTTTTATTTTAGTGTTAAATTAGGTTATTCTAGGTTATTTTACTTTACTTTCATTGTTGGGTAGCTAATTTCGCTTTCTCAAATGCAATCCTTACATTTTCACATTTAGCCATATCAGTCAATTTGGATAGCCTTTTGATCTCTTGCCAATTTTCTATTTCCAAATAGGTGTCTATCAACAACCTTCTTATTCGCAATTGCACTTCTGATTGATTGATTTCCGCAATAGTTGAGCTAAGGGCTTTCTTGTAATAATTATTACGATACTCATCCTCTAATAAACTATCAGGAATAATCTTATTGGTATTATTAGAGGGCATTTTAAAGCTAACAGATCGCAAGGCTTCATTTAATAATGAAATAGTTGTTTTATATTTTTTGGCATAAAAATTACAGAGCGCAAAATTATACAAAACAGGAATTGTTTTATCTTTTTGCTTCTCAAATATTTTTTCAAAAATAAGATATGCCATTAACCATTGAGCAGAATTAATATACAAAACGCCCTCTAAAAATAGATTTTCATTGTTCGTATTATCTGTTTTACCTGTTTTACTTGATTTGCCCCCTAATAACATATTTTTCATTTTTCTAACTAAGGGACCTAAACATAAACCATTATCACTTCCTTATATTTACGCTACTCCCCCTATTCCTTAATATCCAGCGCCAAATATAGTAATTTATCTTTTATTAAGGCTTGTAAATGATATTAAATAGCGATGAATGATGAATGGCAAATTTTCGGATATTAAAAACTTAATTAATTTGGCGCATCCCGCTGCGCTCGCATAAACAAAGAGCGCAGCGACAAAAAAATTAATCATTCATCATTACGCATTAATCATTCGCCGAAGGCGCAGCCGTCGGGCTATCCGTTCTTATGTGGCTGTTCACCTCCTACTCCACTAAGGGCTGCTTGTCTGCCCTTCGGGCCAGCCATCGCATCCCTAAGTTCCGTAAGTCGGTTCTCGACGCCACATACCACTGCTATCCCTATGCGGAATTATTGCAAGGAGCTTATTACTCCACATGACTTAATTTTAAAGTCCTGATAATTTCAGTTGAAGTTTGTTCTGGAGATTTATCCTTTGTGTAAAATATATACGAGCTTCTCTTTCTTCTGGTGAAAACTCCAAATTCTTCGTGAGTTATTCCATAAGCAGCCCCTCCTGACGTATATCCTGCAATAAACGCAAATTTAGTATCTGTGAATTCATCTTCTCTTTCGT
>JAHDDN010000559.1 GCA_020629335.1 Chitinophagales bacterium | reverse complement strand
CAGTTTCTCTTCTGAAAGCGAATCGATCTAAAAAATATATGAACGATATTTTAGCTTAAAAATACAAATAGCTCTTATTGATACTATTTACCTAAGTAAAAGGAATCAATAAGAGCTATGCTCTATTAGCAAGAGTTACTAAT
This sequence comes from Chitinophagales bacterium, assembly GCA_020629335.1. The sequence continues at coordinate 2,949 of JAHDDN010000559.1, read as the reverse complement.
TTATTCTATTATCAGCTTTTTAACTTCACCTTGCTTATTATTGGTTAATTCAAGTATATAAACCCCTTTGGCTAAGTGCGTTAAATCTATTTGATTAGAAGCTTGCTGTGAGAACACTAAGTGTCCTCTCAAATCGAATACATTCACTTTAGTATTTGGTTCCGTCTCTGTATATTTTAAGAAAAACACTCCATTACTTGGATTAGGATAAGCTTCTAAATCCAAACCTGTATCCTCCTTATGCGAAACATCTTCAAATGATTTTCCCGCACAAGTATATAATGGGGTAATTGTCCAATCTGTTAGTTCATATAATTCAATACAGTTGAATCCTTCTGCGCTTTGACAATAAAAAAGGCCATCTTCATTATACATGCTTGGATATGATCCACATGCAGCTTCTGAATATACAAAAATATAGGAATACAGACCATTCGAATACTCGTAAATCTCATTAGTCTCACAACAATTATTGTTGTCTATCATATCATCCAACCAAGGATAATCAGAAAGTTCTGATGGTTCTATATCTTCTTGTATACAGACTAAATCAACTGCTGTCGCTTCAAAAAGGCAAGGAGATTCAAAATCTGCAAGAGTGTAAGAGAAGGATACTTTGGCTCCACCTATGAAATTAAAGAAAAGATCATCTGGCAAATAAGGATCTACTATATCCCCATTATCTAATTCTATTAGGTAGTAAAGCTCTCCATCACAATAATCAAAAAACACGGTACCATTATGTTCATAATTACACTCTCCAGTATTACTTGGAGGATTATTATTCCCTTCTTCATCACAGCTCCATAGAAGACTCTGGTTAGTTAAACCGTATAAGCTTACACAATCAAAGTTTGTTTGGCTAGTACAGTACAACTGCCCTTCTTCATTATAAAGTATTCCTACACCACAGTCTCCGCTTTCATCTGCGGCAACAAAAATGTAGGTATAAGGCCCTGCTTGATAAGAATAAGCCTCACTAACTTGGCAGCAATCTGGATTCGTTAATAATTCATTCAGCCATGTATAAGGAGTATTTATAGGATTATTAGGTTCTTCTTCTTGACAATCTCCTAAAGTCCATGTTACTCCAGCACATTCTGCTTCACAACTATTATCGTAAACTACATTATCAGATCCACATACTACTTCCCCTTCATTGGGGCAATCACATTCATTAGGGATATTTTCATCTGAGCAGGTCCACAACACCGTTCCATCCGTAAATCCATAAGCTGCTACGCAATCATAATTATTGATATTGCTACAGTATAATTGTCCATATTCATTATAAAGAACGGAAGTGCCATCAGATCCTGCTTCAATGAATAAGTAGCTATATGGCCCGCTTTGGTATTCGATAATTTGCACATAATCATCACAACTAACATTTTCTGTGTTGGGCAATTCATCTGATAACCAAGGATAATCGGGAAGGTCAATAGCATTAGTATTTTCTTCTGGCTCCTCTGGCTCCTCTTCACAATCTAAGTTGCTATCCACAAAGATGAGGTAATTATAGCTATTGGAAGTTGGTGAACAGCCTGGCATAGAAGACGGCCAATAGGTGGTTACTGTATAAAGTGTTGTTTCTGCTGGACTAAAGCTAATGCCATCTTCAAAGGAATAAGAGTTGACTCCAGCAAAAGGATAAACGGATACGGTGGCATCTTCATCCATCCATTGGCAAAAACATCCTGGACAGAATTGACCAGGAGGTGGTAATACAATACTCCCTCCTTCACAGATAACTTCTAGATATTCTGCATTACAGGATTCTCCATTATCATAATATACTATATCACTGCACTCAGCATAACAACTATTATTATATACATTTCCATCCGATCCGCAAACGGGATCTATGTAAGAAGGACAATCACAAATATTTAATTCGCTTAAATTTACTCTCATAATAGCAGCCCCCACATCATCCATGTTTCCTCCTAATAAAAGATAAGCAGATCCATCAGTAGCGATACTATAAGTAAAACTGATATTAAAGTCATAGTTTTGATTAAGATCATAATTAATGATTAATTCTCCATCCTCGTCTAATAAAACTAGTCTGTTTGTGGAAATAGTACTTCCTACATCATTCCCAGATATTAAGTAAAAGAAACTCCATTTAATAATTAATGCTACAGATCCATTTGGTAACTCATAGTAAGCCTTTACACTTGCACTACTTGAATAATAGTTGCCTGGATAAATAGGCTGACTTGAATTTATAACGTACTGTTTGGAGTGTTGAAAGTTAAAGTTATCATCGTAAATTGTTAGGTTGAGGTTAACATTTGGATTCGTTCCTGGTTGAACTTTAAATATCCAATTTTCATTATTCGCTTTGAATGTTTTATTAAAGTTGGGAATTGATGAAGTGTAGATATTATCTAATATGCTACCATCTTCTTTAGAAACTTCATTTATTTCAAGTGTTCCGCCGTCATAAGTATGTACTAATAAACTTCCACTATCATCTATTGTTAAATCATTCCAATTCTCTACTTCCACTTTCCACATAATATTGAGTTCACTATCAATTTTGACAATAGCATCGTCATTTTCGTGTATATAGTAGAAAAAATCGTTTTGATCTTTTACTAGGTAATTACCATATATTTTATCTTCTGTTGAATAAAAGTGATCAACTAATTCGCCCTCATATGAGATATGGGATATTGTCATTCCATGTTCCCCATCATCATAGGTTCTCGTTAGAACACCAAGATTACCTGATTCTAATTGGTAAATCCCCCTGATACTTTCATTAATATCGGCAAGAAAATCTATTGTTATATTCCAGCTTTCAACTCCTTCGCTATCTGTTCGGTAAAGAGTGTTGGAAATATTAAAAAAGTGCCCCTCATCTTCCTGATTTTCAATTAAATGATCAAGGCGAGAATAGTCAAAGGGACTTTCGTAATTCCAATAACTAACTTCTTGTGC
>JAHDDN010000058.1 GCA_020629335.1 Chitinophagales bacterium | reverse complement strand
TAAATAGTTACACAAAAAAAGGGCCTTACTTTCATTTGTAAGGCCCTTATATAATTATACTTCGTTTAAATAATGCTTTATGGGATTTGCTCTGTTACAATGTAATTAGAAAAAGTACTACTTTCAGGATGGCTGATAACATTAAAGAATATCAAGTCAATGTCATTTCCAGCACCTTGATAAATAGATTCTGCATTTAGATCTACATCGCTTTGAATGAAAGGCTTTTTACGGCATAGCCACCTAATGATGATCAGCCCGACTCATTGGGCACAACAATATAAAAAGCGAGACGCTTGCGAAAGAATTTGTTTCTAATGGGGAAGTCTTAAAATAAAAAAGGGCCTTACATTAATTTGTAAGACCCTTTTGAATATTATGACTTAGTAAAATATCATTATTTATGGGATTTGCTCCGCTACTATAAAGTTGACAAATGCACCATTATCAGGATGAGTAAGGATATTGAAGAAAATTAGATCAACATCATTTCCTGCGCCTTGATAGATAGATTCGCAATTTAAATCTACATCACTTTGATTATAGTTGACATAAATGAAATTCGCGATATTAGTTGCATTAGCTGGAGCGCCTAAAACTTCGAAGAAGGTATTGTTTAATTCGTTATTAACACCTTGGAAGATTAGTTCGCCATCGCCATTCACATTACCTGCCCATAAGGCATTATAACCACCCATATCTACTTGTGCGTATTCGCCCCAAGTTTGTATTGTACTGAAGTCAATCGTAGTAGGATTACTGCTTAAGCTTATTGGCTGTGCAGTCATCGCTCCTAAGTGATTTCTGTGCTTAATCGCTACAAAATAGTTGTCAGCGCTTAGACCTTGTATCATTACTGGAGAGATACCATCATGACCTACCACATCGCCATCTCGTTGAAGAAGTGCAGAACAAGTAGAGAGTACTTGCGTTGGATCTGTTCCGCTTCTCAATTCTAAATAGACCCAATCCACGATTGCATCTTGGCCTGAATTATCCAGTACACTGGCATTAGTGGTCTCTCCTCCACCATTACCCATATGATCGAAATTGTCTAAATCGCTATAAGGCTCCAGTTCTGGTAGTAAATCATCTTGTCTAAGCTCATCTCTCATGATGTTACCCGTTGTATTCATCAAGGCTCCTTGTAGGAATACCTTTGGGGATATTACGAGATTTTCTAACTCTAAACTAGCGGCATCTGCTGCACATGGAATTAAGCTGAAAGTACATTCTTGTATTTCATAACAAGGCTCTGGAATAACTTCAAATACATTATTGATATAGGTCGTCATATTACTTCCTATGTCAAATGAGAGCGTACCATATTCATCCGTATTATAATTGATTGCACAGACACTAAAGAAATCCTCACTACTAGTTGAGTAATCTAAATCTTCAGCAATATTATTTACATCAATGACTGTATTATTGCCATCAATTAATACATAGACTTGCGTATATCCAGACATATCAGTGTACCATTCGTTATCGTAAACGATAGGATCACCTGCACAGATTGCGCCACAGAATGGCTCTCCACCATTAGCATAACATCCATCATTACATGGACCTTCAGACACTAAATCGACCCCATCACAAGCTGCTAAACAAGCATTGCTATAGGTAACACCATTTGTTCCACAAACTGGTGCAAAGATCGCTGGACAGAGACAAACCTCTTCACAAGCGCCCCAATAAGCAACTTCTACTCCTGCACAAGCAGCTTCACATGAATTAACATAAGTGTTGCCATCTACTCCACAAACTGGATCAACTACCGCAGGGCAAATACACGGCTCGAAACAGTTATCAATACTCCAAAGATCAAATTGGTAAATCGCTTCTGCGAAGAAATCTTGACATTGATTTAAGCCTGCTATTCCTCCATCGGTACAATAAGGATCACCATCACAAGTAAATACATTAACAGCGGCATCTGAACATTGGCCACCATCTACCAAAACGACATATTGTTCTCCATTGAAAGTAAATACTGACACACTTTCTAAACAACCATCACATAGGAATGGATTCTCAACAATTTCCCAAACCCATTCTTGAGAATTGACATTACAAGCACCTGGGTTACATTCGCCATCATATGCTACTTCAACTCCTTCACAAGCTGCTAAACATTCATTGGCATATGTCACGCCATTCACTCCACAAACTGGTGCATAAATCGCAGGACAAATACATGCGCCATTACAATTATCAGCATAAGTCCAAAGAACATCTTCCAAAGTAGCACCATCAAAGAAGGCTGCACATTCCATAGAACCAATAATGCCTCCACTTGTACAAATAACATCTCCAGCACAAGTAGCCACAAATGTTTGAGCATCTGCACAATTTACATTATCGCCAATTATAGCTACATAGGTTTCGCCTTCATAAGAATACACATTAATAGCTGATACACAATTACTACATGTATTTGGATCATCTACCCATTCCCAAATCCAAGGCTCACTGTAAACATCACAACCCGTTTGGCAATTTTCCTCTAAAGTCCAAAGTGGGAAGTCATAAGTAGCATTGGCAAAGAAGGTCGAACATTGAGTTGAACCAACTATACCGCCATCTACACAGAACTCAGTTCCATCACAAGTATAAATGATTGTTTGCGCATCCGAGCAATTAATATTATCAGCGATTACACCTACATAGGTTTCTCCATTATAGGTGTAAACATTAATTTCTGAAATACAATTTTCACAAGTAAATGGATCATCTACTAAGTTCCAAACCCAAGGCTCACTAAATACATCACATATACCTTCACATTCGCCATCTGTATAGCTTGTCACACCTGCTAAGCTGGCCATACATCCGTTGCTATAAGTAATACCATTACAACCACATACTGGCTCATAAACTTGTATACAAGCCAAACCTTGCAGGTCAATGATTTGCTGCGCATCCACACACTCACCATCAACCACATTATAAGTAATACTCATACTAATACAAGCTACCTCATTTGGGCCACCAAAACATTCTGCTATGATTGGGCTATCCTCAAAATAGTAACATACCTCATAAGTATAAGAGTCTAAGCCGATGAATCCAGGATTAGGTGTATAAGATATTTCATTATTAGAGATCACACTCACACTACCATTTGGAGAACCTGTTCCTAATACATCTACATAAGCTAAGCCGCTAGTAAATGAAATCAAAGGATTTAAACAAAGAGGCGGTAAGTAATCAAATGGATTTATAGAATCTGTATCTCCTTGATTGATTGGAATTTCTACATACTGTATTGGAGGTAAACAAGCTGGAGGTAAAGGTGGGCAAAGTACGCCCCCACATTCTCCTGATGTCCAAGAAATAATACCTTCTTGCTCCGCTTCACAAGCGTTTCCATAGGTCTGTCCATCACAACCACAAACAGGGGCATAAATAGCTGGACAAAAAGCAAAAGGCTCTACTAAACACTCTGAGTAACAATCATCTGCTAAACCAGGAATGGTACCTGGCGTATCACAACCATTCGTAAAGATTACTTTTCCGCCACCTAAGTTATTCAAATCAACACCTTGGAAAGAACATTGAGATTCTGGAAGCGTAAAACCGCCAATTGTACAAACCCAATTCCCTTGACAATCATATACCGTTCCAAATGGAATATCCGCAATCATCGGATCTTGATATTCTGTTACTAGGAATAAAGCGCCACCACCACCAGGGCCAATAAATTGTTGATACTGTGTAATAGAACAGACATAAGATTGATCAGCAATATTATTCAACCAAGCTAAATTATTTATTGGATCAGTCACCCCACATATTTCTTCATTGCAGAAAGTACCACAGGCTCCTGACGTCCATGTAATAATTCCCTCCGTCTGTGCTTGACAAGCATTACTATAAGTTACACCATCACAACCACAAACAGGCGTATAATCATCTGTACAAATACCACTTGGATTTAAAGTACATTCAGAAATACACGGATCAGCTAAACCTGGTATAGCACCTGGAGAATCACAACCACTTGAGTAAATCACTTGACCTCCTCCTATCGTATTTAGGTCAATACCTTGATAAGAACATTGAGCTTCTATAAATGTATAGCCACCTATCGTACAAATTACCTCTCCAGCACAATTATACACAACTCCAAATGGTAAATCTGCTATAAAAGGTTCTTCTTCTACCGTTAATAAGAAGATGGTTTCACCTGCAAACTCATAACGAGTCACAGAACAGTAGTTATTAAAACCTGTCAAAATGATCTCACTTAACCAAGGCAAATCAGTCAATGGGTTTTCTACATTACAAACTATATCATCACAAGAAGCGCCGCCGCATTCTCCTTCTGTCCAACTAATAATACCTTCTTGCTCCGCAAAACAAGAATTACTATAAGTCTGTCCATCACAACCACATACAGGGGCATATATTTCTATACAAGCGCCATTTGGCTCTACTAAACACTCAGAGTAGCAATCGTCAACTAAACCAGGTATAGAACCTGACTCACTACAACCTTTAGTAAAGATAACCTTACCACCAATCAATTCTAAATTAATCCCCTGGAAAGAACATTGAGACTCAGGAAGCGTTTCACCTCCAACAGTACAGATCCAGTTTCCTTCACAATCATATAAAACCCCTGTCGGAATATCAGCAATCATCGGATCTTGATATTCTGATATCAGGAAATATGGATAACCAAAACCTTGCTCATATTGAGTAATCGTACAAACATAAGATTGGTTGGCAAAATTATTTAACCAAGCTAAGTTGTTCACAGGATCAGTAACACCACAGACTACTTCATTGCAGAAAGTACCACATGCACCTGGCGTCCATGTAATAATTCCCTCAGTCTGTGCCTGACAAGCATTACTATAAGTTACACCATCACAACCACATACAGGCGTATAATCATCTGTACAAATACCACTTGGATTTAAAGTACATGGAGCTTGGCAATCATTCGGCAAACCAGGAATAGAACCTGGTGCGTCACAACCATTAGAATAAACTACTTGCCCACCACCAATTTCAGATAAGTTAATTCCTTGGAAATTACACTGATCTTCTGGCAGAGTAAAACCTCCAATCACACAAATATAATCACCAGCACAATTATAAATCGAGCCAAATGGCAAATCTGCAATTAAAGGATTTTGTTGATAAGTGATCAATAGGTAAGTGTCAGTTGGCGTTACATAACGCGTTACAGAACAAACATCACTAAACGGAGCATTGACAATATCATTCAACCACTCCAAGTCATTAACAGGATCATCTGTTCCACAAACTATCTCAAAGCAAGGGACTTGTGCTTGCACAGCCGAAAAGCTCAAGCACACCAGCATTAAGCAACTAAGCAAAAGGCCTATATTGCTTAGGGTAAACATTCTTTTCATAAATTAAGTTTTAATAAAAATCTCTACAAAAAATCTTCTAAGTAGTTGAAGGTAATTGCTCGTGCATTCTTGATGAGCTTATTTTTAGCTTAGACAAGGCGCTTTTCGCAAGTAATAGCAGAGCTATTGCGAAGAAAAGCAAGGCAGTATAAGCTAAAAAGAGGTCATCAGAACTGCCGAAATAATTAACTTTAGCTACTTATAGTCATCCCAATAATTTATGGAGGGGTACTTCCATAAACACTTTGAATATTAGGGGCTTCCCCTTTTTAATTTTTCATCGGCCTGTAGGGGCGCACCTAGGTGTGTGCCCTCCGATGAAAAATTAAAAAGGGTCGGGCTATCCGCTATTATGTGGCTATGTGCCAGCAACTACGCTAAGCGCTGCTTGTCTCCTTAAAGGAGCCTGCACATCACTAAGCTACGTAAGCTGTCTCATAGACGCCACATACCGCTTCTATCCCTAAGCCGTTATATACGAAGGATGATTAAAAAATGGTGGAAGGATCAAAATGACATTTTCAATTCAACAAATTCAAATTAAATACTCTAAAAATGCCATTAATAAAATGTAAAAATCAATGCAATTTAGCACTTTATGCCTTAATTAACAAGTTTTTAGACGACAATTCAACACTAATTTCATTTTGCTTAAGGCACTAACTAACCTAAAAATTACGCCTATTCAACCCAAGCAATAGAAAAGACTTTAAACTAGTAATCCATATAAGGATATTTTTTGTTAATTTAGCGGTATTAAGATTAGGTTAAAACCTTGATTTTTGTACTATTTTCTAATAAATTCGTGCTCTTATTTATGAGCATATAAAATTTATAGTGGTTCAAGTCATAAGTCTCTGTCCATTAAGTTGCCGTATTTTTACGATTATACAAGGCATTTTTGAAGCACATAGCATCGCTACGTAATGAAGAAATAACGCAGTATAATCGTAAAAAGACAAAACTTGGGTGGTCAAGGACTTGTGATTTGAACCAATAGCTCAATTTATTCGAACACCCAATAAATTTTACTATTTAAATTACAAACATATGAGTTTAGAAACAACATTTAGTGCTATCAAAGATAGAGCAGCAGCTTCCAATCCTCTTGGATCAACGCTTAAATTCAATACAGGCGAAGGCTGTATATTTTTGGATGGTTCTGGAGAGGCAAATGAAGTAAGTCAGGATGATAAAGAGGCTGATTGTACTGTCGATATCAAATTAGAAGACCTAGAAGCACTTATCGGTGGCGATCTTAATCCTATGGCTGCTTTTATGGGCGGCAAACTTAAGGTGAAAGGAGATATGGGCGTCGCAATGAAGCTTCAATCTTTATTAGGATAAATTCCGTTTATCCCTCCATTGTCTTATATTTGATGTATGTCAAATACATTAACCATTAGACAAGCCAATCGAAATGATTTTGAAGCAATAGCTCAATTTATTGCTGAATTTAATCATATTCCAACACATCACGTTCTTCACTGCGATACAAAAGAAATTAATCTTTTGGCTGATCTCAATAGATTAGCAGATCGCAATGAAGAGCGTTTTGTTATTGCCTTGAACTCTAATAATAAGATTATTGGTATTCATGGAGGCGAATTTGACCATCCCCTACAAGAAGTTTGGTTTTGGGGGCCTATAGTCAATGCGACCAACTGGATAGAAGTATCAAGCCTTCTACATGAACACTTCTGCAATATTACCCCAGACCTCAAGGAAATGTCCATTTTCCTAAATATACTCAACACCCAAGCGAAGCAATTCTATGAACAACTTGGCTTTGAAAAACCAAGTATTAACCACCAATATACCCTATCAACCTATCGCAATACCAATATAAACACCACCTCTTGTGTTCCTTTCAAACCAGCCCATCAAGAAGTGGTTAATGAGATTCACCTCAAAGCTTTCCCAGGAACTTACTATAGCACACAAGAAATGCTCGATTTAATTAAGGAAGATTCTAATTGGAATAATGGGTCAGTATATATAGAAGACGATCAGGTCTTAGGTTATATTTTCAATTCTATGGAAGTAGGCGCTGAAGGCTATATACACTTCATCGCTGTTAAAGAAGGCATTAGAGGGAAAGGAATTGGTAGCCAATTGATGCAAAAAGCACTCGACTGGTTCTTTAATGAAAAAAAGGTGGAAAAAGTGAATCTCGCAGTAAGAGATGCTAATAATGCTCGACAGCTTTATGAGAAGTTTGGATTTACACTAACATATACTGGATGGGCAGCAAGCAAAAAAAGATAAGCACCTGACTAATTAAGTACCTGAATGAAAATAATCGACACTTCCGTGATTAGCTTAATTTTATGCTGAACAAGGCATTTTTTTGACGCAATAGCAGGGCTATTACTAAAAAAAATAACGCAGTGCAGCTTAAAATTAAGCAATCAAAAGTGATGATTATTTATGTTTAGGTACTTAAGTGCTTGAATATATAAAGACCATAAAAAAAAGAAACAGCTCAGAAAGGCTTCTGAGCTGTTGCGATAGTGTCCCCTTGCGTGATAAGCATGTGTAAATTAAGGATTAGGTAAGTGTGTAGTTCGAAATATTAGGATGTGATATAAAAAAATTAATAACCGTATTTGCTCTATATATTGCAAAGCCTATACCAAAAATTCAGCTTGATAGTGTCGCTTATTTTTTTCTGCTCAATTTTGCATTTTTAGGCAATAATAACATATTTAAAAATATATGATCAATCATAATATTATCAATAAATACCCTCATATAAAACAAAGACTTGCAACAAATTAACACTTAAACAACATTTCAATACCCCTAACATCGCTTTAAATTGCCAAGTCAAAATAATTTTAAGGATTTGACATATTTTTTTTTGTTTTTTTGGTTTTCTATTGATTTTCATCACCCAAAAAACAATGGCACAATTTTTGATAAAGCTTATTGCGACCAATTTTAAATACAAAAAAAACATTCTTATCAAATCCCATGCCAATATTAATTTCAACAAAACATAACTTAATATAAAATAAGTTTGGTATTCCTAAGTCACTTATCACTATATTTAGGGTTAATATGGGAGAACAGAAAGATACTTATCTTACTATTGCACCTAATCCTCCTATTGGAGAGTTTAAGGATAAAGGCAGTAAATTCTTAGGTTATGCACAATGCGTTAGCACCGCTGAAGAAATAAAAACTTTCCTGAATGAAATCAGAGAAATCCATCCTAAAGCCACCCATCACTGCTATGCTTGGCGCTTAGGACAAAGTAAAGACCAATATAGAATGCAAGATGATGGGGAACCTTCCGGTACTGCTGGCAAACCCATTTTAGGACAAATCGATTCTAAAAAGTTGACAAATATAATGGTTATTAATGTTCGCTACTACGGTGGCACGAAATTAGGAGTACCAGGATTAATTAACGCTTATAAAAACACCACATTGATCACTCTTGACGGCGCAAAGGTGATAGAGGTGACTATTCAAGACTATTTCGAGCTATCTTACAATTACGAACTCATGAATGTCGTTATGAGAATAGTAAAAAAACATAATGCACAAGTTGTTAAACAAAAGTTTGAAATGACTTGTCAATTATATATTAGCATTAGAAAGAGTGAGTCTGAAACATTGCGTACCGCTCTCGAACAAATTCACTTGTTAAACACAAAATTCCTTTATACAGCATGAGAATACTAAGCATACTTTTATTATTATCGACCAGTGTATGGGTGCTTGCTCAGTCTAACCCAAACCCAATTGATCCTTTTGAAAATCGAATTTGCCAAAAAAGCTACGAAAAAGTATATATAGGGAGCGATTTATTGGAGCAAAAAGTAATTAGCTATGCTTACGAGCACCTCAAAAATCAACTTTCTACTAAATCTCACTTAAAAATCGTTTGGCAGAAAGAGAGTGCCATGGGGCATCACTTCGAAGTACAACAATTCGTCAATGATATTCCCGTTTTTCAAGGAAAAATCAAAATCAATGTCAACAATAAAGGCTACATAATTAGCCAGTTTGACAATACCTATAATCTTAATACTGACAAATGGGCAGCATTAAGCACTAATGACTTCGATTACAAAACCCTTGCGAAGCAATATACTGATGCAAACTCCCTAACACTTGAAACAGTCGTTAAAAAGGCTATTATAGTCGATGCTAATGAGCAAGCTCATTTTGTTAGCCAGTTTGAGGCTGCCGAAATAAATGGTACAGGAGTATATCAATATTTTATCAATCCCGCAGGACAAGTCATTTACAAAAGAGACATCAGAAGGTTTCATCATGAACATGGAAATCATCATCATACAACTCCTGTTGATAGTGCAAGTGCATGGATCTTTAATCCTGATCCATTAACCAGCTCTCAGCATACTTATTCCCCTCCTTATGTAGATAATAATGATGCTAATTCTCCAGAGTTAGAAGCAGAATTAAAAGAAGTAAATATTGATGTCAAAAAAGTTGGTAATACCTACTTTCTGGAAAATGATTATATGCGAATCAATGATTTTGGAGCCCCTAGTGTTCCGCCTACCATTTCTGTAGAACCCGAATTTCATTTCACCAGAGATCAAGATGGATTCGAGGATGTCAATGCCTATTACCACCTCAATACTTACATCAATTATATAGAGAATTTAAATCCAGATGACAACCTATTTGATATATTTATTGACGTAGATACACACGCTTCCAATGGAGATGATAATTCCTACTTCACAGGTAATCAATCAGGCATTCGACTTTTCTTTGGAGAAGGTGGCGTTGATGATGCGGAAGATGCCGATGTACTCGTACATGAGTTAGGTCATGCTATCTCTTACTTATCTAATAATAATAATAATCAAGGAGGCAATAGAAAAGATATTGACGAGGGATTAGGCGATTATTTTGCTGCTTCCTACTCAAGAAGCATTAGCGAATTTAGATGGGCATTTATTTTCTCTTGGGATGGACACAATGAGTTCTTTAGCGGAAGAAAAGCCAATACCAATAAGGTTTATCCTGATGACTTAGCAGACAATATTTGGGCAAATGGTGAAATTCTTTCTTCCGCTTTTATGGAAGTATGGGATGAACTAGGTAGAGAAACAACTGATGAGCTAGTATTAGCTTCTATAGCTAACTATTTTGATGGAATGGATTTTAATGATGTAGGTATGCTCTTTTTACAAGCAGACATTGAAATCAACAATAGAGCTAACTGCCCTGTCATCGTCGAAAAATTTGTACAAGCAGGACTTTTAGATGAAAGCGCCTATTCTGAGTGCGAAATCGTGGTAGATGAAAACATCAAACTACACAATACAGAAAACTTTTGGGAAAATGCCCAAAGTATGATTATCACCATACCAGAAGCTATTACTGATGCCTATATCCAATTATTTGACACCTCTGGACGCCTGCTAAATGAATATGAAGCTGATGGCAATAGTATCATTTATGCAGATGTATGGAATCATCTTCCTGCCGGTATGTATATACTACATATCAGTAGCGAAGAATTAACCGAAAGTTTCAAATTCATGAAGCACGATTTCAGTACGCAATAAAATAATATTAGGGGGCTTCCCCTTCGGGTCGGGCTGTACGCTCTTATGTGGCTATGCTACTCCTACTACGCTAAGTGCTGCTTGTCTGCCCTGCGGGCCAGCCATCGCACCACTAAGCTACGTAAGTCGCATCATAGACGCCACATACCGCTTCCATCCCTAAGCCTTTTATAGTATGTTAGTAGTAAGTACGTTCGTATATTAGTAAGCCTACCAATGACTAACTTACTAAAGAACTATTCCGTATATTGGGCCTTCTAAAAAACTCAATACGATGAATACTAACACATCCATAGCAGCCTCCGAATTAATTATCAATCCAGATGGCAGCATTTACCATTTAGATTTGCTCCCCTCTGAAGTAGCTGAAACCATCATTACGGTAGGAGATCAACACCGAGTAGAAATGGTTAGCCAACATTTTGACAAGATAGAAGTCCGCAAGGCCAAACGAGAATTCCACACTCATACAGGTACCTATAAAGGCAAAAGAATTAGCGTTATTTCGACTGGTATCGGCACTGATAATATTGATATTGTATTCAATGAATTAGATGCCCTCTTTAATGTAGATTTTCAAACCCGTATGGTCAAGGAACAATTGACCAGCCTTGATATTATTCGTATTGGTACTTCAGGGGCTATGCAAGAAGGTATTCCTGTAGATAGTCATTTAGCCTCTGCCTTTGGATTAGGCTTAGATAGCTTAATGCATTACTATGAGCTAAACTATAATGAAGCTGAACAAGCACTCATCAATGCCACTCCAACACTCCCTAATCAACTCCGCCCCTACGCTATACAAAGCTCTGAAAGGCTACTCCAAAATATTGCTGGTGATTTAAAAAAGGGAATAACAGTTACTTGTCCTGGCTTCTATGCTCCACAAGGCAGACAAGTACGCTTGAAAGCAGCTAATGAAAATTTATTAGATGAATTTAGAACATTAAATGTTGCTGGATATAGAGCTACTAATTTCGAGATGGAGACAGCTGGCATTTATGGAATGGCCAAAGCCTTAGGTCATCATCCCCTATCTCTAAATGCCATCTTAGCTAATAGAGTAAAAGGCACCTTCTCTAAAACCCCTAAAAAAACAGTGGCGGATTTAATAGTTTATGCTTTGGAAAAGATCATAGAATAGCCGATCTTTAAACAAAAATATTTCAGATAGACCTTCATTATGCACAAGATACAAGTAAAAAATATGGTTTGTCCAAGATGTATAAACAGTGTAAGAAATATACTCACTGAATTAGATATTCCTTATAATAGTATACAATTAGGAGAAGTAGAATTAGTGGATGAACTTAGCTCTGAACAAAAACAAACACTTAATCAGCAAATGAATGCGATTGGTTTTGAATTACTGGATGATAAAGAAAGTAGAATTATTAATAGCATCAAAACCTTTTTAGTAGAAATGATCCATTACGACAAACATCAATCTAACAAAAACATCTCTGAAGTCTTATCCAAACACGCCCAAAAAGAGTATTCTACTCTAAGCAAATTATTTAGTAAAGTGGAAGGCATTACAATTGAAAAGTATATAATGTACCAAAAAATCGAAAAAATCAAAGAACTGCTAAGCTATGATGAAATGTCGATTTCTGAAATTGCCTTTTCGCTCAACTATAGTAGTGTTTCTCACCTATCTAATCAATTTAAGAAAGTAACAGGTATTTCTCCTTCTGAATTTAAAAAGCTCAATAAAAAAAATCGCAAGACGATTGACAATATTTAACTCATCTACCCAAATCATACAACTCTATTCCAATATCTTGTAATAATTTATTGTAAAGGATGAATTACTTTTGTAAAAGTGATTAAGGACTCTTTTACATATCAGTTTATAGCTATCCTATTAGAATATTCGTAACTCTTTTTTCAATTTTCATAAGTGCATATTTAAATCATGAAAAAAATATCATGGTTAATGACAATAGTAGGTCTATTATTCATTAGCCTTCAATTATCTGCTCAAGGGCCACCAATTACTGGCGACAAGCCAATTATGTTAGGGGCTAAAAGAGTGGTACTAAAAACGCTCACAGAGTTTAGAACGACTCAGGAAGGGCAAGTTCTTAGTGCTCCTCTAATGGCTCATTACTTGGTGACTTCTGATATTCTTTTAGGTATTCATATTCCTTTCATTAGTTATAATTTTTCCTCTTTAACTTTTGATAGTAAAGCACAAGGATTGGGTGATATACAATTGCTAGCCAAATATCAATTTTATCGAAAAGATGGTATGGGTAAAACTTTCAGGCTAGTGGCTAAAACACTCCAAATGCTTCCAAGTGGTGATAAATTAGGTTTAGATGGAATCAGTATGGGGCGTTATCATGGCTATTATGGTATAGTGGCGGGCTATGAAAGTATTAAATATGGCATTTCTAATGAATTGGGTTATGTCATGAGCCCATTGGATGATAGAGATGAGTTGCGTTATAAGTTAGGTTTTGGCTTGCCGCTATTAAAGCCTAGCTATCCTGTTAAACAAGTGAATCTTTATTTTGAATATCAAAGTAGTTGGTATTTCGGGCCTAATGAGTATATGCTTTTATATGCTCAGGGCCTCCAATATGCAATAGGTAGATTTACTTTTGAAGGAGCCATTCAACTTCCTTTAGTTCAGACAGTCACATTTAATAGAGAAAGGAAATATAGCTTCTTTTTCGGGAGTCGATATGTTTTCTAAGCGCAAGGGATAGAAGCGGTATGTGGCGTATAGGAGATGCCTTACGGAACTTAGCTGGACGCAGGCTGGCTTTAGCAGACAAGTACAGCTTAGTGCAGTAGGCAACTCATAGCCACATAATAGCGGATAGCCCGACCCGAAGGGATGCGCCCAAATAATTTTCAAAATCAAAAAAATAAAACAATGAAATACATAATCATCGTGCTATTAGCAGCACTTTCGTTAGGAGTTAATAATCATCCTGCCAATGCACAATCTATGGATAGAGATTTTTTTACGGTACAAGTGGATGGGCTTGGTTGTCCGTTTTGTGCTTATGGATTAGAGAAAAAATTTAAGGAGTTAAAAGGAATTAAAGAAACTAATATTGAAATGGAAACAGGTATTTTCACTTTTACTTATCCAAGTGAAAAGGCTTTAGATATGGAAGCGGTGAGTAATCAAGTAGATGAAGCGGGTTATACTGCTGTGAGTGTAAAAATCGAGCGAGCGGATGGAAGTATTGAGGAAAGTGTTGCTGTAGAAAATACTACTACTACAACTACTGAAGAAAGTATTATAGTTAAAAAAGAAATTATGGTGGCTGGCAATTGTGGGATGTGTCAGGCGAGAATTGAGAAGGCTAGTATGGATATAGAAGGCGTAATTGCTGCTAGCTGGGATAAAGATTCAAAAATTCTAAATATTGAATTTGATCAAACCCAAGTTTCAGAGGAAGATATTGAAAGAAAGGTGGCTGAGTCAGGGCATGATACGACTAATTTTAGAGCAGCACAGGAAACTTATGATAATTTGCCAGGTTGTTGTCAATACGATAGAGCAAAATAGATGGTGACAGGAATCAAAATTAAAAATAGCTTAGCTCTTTTTGTCTTACTATTAATATTACTTGCTTGTAATCAAAGTAAGTATTGGGCTAAAGATCGCTCGATTAGTTTAGGGGCTAGTGCTCCTATTGGATTGGCTCAATTAGGGGATAAAATTTGGGTAGCTGATGGGGATAATAATCAACTTATTGCACTTGAGGGTGAAAAAGTAGTAGAAAAACTTGAAGGTTTTGAGCGGCCTATGCATATTGCTTCATCCAATAATAGTTTATATATTCCTGAATATGGAACAGATCAAATCATTCAATTAAGTAATGGCAAAAGAGGTAAGGTATTACTAAAGGATAGCTTAGATGCACCTGCTGGTATTGCTGTCTTTGGACAAGAAATGGCTATCGCAGATTTTTACAATCATCGTGTATTATACTTTAATGGTAATACTTGGAAAGCTATTGGGAAAAAAGGAAAAGCTGAAGGCGAATTTCACTATCCTACTGATGTACAAATTATTGCTGACAAAATTTATGTTGCAGATGCTTATAATAATCGAGTACAGGTCTTTGATAAAAAGGGAGGTTTTTTACAATTTATTGGGGTAGAAGAAAAGATGAATGCTGCAACTGGAATTTATGTGTCCGATCAGGAAGTAATGATAACAGACTTTGAACACGATAGAGTGTTGGTATATGACTTGAACGGTCAATTAAAACAGATCATTAAGGATGAATTAAGCAAACCAACTGATATTTTATTAGTTGACGATGAATTGTGGATTACGAATTACAAGAGTAAAAGTATTGATATTTACAAACGATAAATGATATAAGGGCAGTCTATAAAATATTGGCTGCCCTATATTTTTCAGATATAATATTGCCAATAATCTATAGCGATATTATACCACTTCCACCATAGATAAAAAACTTCATCGCCATAAAAATAATATAAAAAGGACATCAATGCTATAAAAATAAGTAGCTCATCCCAAAGCCCCAATCCCCAAATGATTAATCGTAACTCTAAGCGTTGGAAAGCGGAGAGCTTAAACCACTCTGTTCGGCCAGAACCTCTATATTTGAAACGCCTATGTTTATAGCGTCTGTGTAGCCATTTTTCTACCTTATCTGCATTTGGTATTTTAGAAGCACAGATGATTTTTAATTTCTCATCTAAACTATCTGAAATATCTCTCTTGCGTTTTCCTATATCATGTGTGATTCCGATCTTGACTTTTCTGGTCCACCTTTCCTTAATCGCATAAATATATCTAAAGCCCATCTTGCAAACATAAAGATTAATTAATCAATTGCAGTTTTTTATTACACATCTTATCCACAATTTTTCACGTTTAGAACGTTAAACATAAGTAATTATTGAACATCTAAAAGATTACTCCCCTATCACCAAAAACTTTTCCTATGCGTAGTATCACATTAATCAGCCTATTAGTATTTTGTATGAGTTTTATTGCTTGTAATAAGCATTATCAAAATACTAGCCAATACCCAACTAGCAATACTAAAAAAGTAGTATTCATAAAGGGAAAATATGAAGATATTCTCGAAAAAGCTCAAAAGCTACAAAAACCTGTATTTGTTGACGTCTATACCTCTTGGTGTATGCCTTGCAAACAAATGGATAGCAATGTCTTTAATAATCCTGAAGTAGCTACTCAATTTAATGATAATTTTGTTTGTTATAAATTAGATGGAGATAGCAAGTATGCTGATGAATTTTTCAAAAAGCATCAGGTCATCTATTACCCGACTTTATTTATCATGAATCAATATGGAGAAGTGATTGAGAAGTCAGAGGGCTTTACCTCCAGAGAAAAGTTGCTTGAGATGAGTAATAGTGCCCTTAAGCTGCCTTAAGGATCACATCTAAATAAATGACATTCACCTATTATGGGCTTGCCATTCTAAGGTGAAAACGCTATATTTGGACATATCTATAAATTTAGTAATGACAATGAAGGAAGTAATTGATACCATACCTAAAAGCCTTATATATGAAATGGTTAAAGGACAAGCCATTTATTATAAAGGTTATAGAGATTATCTGAATGGTATTAAAAAAATAGACGAAATCATGGGTAGTAGTCTATTGCAGTCAGTCATTATATCGAGATTAATGAAAGTATTACTTACTCGGTTAAACAATGATTATGAAGTACTTACTAATGGATTAGGTATACAATTTGGAAAAAAATCATGGCGAGCAGCAGATATAGCCATTGTTCTTAAAAAAGATTTATACAAAGAACCTCTTAAAAATAGCTATCTCCATTTTGCTCCTAAAATTGTCATAGAGATCGATACCAAAGCAGAGCTTAGTGAAATAAAAAATCCATTAGGATACTATCACGAAAAAACGGATGAGTTACTTACATTCGGTGTAGAAAAAATAATATGGATATTTTCTGACTCTAAAAAAGTAATGATCGCCCAGAAAAATCAAAATTGGATTACCTCTCAATGGAATGAAGATTTTGAAATTTTAGACGGTCTCCAAATTAATATTACTGACTTAATCCGTCCTGAATAATTTAAGTAGCAAAAAAAATAATCCCAATCAATATGATACAAGAAAACGTACAAGCATACACTTTTAGTAATCCAAAAGCGGAAGAACTACGTAAGCAGATGAATAGCAAGGCTAAGTTTAATTTGGCAATGGTTTATAAATTGCCCTTAGCTTATATTGCTGGAGTGAGATTACAGGAAATTGATGAGAAAAAATGCATCACTTCTGTTCCTTATAAGTGGCTTTCTCAAAATCCGTTTAAATCTACCTATTTTGCAGTACTGGCTATGGCAGCAGAGATGTCTACTGGTGCAATGGCTTTTGCAGCGATTCACAAGCACAGTCCAGCTTTCTCCATGTTAGTAGTGAATATGAAAGCCGATTTTTTGAAAAAAGCTGCTGATGTAAGCACTTTTACTTGTGTAGATGGTGATAAGCTGAATGCTACCTTAGGGAAAGCTTTAGCTACTGGCGAAGGCGTTACTTTAGATATGGAGTCAGTAGGTAAAAATAAGGCTGGTGAAGAGGTCGCAAGATTTACTTTTACTTGGTCGTTTAAGGTAAAGAAATAATTCTCAAATAACTTTACAATCTTGACTTGTCTTTTTTCCGTCTAAGTGCGTTAAAAAGCCTCGACAATGCGCTGCATTGCCTACGTTTTTTGCCTTCTTAGACAAAAAAAATACTGCGCCAATATTTGTAAATTTATTTTTTCATCATTTCAAAGTCGGCGAAGTGATTTGCTCGATAGACGTTGCAGAAGTTGGCAGATAGACGTTGCAGTGCAAGGTTCCTACGGGATTTTTTGAAATACAAGTTCTAAACCTCAATAGATTTTCTTTCTTCCAGCAAACTCAAAAATAGCTCTAAACCTGCCTGTTTGGCATCATCTAATTCATAGCTGATGTGTTGGGTTAGGTATTGATGTACGTCAAAACGATTGCCGTACTGAGGCTGATAATGAGCGACTGTTTTTTCGATTTGGGAAATGCCTATGGCAAAGGCATCATTCAACACATACTTCAAATGCTTAGATACCCCCTCTTTAGCCACCCATGCTGCAAATACAAATGGTAAGCCTGAAAACTCCTTCCAAGCAGTCCCTAAATCATATTCGTAAGTATAATTATTAGCCCAATCGATGGCTCGATCTCCTATGATTAATCCTGCGACATTTCCTTTAATATCTTGATGATAGCTTTCATGAGCTGGTAAGAAATTGACTTCTTTTTTCCAGTGTTTGTCGAATAAGATTTGTAATAATTGGACGGAAGTTCGAGAATGAAAGTCTAAGTAGACCGTCTCGATTTCTTCTAATGGACAATGGCTATAGAGACAAACGGTCTTAACCGCTCCCTCAGTCC
The DNA here is from genome assembly GCA_020629335.1 of Chitinophagales bacterium. Next base: position 864 of record JAHDDN010000058.1, on the reverse strand, counting down.
CAATACAGTAATGACCAAAAATGTCATAGCCTTCTAAGTCTGGAATAACGGCTACTGGTATTAAGCCAATTTCTGCTTCTCCATTCAATAATTGAGCGGCACCTGCTGACGGGATTCGCAACTGTAGATCTAAATGGTTTATTAGGCCATTACTTTCTAAACCGCTTAAGAATGGCTTTGTATTTAAGTAAGCCACTGCGGACATACTTATTTTTTCTTCTATTGTTTTTTCCACTTCTCTTGAAAATACAAATTTTCCTTGCCCATTTTCCCAGATTACTTTGTAAAGCTTTAGGTTATTAGAACGGAATTCTCTCATACGCCTTAGGTCCCAACCTAATAGCAAACACATCATAATAGTGATGGTTCTTCCATGCGTACAAATCAGTATGCGCTTGTTATCGTTATCCTTGACTAATATCTCATTCAAGAAATTTTGGACGCGCTCTTTTACGTGGTTGGGAGATTCTGACTCATCGCATATACGATAATCAAAGTTGCCAATATTCCATTGGCGCATCATTTCTCTGTAGGCTATTTCTCTTTCTGGATTTCCAGGCATACCTTCGTGCTTGCCCCAAGCCATTTCGTCTATATCTGTCCGATTATTGAGCGATAATTTTTCGGTTTCAAAAGCGGCAATACTCTGTTGGCTTCTTTGTTGGGCGGAAGCATATAAAGCATCAAATTCGATATGCTTATTTTGCTCGTAGAATTTAGCGGCTTGTGCTTGACCATTCTCGTTTAGCGAGGAATTGATTCCTCTTCCTTGTACGATTCTTTTTAGATTGTAATCGGTTTGACCGTGACGGGTTATGTAGAGTTCGATTCGCATGACAAAAACGTTTTAAGGTTGCAACGTTG
>JAHDDN010000558.1 GCA_020629335.1 Chitinophagales bacterium | reverse complement strand
AAAGCCTTTCCACTACACCCTTTCGTTCAACTGAAATATTAACGCCAATAAAAGAAGTCGAAAGTCTTGGAGTGCTTGGTGGGGTGTTGATATTCCTTTGAGTTATAGCCAATGAAAAGCAAAAAATGGTGAATGCGGAGAATATTTGCCTTAATCTCAGTAAATATACGGAGAATAATTAGTATATTCGTCTTATAATTAGATATTATTGATTATGGCGAAATATATTTATCAATTTCCTGATTGGCCAAATTTTACATGGAATGAACAAGAAATTCAATTAACGTTAGGTAAAGTTAGACATCTTCAAGGAAAGCTTTTTGGTCAAATGAGTACATTAGGTTTTTCAGTCAAAGAAGAAACCCTATTATCTACATTGACAGTCGATGTACTGAAATCATCAGAAATCGAAGGTGAAAATCTTAACTATGAGCAAGTAAGATCATCGATTGCAAAAAGATTGGGTTTAGAATATAATGATACCATTTATCCAACTAGAGATGTTGAAGGTGTTGTAGAGATGATGTTGGATGCGACGCAGAATTATAATGAACCATTAAGTGAAGAAAGAATATTTAACTGGCATGCTGCATTATTTCCAACAGGAAGAAGTGGAATGTATAAAATAGAAACTGCATCTTATAGAACTGGCGAAATGCAGATTGTATCTGGACCAATGGGAAAGGAGAAAGTTCATTATACTGCACCTGCAGCAGAAGAAATGAAAAAAGAAATGGATGTTTTTTTGAATTGGTTTAATGGTAACTCAAAACTAGATTTAGTTGTTAAATCAGCAATTGCACATTTTTGGTTTATAATTATACATCCATTTGATGATGGTAATGGAAGAATTGCAAGAGCGATATCGGATTTGTTGCTGGCAAGATCTGAAAATAGTTCATTTAGATTTTACAGTTTTTCAAATCAAATATTACTAGAGAGAAAAGTGTATTACAAAATTCTTCAGAAAGTACAATATAATGAAGGGGATATAACAGAGTGGATTGATTGGTTTTTAAATTGTCTATATCGAGCTTTAGAATCAACTGAAGAAACGATTGAGAAAGTTTTAAGAAAGACTCAGTTTTGGGATAAACACAAGGAAACAATATTAAATAGTAGACAGCGATTGATGCTCAATAAATTATTGAATGGTTTTAAAGGGAAATTGAAAACATCAAAGTGGGCGAAAATTGCAAAGTGTTCACAAGATACTGCTTTACGAGATATTAAAGATTTGATAGAAAAAGGAATTTTAAGGCAAGAAGACTCAGGAGGAAGAAGTACAAATTATGAATTGAATGATTTTGAATAAAAAAAACACAGGCTCTAATAAAAAAGGCTCAAACGATAAGGTGCGCTAGCATTCTTTTCGATTTGAGCCCTTGTTGAGCGAAACCGAATTTGTTGGAAGTTATTCTTATGGGTATTGAATTGTTTTTTGAGAGGTGTGCAAAGAAAGGATTATGGTCAAAAAATCTATAATTAGCAGATTCCCTTAGTAGGCAAAAATGAAATCATGTGTTAGCTATCTCTTAAAGCTTAGGTTTTAATTGGTATAGACATAGCTTTCCCATTAGCCTTAAAAAAGGCCCTTAGTTATTTTTGTTGATCTTTTTGTTTATTCTCATGGCCTTTTTCGGGGGCGATCTTCCGAGTCCACAAGGAATAATTAGAGCGATTATTACTTTCTTTCCTTTTTTGCAAGAGGGTTAAAGTAAAGACAGGGGTACTGGATAGGATCAATTAGTGGAAAAGAGCCATCCTTATGTAAGCAATAGTCAAATAGATTAAATATATTTGTAAAATTAAGCTGATGTGCTTATCTTGAAGAAGTAAAACTAAGTTAGTCAAAGAAAGCTTTTCCACTACACCCTTTCGTTCAACTGAAATATTAACGCCTCGAAGGGAAGTCGTAAGCTTTGGAATGCTTGGTGGGGCGTTGATATTCCTTTGAGTTGTAGCTAATAAAATCAATGTTTTTGTGAATCAAAATTTTGAAATATATGATGATTCGGGTTTTCTAGGAATTGTAAATAATTCTCTTTACGAAGGCTATGTTAATGAAGATTGGGAATTGGAAGAGTTATTTGAAAAAATAAGAACTCAGATAAATTTAGGCAATTGTGTTGTTTGGTCAACAGGTTATCCTAATTTAATGAAATTAGAAATAAGAGATACTTCATCTTTGAAGAAATCATTTAGAGATTCATATTTGAATATTAAAGTTACAAATGATGAAGTTTGGCTAGTTAATTATACTGATTTAACAATGTCAGCTCAGTTTAAAGATGAGACGATTCCATCTGATGAAAATTCTGATTTAAGAATTAATTTAGCGAATGGATATTACAAAGTTATTATAAGACAAATGTTTAATCCTGAAGATTTTGAAGAATATAATAATTCACCGAATTTTGAGATAATATTTCAAGCGATTGATAAATTTGAAGATAACAAATGTGAAAAGATAATTTGGTGGGAAGGTTGAAAAAAATAAAATAGCTACAATCGAGTAGACGGCCCCGCTCATGATTGAGCGGGGAGCGCCTCTCACAGTTCTGCTGAGCTTTTGTCGAAGTAGCACCTGCCATACGGACCTCGTAGCAGGCGGTTCATTAATGCTGTCTCTTGTTTTGATAGTATTCCAGCATACTTATAAACCCTCTTCTTTTGAGCCTTTTTAAGGTGATTTAGTCCCTAAGATAGGACTTTGAGCTACTCTCCATCCTCCCATTCTGGTTCTACTATGTGCGTATGCCATATCTGTTTCCACTCCGAGTCGAATTAGGTTTTTCCTTTTTCTTTCGGGTTTCTTCCAGTCATGTCAAATGCAGTACTGATGCGCTAGCTCACCTTTACTATATAGCCTCTTATTAGGTTTCTGTACGTCAGTACCGACCTTTGCAGTCCTGCTTCCTTCAGTGCATCTCTCACGAGAAACCACCTTGCAGCTTGCTAATGGTTCGAGGCGTCACCCCCGTCCATAAGAGACTTTCACTCTTTAGTAAATTTGCTTATATTTACATAAGCAAATGGATGCCCATGCTGGGCACACACAATGTGTATACCTCCATGCGGCCTAAGCGGCACGCACGGGGCATAC
>JAHDDN010000057.1 GCA_020629335.1 Chitinophagales bacterium | reverse complement strand
AACGTTGGAAAGTTTTAACGTTAAAAAGCCCTCCACCTAAAAAATAGGGGAGGGCCTTAATTATATTCTAAAGAATAAGTCTCTTTTATCTCATCAAGTACATTTTACCGATGCCATATTGGTTGAATAGATCATCCATCTTACTAGTCGCATCCGTTTGATACTTTTTAATATCTTCTTCTTCATTCTGAGCAATGACTCTATAGAAGTAGACACCATTGGCGAGTTCATTGCCATAAGTATCAGTGCCATCCCAAGCATAATCAGACACATTTCTTCCAATATGCATGTCGCCTAATTCTGCTTTTGTTACTTCTTTAACGACCTTACCAGAGACGCTCATAATTTGAATTTTGAAATCGTCAGGCACATTGGAACCTGTCAACGTAAATACAAATTTAGTAGAGGAAGTAAACGGATTCGGATAGTTTAATACATGAGAAACCATCGCTTCATTGATTACTTCAAAAGCAACTTTATACGCATTGTTTCCAGAGTCGTTTCCAGTTTGATCGGTTCCTTGAACAATTAATTGGTAGACTCCGTCTTGCTCAAATTTGGGTGTCAATAAAATTTCTGCTTCATTGCCATTTTCAAGATCATCGGCATCAGCAGGAGTAAAATTAACAATCCCGCTATTAAAGTAAACCTGTCTTTCATTTCCATTTGGATAGATGAATGTCATGTCAAATGAAGAAGTATCATTTAAGGCGAAGAACTCGCTATCATCTCTTAAGCGAACCAATATTTCTGGCTCGGCAGATACAATATCACCATTTAAGATATGAACTCCATCAAATGTTACATCAAGATATGGATTCCAATCATCACTAACAATATGGAAAGGAATCAGCGCGATATTATTAAAAGAGTATTTGTCTTTTTGGATATTATCAGGACTTAGTTCTATCAATAATGTATTATCAGCTTTCATTCCTCCTGTGCTAAACTCATAGAATAAATCTACCGTTGATTGCGCAGGAATTGGCTGGAAGTTAATGATACCTAAACTAGTGGTTTCATTATTTGAATCAATAACTGAGAATCTAACTTTTAGGCTATCCGATGAAATTGTACTTGAGTTGGTTACTGCCATATTCAATTGTGCCATTTGACCTTCTCTCAATGTATCATCAACAAAAGTAAAAGTATTATTGAAGTCTAATGCTACTTCAGGATAAGGATCAAATAAGACTCTCCAATTTTGTAACTGAGGAGCAGTAACAGATGCCGTATCTTGTGTATTGGCAATCAAACGCATAAATGGATAATCGTCAGCGTCTAATGTTAAAGTGAAGTCCATATTATCAGCAGTATTAAAATAGAATTCTTGTGTGCCATCATCTTTTACTCTGAACACATCCAAGTCTAAAACATCACTACCATCCATGTCTGCTTCCCAATGCATAGAGTGCCAATCAGAAGAAGGACCGATTAAAGAAGAAGATATAGAACCACCATCAGACTGTCCTTCAACTAGAATATCTAATTCAATTACATCCGCTAAATTTTCTGTAAAAGCTATAGTTGATGCAAAATTCGGATCACCTTTTTTACCAAAGATGACGAAAGCTTGATCAGATTCAACATCAGCTATTTCTGGTGCTCCTAGGTTGCCTATAATCTCATATATTTGATTTAATTGTTCTTCTTTAGCAGGATCAAAATTTATTTTGTGATTAGTGATACTATAGATCAATACATAATTTCCATCAGGCACTTGATTGTTATAGAAATCAAGGAAAACTTGTAAATCTTCGCCTGTATCGGTTAAGAATTCAAAAGCTTCTTTATCCTGAATGGTGTTACAGTGGATATGCCCATATTGACCATATTGCTGACAGAAATCGTTTTCATCTTCCCAGATACCTGCCTCAGAAATCATCGGTTCTAATTCAAATTTTGGTGCAAACGAGGCAACCATCAATCCACCTCCACAACCGATAGTACAAGCTCCCTTTGCCATTAATTCGTCATTCAAATAATAACGAAGGTCATTATAACCAAGAGGGCTGGTCTCTGTATTCGGATAGAAATTTTTAACTGTCACTTTATTTTCAAAAGTTGGATATACAAACTCTCTTGTAGCACTATCCAAACTCATGGTATTAAATTCATCTTTAATGAACTGGTAGTAGTGAGATTGATTCCAACCATCACCGCTATCAGGTTTGTAAACAAAAGAAGAATATTGCCAAGGATAATTTTCATTAGATTCAGGTACTAAAGTGGTTCGCCAATAGTAAACAGTATTTTCTTGCAAATTCATATTGGGCTGCCAAGTGATAATACCACCAGAGTCATTTGTTTCAAATTGCTTTAATATCGGGCTATTAAATAATTCAGTGGTATCTATTTGGAAGATATAATTTTTATTGTCTGAAATTGGAGTTCCAGTAGAAGCGAATAAAGTAACATTCGGATCATTCACAATACTAAAGTTACATGGATTGACAGGTATCAGTAAATCAGAGAAGATATAGATATTTTTAACTACTCGATTATTATCTTCACAATCCTCATCAATTTCGTTGTCAAAATCCACACTTACTGTCAAGTTATTTGTTCCTAAACCATTTAGTGCATCCGTTTCTACATACACTGATAAAGTATCATTGAAAACAGTAGAAGGGAAACGCTTAGTCGTTACTTGTGTCATATTGGTGCCAGGGAACTGACGCTCAATATTCACATTAAAAGAGTCAACTACTGTTTTACCTAAATTAGTGACGACTACATTTACAGCGAAAGAATCTAATTGCGCAGAAAGTATGGCTGGAGTAGTAAATACATCTACCTCCTCAATAATATACTCAGGCCTTTCCCAAGAAGTAATCACTACTCCAGGATCACCACTAAGCGTAAAATCTTGAACAGTAATTTTAATACCATCTGATTCCGTAGAGTAAATATCTTCTACACTATTTTTAATACAAGTACCTATTGGTTTTCCATAACTATCTAAAGAGAACTCATTATATAAAGCTGTACAGTAAATATCCAAATAAGTAGGATAACCAAAAGCAACGGTTGCTAAATACCCAATAGATCCTCTGTTAGGTTCCAATACAAAATCAATGGCCATAGCTGAAACTTCTTGACTAGAATAGTTGTGAATATCTCCCACAAAACAAGAATTAGAAACGATCATTGGATATTTTCCAAAGTTGTCATAATTCTCAGGTGATTCAATATTTACTTCCCAATAGGCTCCAGAAGCATGACCAAAGAAGTTAATCATTCCTAAGCCATCACTTATCACCTCGTTAAAGTCTGGAAATATAACCGCATCCGTTGTAGCCTTACTATATTTATGAGATACTGTACCTGCAAAAATAGAGTCTTCATATATCTCTTGATAACCTTCTAAGTAATTCACAAAATCTTCTTCCTGATCTTGATTGGTTCCACCTGCTATATGCATAGCCTCCTTCATCCATAATCGAGCTTCCTTAGTACAGTCTGAATATTTATACTGCTCATACTCTTTTACCTTGTCCAGATAAGCAGCTACTTCTGCTGGAGTTTGGGCTGGTAAACGACCTACCCCTAACTGCATCAAGTAGGACTCTCGCTCTCTTGTTGACAACATAATATCAGAAGGGTGATAACCGTAGGTAGGAACTAAACATGCCGCATAAGCATTAAAATTATTCCTAAATACATCATAGGATACAGACTTCCCTACTAAGAACAATAACTCTGGGTCAATACTCCAATTGTCAATTGCGTAATTAACAAAGTTCTTTATCGATAAAGGATGCTTCTGAATACCCCAAGCAAATTGATCATATAACTGATCAATATCTGCTAAAACTACTTGATGGTTTCCTCCATCGGGTGTACCTCTATAATCTGCATACTCGGCAACATAATCATTTGTTCCTTGCCTTAATAATTCATGAGTTACCATCAAATAATCTCCTTGATTTTCTGTAAGGGAATAATCAATGAAATTAACCTCCTCAAATTCCTCAATTTGTTCTAATGAAATACTTGAAGTAGTATTACACACAAACATTTGTCTTGGCTCAAAATTGCCACTTACCCCATCCAAATGTACTTTATAAACCGTGCCATCTAATACAGGGTTAATTCTTACATTATTAGTCAAATCTAATAACACAGGAGCATTTCCACCATTAAAATTAGATAACTCCATATACTTAGAAGCATTACTCGCATTAATCTCAAATCGCAAAGAACGCTTATTCGCAAAATCATATGCTCTTGGGTAAGTAATCTGCAAATAAGCAGTCGATAATTTATCGATATTAGAAATATCTGTCATTGCAGTGATGCTAATAGATGTTTGAGGATCACTTAATTCATCCACATCTATATCAAAATTATATAAACGAGTACGGTAATTTTCAAAAGTATCAACCGCATAAACCTCATTATTAATACTCACATTGACGTGATGGTCAGGTATCGCTAATACATCATTAGAACGACCAACAACTTTCACCTCCACTTCTGCATCTCCTCCATTATCAAATACAGAAGGAGTATTCACATTATAAGAACCTGTAGCAGCATTCCCATTGATCCCATTTATTACTTGGCTCACAAACCCTTCTCCTTCCTCAAAATCTGAATAATTACTATTCACTCCTCCTAATGTTCTAATCGGTCTACCAGTAAAGAAAGTGTTATCCGTAATATTAGTTGAGGTATAAGTGAAGTAATCTTCTTTTTCTGGAAGATCTGGCGCCTCAATATCATTCTCTATTTGAAGATAGCGCAGATTGTTAACATCTGGATTTAAGGTTAAGAAATACACCGCAGTATCTGTAAACGCACTTCGCTGTGTCGATAACTGCCATTCTTCCTCCCAAAATAACTGCGTATCAAATTTTCCATCATTAGGCACACCGTGAAATTCCACAAAATCATCAGCCCCCATTATACCATCTGTTGTAGTATAAATAGGAACTTCTTCTCCTTGATAAAACAACTGAAAATCGGCTGCATTAGTAGGTATTCCCGCAGCTTCAAAAGTTTCAGTATTTATTCTGTGAAGGGCTTCCTTATGCACCTTGAATTTCCAATATGTTTTAGAAAAATCAATCCACTCGTTACCATAGTCCCCATAAGGTTCTGGGTCCTGTGCCATAACGCCACTCGCTACCACAAATAGTAGTATTAATATGGATGTTAGCTTTTTCATGATATTCATCTTAATTTATTTATTTTTTTGGGTCTGTATTTGCTTACTTAAACTCAACAATGAGTGAAACAATATGAGAGTATATACCAGATGATAAATTATTCAATCCAGTAAACGCATAGTCTAACTTAACTTGGCGAAACTGCAGCCCCAAACCTGCATTAGGCTGCATCCTCCACACATTGCCATCCTTTTCTTCAATCTGCTGTACATTATTCAATCCTCCTCTCAAATAAATGAAATTATCATAGTTTAATTCCATCCCAATATGCGGGTCCATACTCACAACATCCGTCTTTAACAAGACGTTTCGCTTTCCATCAACTGTCCAATCTGTATCTAACTCCGTTAATAAAGATACTTTAGGACCTAAAACAACATTATAAGCCGCTCCTAATATCACTCTCTGACCTGTCAACTCTGTTGAATTCTCAGGAATAATATTTCCAGCCGCTTCTAAAGCCAATTGTTCTTCGTCTGTAAAATTAAACGACCAAGCATTTACAGTGGTTGTCAAGTCCTTAATAGTTAATCCCAATGTGAGGTTCTCATTGGCATCATACTGAGCGCCGACATCTAAGCCAAAACCCCAAGAAGTCGCAAACTTACCCACTCTTCTATGCACCACCTTCACATTCAAACCTACTCTAAATTTCTTAATCTCCTGCGCATAAGACAATAAAGCCGCATAATCCGCCGCCGAAAAAGTCGTCAGATTATCATAATTGACAGAACCATCTGGCTCCACCAAATATAAAGTATTCGGAATATCATCCACCGCAAAACGAATAATAGAAATTCCACCTACTTTATCCTTTAATCCACCTAATGGCTTAGCAATACTCAAGTAGTCATACTTACCAATTCCAGCAAACCACTCAGCATGCATTAAGCCCAATTGTGTATTTTCTACATGATTCAAGCCCGCAGGATTCCAAAATCCAGCAGTAACATCGCTTACCGTAGCAGTTTGCACATTACCCATTGCCAACGCACGAGCACCTACTCCAAGCGATAAAAATTCATTACTATAACTTCTCAACTGCGCATCCGCCATAGACGTACCCGCCAGAATAAGAAGCAAAATCAATATATACCTTAGCATTCAATATGATTATGATGATTATATTAGAACTGAGCAAAATTCCCACTCAACAACTAAATAGATAACACATCCTGCAAAGAGGTTGCATTTAATTAATAATAACGTACAGACAAGGCGTGCCTTGTCTCAATTGCATACCATATTTTAATAGTTATACTTATTGGGAGCTTTCCTAAGCCAGCACAAAATTACCTTATTATAAGCAATTTCAACACCTTTTCAGCATAAAAGCGACATAATTAACGTCAGCCCCTAAACATTCCATACCAATTTCATCCTAATGTATCCGTGTTTTTTCTTCCAATGGAGTATGTAAATTCTATTTCTACTACCATAATTATGGACCATCGACTAACAACTGCAAGCAAAGCGAACGATCTCTCCTCTAATTCTGCCAAGTCCCTCTAATAATCTTACGAGTATACTTCCTATTCCCAATATAAAGCTTCAACAAAAAAGCCGAAGGCAACTCAAAATGCATATCATATTGATGCAATTCCGCCGAATAAAGGCCCTTCTCCTTTTCTCCCATATCCACACTATGCATCACCTTTCCTCCCATAGTGGTCACATCCAAACGAACCTTAGATTTTTCCTTGATTTTATAGAAGATATTCACCTGTTCATACATAGGATTGGGATAAGTCAATACCACTTCTTCCTTTCCTATTTGGTTAATCTCCTCAAAACTAATCCCAATTTGTTCAAAAATCTCTATATCATCTATCATCCAACCTTCCTGCCGCTGCGCCAAAGAGTCTGCCGCAAAATTAAAACGAAGCAATACTTCCTCTTCCTCCAAAGGCGTATCCCAAGGCAATCCTCCCCATAATAAATAAGTGTCTTCCCAATCATCCGTATTCGTCTTAAAACCTACTTGTCCATTGAATAAGGTATCCTGAGGAGCAAATCCTAACACCTTCAACTGATAAGTAGTATCAGCATATATATTAGTCCAAGTACTGCCCTTATCATAAGACGCATCAATCCAAGCCCCGGCATGAAGGCTATCTACATCTAATTGATGCCTAAATAATAATACAATATATGGGAATTCCTCTAAGGTAGGAGGCTCAATCTTTACAATAAAAGAAGAGCGTTTATCAATCGGATAAGCCTGAATCGTATCAGTCATTATCACATTTTCTCCTGAATAAGGAGCATTAAAAATTTCTTTTTGAGGAGGCCCTTTCTGCCACATATTATTCCCTTGTCGGTGATCAATCTTCACCTCCATATTACTTTTTCCCTCAAAATAATCGAATTGCTGTGCTAAAAGCGACTGTGTCGATACGATCAAAATTAGTAAGCAAAATCGAATCATAAAATATTATCGTTTTTGGTTAATAAATCGTTTATCATTCTTACTCAAAGATTACTCGTTTATTGACGTAATAATATGAGATTCGTCAATTTTTTCCATACAATTAAAGTGCTTTTTGGGGCAGCTTTTATACCCTATTTTGGAGCAAGGGCGGCAAGAAAGACCCTCTACTTCCATGCGCTCTTCAGGACTTTGATACGGATACATCCCAAAGGCTGGAATCGTGTTGCCCCAAACTGAAATAATATTCTTTTTAAAAGCAGCAGCGATATGCATCATACCGGTATCATGGGTAATCACTTTATATGCTTGCTTAACCACTGAAGCTGATTGCCCTAAATTCAGCTTTCCACAGGCATTGAATACATGGGTACCTGCTGTATCCGCTATGGCTTTTCCTTCTTCGGCCTCTTGTGGACCACCGACTAAAATGACTGGCCTATTGATTCTTTTACAAATCGCCTGAATCTTGTGGAGCGGTAACTTCTTGGTATTGTGCTTCGCACCAATCACAAAAGCGACAAAAGTATTCTTCGCTAAATCGAAGAGGTTTTCCACATTTACTTCATCTTTTTTGTGGATAAAGAAATCCAAACCTTGATTGTCATTTATCACTCCCAACTTTTTGACCGTCGCCATATAGCGATCTACAATATGCTCCTTCGGCAATCGATCCATCTTGAAATTTACCATCAGCCATTTCGCTATATTGGCTTTGTGGAACGCATAGCTCTTGACACCCAAAGTTCGCTTAAATAACCAAGTCCGCTGATTATTGTGAAGGTCGATTACATAATCAAAGTTCTCAGCCTTCAATTGCTTGGCTAAGGGCTTAAAACCCTCTTCTGTTAGGAGATGGATTTGATCGATATATGGATTATCTTTAATCACGCCAAAGTAAGCCTTCTTAGTAGCATAGTGTAGTTCCACATTCGCTTGCTGCTTCAATGCCCTAATCACAGGCGTAGTCAAAACGATATCGCCAATCGCACTAAAGCGCAATATCAGTACTTTAGTCATCTACTTGACTTCAAACTTTACGCCTAAGTACTCCGCAGCCTCCTTCACATAAGACATCGCTCCCCACTCTAATTTCTGAATCTGAAATTCATTGAGTTGCTTGACCACTTTTCCTGGAGAACCCAAGACTAAAGAGTAATCTGGAATTTCCATTCCTTCCGTCACTAAGGCATGAGCACCTATTATACAGTAATTACCGACCTTTGCATTATTCATCACTGTTGCTCGCATCCCAATCATGCTATGATGACCAATGGTACAGCCGTGCAATATTGCCGAATGGCCGACAATTACGTTATTTCCTACATTTGTTGGAACACCTGGATCGGCATGAACTACACAACAATCCTGTATATTTGTCTGACTACCAATAGTTATTTGTTCTAAATCGCCTCTAATCACAGCATTATACCATACAGACGAATGCTCTCCTAAGTGAACATTTCCTATGACAATTGCATTATTAGCTATGAAAACATGCTTTTCTTGGACAACCTGAGACAATAAATGCTCGTAATGTGGGTTATTATTCATGATGGTATGATTTTTTGACTACCTAATTTATGACGAAAATCAATTTTTTCCGTCTACTTATATGATGAAAGTGCAAGATGTACATTTTATTCTTTCGTCATCCATTATTATACATTACTTATCATTAAGAGATAATCCATTTATTAATTCAAAATTAATTGTAAGGTAAAGATGAAGTTAAATAATTTAACGCACAGATTCGCTGCTACGGTACTGACACTTGCTTTTGTTTGTACTGTTTTCTCATCCTGTAGCAGAAAACGCGGATGCCCTGGTCAAATCACTTCGATAGATCAATATGAGGAAGTTGTTCATCAACAAGACATCTGTAAAGACGAATATCTATAGGAAGCTCCTATATTGATAGATAAAAGTAGTATCTTATTGTCATTTAGCCAAACGCTTTAATGATTATACTAGTTACTTAAACAAAAAAAGTACATTGGGTTTTACAATCATGTAAATACCCAATGTACTTTTTTTGTTTTCAGCTTATTACTTACCTTTATAATATATTTTGGGCATAATCACATATTGGCCCTTTATCAATTTGTTCTTGTAAATTAAATCCGCTATGAAATCCCTTAAAAGCGCTTTTCAAAAATATTTCTCTCCTTTAAAAAGTGGAGACCGACTGTCCCATTATTTTGCCCCTGGTAGAATCAACCTAATCGGTGAACATATTGACTATAATGGAGGGCAAGTATTACCGGTCGCTATTTCATTAGGTATACGTGCTTTAGTCAGAACAAATGAGCATGGATTTATCCGAATGGCTTCCATGCAAGAGAAAGGCGGACTGATATTCGATACCCAAAATCCCAATTTTGAGAAATCAGCAGTACAATGGGCCAATTACCCTCTTGGCGTCATAAAAGAACTATATGAGCAAGGAATCCGCCTCCATGGAGCAGATATACTCATAGATAGTAATTTGCCTGTAGGGTCAGGTCTATCCTCCTCAGCAGCATTAGAAGTATTGACCGCTTTCATCGCCTTAAGCAAAAGCAAACAAGCGATCAATAGAACCAAATTATCCCTCCTTTGCCAAAAAGCCGAAAATGAATTCATAGGTGTGCAATGCGGCATCATGGATCAGTTTGCCATCGCTAATGGAAAGAGTAAACATGCCATCCTACTCAATTGTGATGACCTAAGATATGAACACATCCCATTTGATACTAAACAATATAGCCTACTCATCCTCAATACCAAAAAAGGTCGAACTTTAGCCGATTCTAAGTATAACGAAAGATGCGAAGAATGTGCAGCTGCACTTGATCTAATCCAACAAAAACACGAAGTCCAACACCTTTGCCAAGCAGAGTTAAAAGCGCTCTTACAACTTAAACAACATGCTGTTTTTTATCAACGAGCCCGACATGCTATCACAGAACAACAAAGAGTCAAAGAAGCCAGCAAACAACTTCAAAAAGGCAATATAAAAGGCTTTGGTTACCTAATGACAGACTCCCATAATTCCTTAAAAGCTGATTATGAAGTCAGCGGTTTTGAGTTAGATACTTTCGTAGACTTAGCCCTCCAACACAAAGCTTGTATAGGCGCACGAATGACTGGTGCAGGTTTTGGAGGCTGCGCCATCGCCTTAGTAGAAACAAAAAAAGTCAATCATTTTAAAACAGTAGTAGAGGAACAATACTACCAACAAACGGGTTTACATGGTGAGGTCTATGTCGCCGAAATAAGCGATGGTGTTAAGCAACTCTAACAATCATGCATTCATGTCTAAAAAAAATTATCTCGAAAATGTAAAAGGAAGTTTCAAAAGCCTCCTCCTTAGTTGGGCCAATAATACGCCACAAAGAGGAGGCCGTATAAAATCTCATCTCACCAAAGTAAAACAAGAAGTAGTTGAAGAAAAACAACTAAAAACTCAATTGGGCAAAGGTGCTAAATGGCTCACCCGCTTAAGCACCAAAGGATTTGACCTCTTATCAGCCCCTGAATTAGCCGATTTATTCTGGCAATTAGTCAAGTTCAATACCCGCTCCATGACAGCGCTTGAAATGGCAGAAGCCCACAAGGTTTTTAAAAACACCCTTCCTTACCACCAAATCCGAATAGACGAATACTCCTTAATCGCTAAATTAGGTGCACTTTTCAATAATGCCCCACAAATGGGTGTCTGCACTTTTCATACCATCAATTTCACTCGCCCTTTAAAAGTAGCCGCTGGCAATAGAGATATGGCTTGGCTGATACATGAGTTGGTCCACGTCGCCCAAATGCAGCAAGTCGGTAGCCAGTATACCGCCGAGGCTATTCATGCCCAATACACGGAAGGCTATCGCTACGGTGGCCCCAAGGGCCTCCTAGGCAAACAATTCAAAGATTTCAATCGAGAACAACAAGGCGACATCATTCAGCATTACTATTTCTACACCCTTTACAACAGAATGCACCCTCGCTATGGTATGATGCCATTAGCAGCTTATCTTCCCATGTTAGAAGACTTAAGAGCGGGGAATCTTTAAAAATTACCCCAGTCTTATAGTGCAAGTCTTTTTCACTGGTGCCTGCTGAATCTTACAACTATGGGCATAATCTTTGCCTACGACCATTCCTTACTCCAAATTTTATAGCGCAAGTGTTTTCCACTTGTGCCTGATGAATCTTACTACAAGCTTTAGAATTTTTATTTGGGCACACCCTTCGGGCCGGGCTATTCGCTTGTATGCGGCTATGCTGCTCCTACTTCGCTAAGTGCTGCTTGTCTGCTAAAGCCAGCCATCGCATCACTAAGCTACGTAAGTCACATCATGGACGCCACATATCGCTACTATCCCTTGTGCGGAAAATAGCGCATAGTTCGTAGCGTTGAGCGATGAGTATAATATTGGGAAAGCTCATCGCTATTATGTCATTCTGAACGAAGTGAAAGAATCCCTTGATAAGGAATCCTTGAAAAATCGCCGCACCCTATGCAAGTCGGGATAAAAGCACCGACCAAAAATGGAGGATTGCTGTAATGGCTTGAGGCTTCAGCCGAAAGGGGCTGAGTAATTACTCGCCGCCCTCCTGCTAAAGCAGTCGGGTTTTGACCGCATTCCTTTTGTTGTGGTCAAAGGCATACTCCCTGCTTGCCTAATGCTTGCTTTATTAGAAAGTGAAGTCGTATCAAGTGATTCTTTCGTTTCGCTCAGAAGGACACTAGTGGCAAACGTTTTGTCGCAAACGAGCCCCTTATGACACTGAGAATTAACTACTCCCATTACCCAATACCAAAAACGCACAAGGGATAGGAGCGGTATAAGGCGTTCATACTGCGACTTAGGTAGCTTAGCGATGCGCAGGCTCCAATAAGAGACAAGCAGCGCTTAGCGAACTTGGAGCAGTATAGCCTTATAATAGCGGATAGCCCGGCCCGCAGGGTGTGCCATAAAAAAAAGGGAATATCGAAATATTCCCTTTTTATATGATTTATGCCATTCTGGCTAATTCTTCTTTTAGGTCTCTTACATCAATACCCAAATGTGATTCAGCATAAGTACATTCCCCCTTATTGATTAATAACAACTGCGGAGACTCATGATGTATCGCAAAACGATCAGCTATTTCATTAGAAATAGCTCGGTAAGTGATGAGATCTAATAAATAAGGCTTTACCACCTCACTTAAATCTTTCCAATTCCTATCTACTCTTCCTAAGGCTGTACCACTGATACTGCATCTGGTTGAGTGTTTAAAGATGACTACGGGTTGCTCATTAGACTCTTCTACAATTTGGTCTAACTGAGTAATGTCATTTAATATATTCCAATCCATGATTTTCTATTTTATCGGTTTTTATAAACTTCTTAGGGCTAATATAATGCCAACTAAGAAGTATAGAATTAATAAGTTTATACGGGTTATTTTACTAAGTTTTTTTCTATAATTTCTTGGTAGAATTCTTCATATTGTGGTCTAATACGATCAATATCAAAAGTAGCCGCTTGATCAACTGCATTCTTTCTAAAGCTCTGGAGCTTTTTTTCATCACTTAAAAGAGTAATGGCATTTTTAGCCATGTCACCCACATCACCTACTTCGCTTAAAAAGCCTGTTTTACCGTGCAGATTGATTTCGGGAATACCACCAGCATTAGAGGAAATGACTGGCACTTCACAAGCCATTGCTTCCAAGGCCGCCAAACCAAAACTCTCCTTCTCAGACGGTAATATGAACAAGTCTGCCACTGCTAATAGTTCCCCAACGGCATCTTGCTTACCCAAGAAACGTATATCGCAATCTACACACATCTCTCGACTCATTTGTTCTATCTTCTTACGCTCTGGGCCATCGCCTACTAAAAGGAGTTTTACACTGACTTCCTCTTTAACGATATGGAATATTTTTATGATATCCTCTACTCGCTTTACCTTACGGAAATTAGACGTGTGAATCAATATTTTTTCTCCTTCTGGAGCAATCGCTTTCTTAAAATGTGCTTTGTCTAATTTCTTAAAGGCATCCAAATCAATAAAGTTAGGAATGACTTTAATATCATTGGTTATTTGGAAGTATTTATAGGTGTCTTGTCGAAGGCTATCTGATACCGCTGTTACACCATCTGATTGGTTGATAGAAAAAGTAACTACTGGCTCATAAGTAACATCTTTTCCGACCAAAGTAATATCTGTGCCGTGTAAAGTCGTTATAACAGGCACTTCAATTCCTTGTTGCTTCAGAATGTTTTTAGCTAAATAAGCAGCGGAAGCATGAGGTATGGCATAATGCACATGAATAACATCTAATTGATGGAATTTCACTACGTCTACCAACTTACTCGCTAAGGCTGTTTCATAAGGTGGAAACTCAAATAGTGGATAGTTAGTAAAGCTGACTTCATGAAAGGTTATAAATTCGTGAAAGTGGGGAAGACGTGCCGGCTGCTTATAGGTAATAAAGTGAACTTCATGCCCTTGATTGGCTAAGGACTTTCCTAATTCAGTGGCAACAACTCCACTACCGCCGTAAGTGGGGTAACATACGATTCCGATTTTCATAGCTTGTCTTTGTTTTTATGTGGATATATTGAGTTTGTTAAAATAACAACTAATTACTTCAATAAGGACAGTTATGGCATTAATTTGTTCGGAGAACCCAATATTTAGATCAAAGTTAAGGTATTGAGGAATGATAATTTGTCCGCAATATGATTAAGCTAAGAATGGAGAAACTGAATAACTGATAAAACTGGAAACTGAATAAAATAACTGATAAATAAATATTCGGTTAATCGGTTTTTCAATTAGTAAAGTTAATCAGTTACGAATACTAGTGAGTTTCCAACTCCCAGCTTTTACATTTTTTACAGAAGACGTATTGGCCAGAATCTTCGCTGGCTTTGGAGAGTGTTTCGTAGAAAGCGGCTTTCTCTAATTGAGAATCTACATAAGGAATCGAGTAGAAGGCGGTTAGTGTATAGATAGCTGTAACCATGAGTAATTGTGCCATTAAGGTGTTTTTGGCGTACTTTTTAGGCTGCGGCTGTTCTAATAATAATTCGATGCGCTCTCTTAACATGCTTTTTTGGAGTGCTTGTGTTAAGGCTAAATGCTTTTGGTAGCGCTTCATATTGACCAAAATACTGGCGTAGAATTTTTTAGACCCTGTTTTTTGAACGGCAAATTCGTCGGCAATGAATTCGTTGAGACGATCTAATTCATTGCGTAGGAAGTAAAAGGCTGGATTGAAAACCCAAATACTTTGCAGCGCATCTAAGGTAATTTTGATCCAAGTATCTTTTTGTTTGATGTGAGAGATTTCGTGCCAAAGAATGGCTTTTTTCTCTTCTTCAGATAGGAGCGACATTTCTTCTTGCCAGATGATGTATTTCTTAAGCAATTGGAAGGAGGCGACGCCATAAGGCTTGTCATTATAAAGAATCACATATTTTTCTCCATCGTCAAAGATTAATAATTCTTTTTCGCTTTTGAAGACGATATAATTGAGATAGCCAATTCGGAAAAGTAGATAGAGGAGGAGAAAGGAACCGACTAAAGCTGTTCCCCAAAGAAACCAATCTTCGCTTCCCAATACTAAATCATAAGCGATATTGGCGTGATAAACCACTAGGTGTTCTTTCATCACTTCTGTACATTCACAAAACTCTGGATTGGCTACTGCTATTTCGTAGCATTGACTCATCTCGTGATCACTTGGACAATACTCGGAATAGACATCATCTATGACGATGAAGTTGGCGCTGGGCGCTTGTGTAATAACTTCTTGACTGGTACTTAATTGATTCTTTATGATGAAAGGTATAATCAAACTCAAAGCCATGATAGAGAGGAGAGTCCATTTGCGATAGCTAAACTCCAGCTGGCTATCTTTAATAAAAAGATAGTAAAAGCCTCCTCCTAAGAGAAGTAAAATGTATGTAGCCAGAATATAGCTAAGCATGAATTAGCTTTGATTTGTACATAAATATAAGGGATTTCGAGCAGCGTTTTCTACTCTTTTGTCTTATCTATCAAGCTTTGGATATCATTTAAATCTCCTTCGTCTATTTGCTCATTTTCCAATAGTGCAGAGACGAGAGAAGAGGTTGATCCAGAAAACACATTTGCTAAAACATTTGAAAGATGTGTTTTTTGATAAACGAATTTAGTGATTTTAGGGAAATACCTGTGGGTACGACCGAAGCTTTCGTGTGCTACGAAGCCTTTATCTTCTAAGAGGCGAATGATGGTTGAGATAGTATTATAAGCAGGCTTTTTCTCATCACTGGGCCAATGTTCAAGCAATTCTTTGACGAATGCCTTCTTTTTGGTCCAGAGTAGATTCATTACCTTTAACTCTAATGGAGTCAGCAATTTTTTATCAGACATAGTTTCTGTTTTGCTGTAAAGGTATAACTATTAGATTAGTTTTTCAACTATTTTATTAGTTGCTGGTCTTTTTTTAGCAATCCTTAACGCTTTTTGTCGTATACTAAGGCCTAAAGAATACTTAAATTAACATTTCTTAAATAGTAATGCCTGCTTGAAAAGAGGTTGCAGCCCTAATTACTTCCTTACTAAGGTTATGTAATTGTGCTTTTACATTCTCATCCGAAATATTGCCTTTTGCATCAAAAACTTTGCTTGATTGGGCTATTGGAACCACCAAAGGAACGGTGAAGCCTCTTAATGCCCTGACAGCATATTCCATCGTATTAATGGCTTGTAGTCCTTGGCTTCCGCCAGCAGTACTGATCAGTCCAATGAACTTATTGGTCAGATAAGCTGGTGTGTTTCCACGCAATTCTTCTAACCAATCAAGAGCATTTTTGAAAGATCCGCTGATGGTACCATGATATAAAGGGCTGCTCCATATCATCGCATCCGCTTCATCAATATCCTTACATAATTCTTTGATCACATCAGGAACTTGGTAGTTGCGCAAGTCAAGCATAGGAAGATTCATCTCACCAATGCTATATAGTTTAACTTCAGCGCCAGCCTCTTTGGCACCTTCTAAAGCTTCTTTTAAAGCCCATAAGCTGCTTGACTCATCTGTCAAAGCTCCACCCAAACCGATAATTTTTATCGCCATTTATGTTGATTATTTAATTTATCATCGCTTAGTACACTGTAACATAAATTTTTTAATATTTTGGTCAAGGCTATTTTTAAATTTAGCAAGGCAAATTTGACGAGAATAGCCGTGCTTATTTAAGGAGAATTTAACGCAGTCTAAATTTAAAAAGAGACCACCAAAATTAAAACTTAATTATGTTACAGTGTACTTAGTACACTGTGATATAAATTTCTTTCTATTACAGTGAACTTAGTCGCTCTCTTATATACATACAATACGGTATTTATGTTCACATCGCTGGGCAAACTTCATTCAACGATTCTATGATAATACCTGCCGCCCATCGGATTTCTTCTTCTGTGATAATAAGTGGAGGAGCAATTCTCAAGCAATTATCTGCAAATAAGAACCAATCAGTTATTAAGCCCTTCTCTATACAGCTATCGATTACCTTTTTAGTCAATTCAAAATCTTGCATTTCGACAGCCATCATCAAACCTTTGCTTCTAACAGCTCGAATAGCGGGGTGAACTAAAAGCTCATGAAGGAGCTTTTCTTTTGTCTTAACTTGCTCTATTAGCCCATCTTTCAATAATACTTGCATACTCGCTAAGGCAGAAGCGGCACAGACAGGATTCCCTCCAAAAGTAGTGATATGCCCCAGATAAGGATCATTTTTGAATACACCCATTTTTTCTGCTGAAGAAACAAATGCCCCTATCGGTAAACCTCCGCCCATTCCTTTTGCTAATAGAATAATATCAGGTTCAACTCCATACTGCTCAAATGCAAACAAAGAACCTGTTCTACCAAAGCCAGTTTGTATTTCATCAAAAATTAATAAAGCGCCCACTTCTGTACAACGCTTACGCAGATTACTTAAAAACTCTGGTGTGGCTGGGTTAATGCCTGACTCTGCTTGCACTACCTCACAGAATACACAAGCAGTCCTTTCTGTTATTTGATCGAGTTCGTCTAATTGATTGTAATTAAGCGATCTTACGTCTGGAATCAGAGGTCTGAATGCTCTTTTGAAATACTCACTTCCAATAATGCTCAAAGCGCCTTGTGTACTTCCATGATAAGAATCTTTAAAACCAATCACTTCTGTTCTGCCAGTACAGCGTTTGGCTAATTTCATAGCTCCCTCTGTTGCTTCTGTACCTGAGTTCACTAAGTAAACGCTATTTAAATGCGCTGGTAAATACTCACAAATCAGGCTGCTCAAAGCTACTTGAGGCATATAAACATACTCTCCATAAACCATGAGATGCATAAATTTAGCCGCTTGATCTTGTATGGCTTTTACTACTTCTGGGTGACAATGACCTACATTACTGACACTAATACCTGCTATTAAATCTAAATATTTCTTACCTGATTTATCATGTAAGTAAACACCTGATGCACTTTCTATTTCGAGCATTAATGGAAAGTCGCTGGTTTGAGCTACATGTCTTAAGAATAACTGCCTATTTGTTATCATAATTTTTTTTGTGTTTGGAACTTTTTTTAAGGCGACTTAAACCAATGCTATAAGATCGAGTTTAACTAACATACGACATTGATTTAATCATTTATTGAGTACTTCCGAATTATACTTTTGCAAAACTATTTTATTGGATAATCAAGTAATACCAAAAACAAGAAACCATGAAAAATATAATCATCATCTGCACGATAGCGTTTATAACACTTTTAGGAACTAGCACACTAAACGCACAGAATACAACTAGAAACTCTGGCAAAAATACAAGTAAAAGCCAGAAGATTCACCCAAAGAAAAGAAAAAGCACGAATACGCCTCCAAAGAAAACGAAGGCGAATCCAAAAGCAAGAAGCCAAAACCAATACCCACAACGTAATGATAAGGCACCACACCGTAACAACGTAATACTTTCTACACGCCCACTTAGCCTTTTAACACTACAACCTAACCTTAAGTTTGAGTATGGTCTTAACAATGGCCTTTCATTAGGTACACATGCCACTTATTATACTGGTTTAAATGAAGGTTTTAAGATAGATCCTTTCGCAAGATTTTACCCAGGTAATAAAAGAGCACCTGAAGGGCTTTACTTCCAAATAAAAGGATCTGTTGGTCGCCATGACAAAATGTTGGATCAGGTAAGAGATGATTTATTAGATGAATTAAGCACTGAGTTTGAACAAGCTGAATTAGAAGAAGCTGTAGATGCTTTAATCGCATCTGAAAGTGGTCAATCACATTTCACAGCTGTAGGTGGAGGTATCGCATTGGGTCATCAGTGGTTATTAGGTAGAAATGAAGGATTCGTTATTGATCTATACGCAGGCTATAGAATGTACAAATCAACAAATTACAAATTAGCAGACACCTACGTATTCAATGCTACAAGAAATATTCCTGTAGAACTTGGATTCCAGATTGGTATTGCTTTTTAAGTGAATGTCAATAGTAAGTAGTTGAAGGTAATTATTCGTGCATTCTTGATGAGCTTATTTTTAGCTTAGACAAGGCGGTTTTCGCCAGTAATAGCAGAGCTATTGCTAAGAAAAGCAAGGCGGTATAAGTTAAAAAGAGGCCATCAGAATTGCCGAAATAATTAAATTAGCTACTTATAATAGCTTAAACTAACGAACTAAGCTGAATAAAAATGAAGGCGTCGGACATATACGATTAGCCTTCATTTTTTTTTATGCCTGCGATTTGGAATAT
>JAHDDN010000056.1 GCA_020629335.1 Chitinophagales bacterium | reverse complement strand
ATCAAAAGAAAAGCTTTAAACAGGAGTATCTGGACTATTTGGAACGATACCAAATTGACTATGATGAGCGATATGTATGGCTATGACATAAAGGAGTCTATAAAATAGATAGCCAAGCAATCAAATGCTTGGCCTATTAGTTTGCTTTTAGAATTTACTTCATCAAAACGAGCTTTTCTTGCTCAATTAAGAGATTCTTATGGAATATTTGTAGTAAGTATATACCAGCACCTTGATTAGATAAATCAATAGTTGTATCGGTTTGAGAAAGGATGAGTTGCCCAGTAATATCGTAGACTTTTATACTCAATCCTTCTTGATCTGAAATAGAAGGAGCTAATTCCAATTGAAATAAATCCGCTGATGGATTGGGATATACTTGGCACTTATCTAAATACTGATATTTATCTTCCGTTGCCACATTGCAATCTACTGTTATTGTTTGGTAAACTGCATAAGAAGTATAGCAAGGAGCTGGCCCAGTTATAGTTAAGCTTATACCATAGTTGCCAGGAAAAAAAAAGCTATATTCAATATTTTCTACTTCAGCAGTTTGGCCATTTCCTAACTCCCATTCATAGGTGTAATCATCTTCGGTTCCTATAGGTAATTCTGTTTGATTGATAAAATTCATAGTTAGGTCTTCACAATCATCAGACAAAACAGCTTCAAAGATAGGAGTAATTGGAGCAAGAGGTTCTATAGCTTCGATATTAAAAAAGAGGGTATCTTCCAAATCGCAGAAATCTTGATAGGCAATCATGAAAGCAGTATAGATACCTGCTTCTTCATAAATAATAGGAGCAAAAGGGTTTTCAGTAAACTCTTGAGGTGCATCATTTCCAAAATCCCAATAATAATGGTCAGCGTTTTGTGTGGCATTACTGAAAGAAATAGTCATGGGTGCACAACCAATGATAGTATCACTACTAAAACTAATTTCCTCTATTAAATCTCCAGCTAGATCAGTGTTGCCATTTACATTAGATGATATGGCAGTAGAGAGCAACTCGCAATCAATAATATTAAATTGAAAATCTCTGGAGACGGTATTGATTATTTCTCCATCTCTATATTCATGCACACAGATAGCTGTCACATATAAGCCTTGTTGAGTGGGATTTAGACTCAATTCTCCTGTTTGGGAATCTATAGTCATAGCTGGATCACTTGGTATTTGGTATTCACTACTATAAACGCCTATCCAAGGAACTTCGTCATATGGAGGTGGAGTAGCAGGAATAGGCTGAGTCCAGATACTACTAGCTCCCAAAAGAGGTGGACAAATTTCGTAAACTAAGGAGTCGCCATCAAGGTCTGTAGCAGCTTGATCAAAGATTATATCATTATTCATACAAATGAGTATGGGTGGATCGTTATTGAAAACGGCTGAATTATTGACACATTCATCTAAATCAAGGCTTGGAGGAATACTTGCATAATAAGTAGCTCCATAATTGTCTGGGGAATTTATGTTTAATATTCCTTGATTTCTACAGCATCTTTGGAATACAACAAAATAGCCATCAGGGTCATTAGGTAATTCTAATAAGAATTCATAAACTCCTTGTTCAATACCTAAATTGGGTATGTTTTCAATGCATAGATTACTTGAATCCGATTCTACTGAAGTAATATCGGAAGGATTTATTTCTATGGGGATGTTAAGAAAGGGAGTATTAGTACCTTGTTTGTATATTGTTATATTTTCTAATCCTAATGGTGGTCCTGTTCCAAAAGTATCCCTAAAAAGGGTGAGTTTAAATAAATACTCTCCAGGTGCAATACATTCATAAGCCATTTCACCTCCAATGATATGGTTGGCTTTTAGTTGGGTTTGGGCAAGTATGCTTAGGCAAAGAATTAGTAATAAAGCTGATTTTTTCATGAGTAAAATGTTTTAGGGTTTAAAAAATCAAATAGATGGTCAAATACAAAACTAATTAGGAGTTAAATGGCCAAATAAAATAGGTATTGTTTTGAACTTAAATATAAAACATTTGCCTTGGAATGCCAAATATTTTCAGGTGTTTTAGCTTGATTGCGTGAGGGATGGGAGTGGTATGTGGCGTCGAGAAGTAGCTTACGGAACTTAGCTGGACGTAGGCTGGCCTGCAAGGCAGACAAGTACAGCTTAGTGTAGTAGCTGCTGAACAGGCACATAAGAACGGACAGCCCGACCTTTCCTTATTTTTCATCGGAGGGCGCACACATCGGTAGCGCCCCTACGGTCCGATGAAAAATAAGGAAAGGGCACGCCCAAATTATTTAGATTTTTCTTGGCAGTTGGCGCAGAGGCCGTAGAGATTGAGGGAGTGATGGCTAATTTTGAATTTAGTTAGACTGCTCACCATGTCTTTGATTTGTTGGATACGGGGATCGCAAAATTCCATGACTTGTTTGCATTCTACGCAGATGACATGATCGTGTTGTTTGTAGCCGAAAGCCTTTTCGTATTTGGCGATATTATCACCGAATTGGTGTTTGCTAACGAGATCGCAATCGACTAATAATTCGAGGGTATTATAGATGGTAGCTCGACTGATATTGTAGTCATTGCTTTTCATTTGGAGGAAAAGGTCGTCCGCGTCGAAGTGGTCATTTCGTCGATATATTTCTTCTAAGATAGCGTAACGTTCGGGAGTTTTACGTTGTTTATTGGTTTCTAAGTAGGCGATAAAAATCTTTTTAGCCTCTTCGGTTTTATCTGTTACAGATTTGATCATAACTTTTAAACATTTAAGTCTCTAAAAGGCTCATTAAATCGTGTATCTTTTTACGGTATAGATACCATTGACGGCTTTGAGTCGTTCGATGAGGTTATTTAATTCTTCCAGATTTTTGACAAAAACTTTGATCATGCCTTCGAATACTCCATCGACGGCATCGAAGGATATTCCACAGATATTGATATTGAGTTCTTGGGAGATAATATTGGTTACTTTATTGACCAGTACGAGGTCATCAATCCCTGTTAACTTGACACCTGTCATGAAAGCGAATTGTCCTTCTCTCCATTTAGTTTTGATAATTCTGTGGCTGTGCTTGGCAAACATATCGGGTGCATTGGGGCAATTCATGCTATGAATTTTGATGCCTTGATGCGTAGTGATAATACCAAATACTTCATCATCTCTCACTGGGTTACAGCAACTGGCGATACTATACATGATATCTTTCGGGAAGTCGGAGAGAATGGCAAAGTCATTGAATTTAGTAACTTTTTCTTCCAGCTTAGTATTATCAATCTTATTTTCTTTTGGTGTAATTTCTGCTGCTTGTACGACTATTTTATTGCCTTTAAAATTGAGTTCTTTAAGGATATTTAGGTTTACATTTTTGATAGCGATATTGTAGAGGAAGTCCAGTGAATCGGGATATTTTAAATAATTTTTGAGTTCCTCTATGACGGTTTGATTGAAAGGTATTTTGAAGGAGCGTAATTTTCTTTTTAACATTTCTTTACCATCTTGAGCGATTCGTTTTTTCTCTTCTTTAAGAGCGGATTTGATTTTGGCTCTTGCGCTGGAAGACTTAGTAAAGGCGAGCCAATCTTTAGATGGCTTTTGTTTTTTGGAGGTAATAATTTCTACTTGATCTCCGCTGGTTAATTTAGTAGAAATGGGTACTAATTTGCCGTTTAATTTGGCTCCAATACAAGTACTACCTACATCGGTATGCACAGAAAAGGCAAAGTCGAGTACGCTGGAGTTATATGGGAAGGTTTTGACATCTCCTTTAGGAGTGAAGACGAATACTTCATTCTCGTACAAATTGTGTTTGAAGTCATTGACAAAGTCGACGGCATCATTATTATTTTCGGCCAGGTCTTTCAGTGCTTCACGGATTCGTTGGATACTGGTATCTAAAGCTTCATCCGAGCTACCCTCTTTATACTTCCAGTGGGCTGCTATACCCTTCTCTGCGATTTCGTGCATTCTTTTAGTACGGATTTGTACTTCTACCCACTTACCATCTGATCCCATGACAGTTGTATGAAGTGATTCATATCCATTTGATTTAGGATAAGCGATCCAATCTCTCAGTCGATCTCTATTAGGTCTGTATAGGTTGGTGATGGCAGAGTAGGCTGTCCAGCAGGCTGTTTTTTCCACCTTTCGATCATCATCAGAGAAGTCGTAGATAGGTTTTCCTGGATGCGTATCAATAATAATACGGATGGCGAAGAGGTCATAGATTTCTTCAAACTCAACATTCTTCTTTTGTATTTTATTGAGAATGGAGTGTATTGTTTTAGGCCGTCCATATATTTGGAAGTTTTCAAAGCCTTCTTCCTTGAGGGCTTTTTCAATAGGGCCTATAAACTCTTTGACGTATTTTTCTCGCTGTTGTTTTTTTTCGGCTAATTTATTAGCGATTTGTTTGTACACTACTCGATTCGTGTATTTGAGGCTTAAATCTTCTAATTCAGATTTGATTTGATAGAGTCCGAAACGGTGTGCGATAGGAGAGTAGAGGTACATCGTTTCATAGGAGATTCTTTGTTGCTTTTCAAGGGGCATAGAACCCATGGTGCGCATATTGTGGAGTCGATCAGCAATTTTAATAAGCACGACTCTAATATCTTCACCGATAGTTAGCAGTATTTTCTTGTAGTTTTCTGCTTGGATCGATCCTTGTTCAAAAGCCACATTACCATCGGGTTGTAATCTAATTTGTTTGCTTTTAAGACCACTAATTTTGGTGAGTCCATCTACAATATTGGCCACTTCTTTATTGAAAGCCTTAGCGATTTCTTTTAGCGTGACTTCTGTATCTTCCACCACATCGTGTAGAAGAGCACAAATGATAGAAGTAGCATCTAAGCTTATTTCTTCAGCAACTATACGAGCTACTGCAAGTGGGTGTAAAATATAAGGCTCTCCCGACTTTCTTCTCATATCCTTATGGGCGTCTGCTGCCATTAAGAAAGCATCCCTTATTTGTTTCTTTTCTTCTATTTGAATGGAAGGTTTGCAGGCGACTAATAATTCTTCAAAAGACTTTAAAATTTCTTTTCGCTCTTCAGTTTTCTGATATATGCCCGTTAATGCAGCTTCATTATCTATTAAATTAACCATTATACTGTAGTTTCGGTATTACTTTATCTATACTCTAAAGATATAAATTTCCTATTAGAACTTCAAGTTTGATTTTTCATCAATTGTTTAAGCAACTTTGATATTTGATAAAATAATAACTAAATTAATCGTGTATATGGCATAAATTTATTAACTTTAAGATGTGTAGTAATACGTTTTCCTGTTTTTTAGTTTTCCTTCTTTTTATTTAGAATTAAAACACATTAAATTATGAAAGCCCCTTTTTTATGGATAATAGGTTTTTCTTTTCTTTTTCTAAGTGCTTTCTCTCTTAATGCTTCAGATGATGAAGGTGAAAAAAGTACAATAGATATAGCCTATGAAAAAACACTAGGAGAAGTAAATGAAGAACTAGTTTACTTCAGAAACCGATATCAGGCAGCTAACAAAGTGGAGAAATGGTTGATATTAGAAGAGTTAGAGCTATTTTTCATTAATACCTATCAGTCAATTAATCACTTTTGGTATGCTACGCCTTATGATTATAATGGGATGAGTGAGACGCCAAGAAGTGGAGAGATTGCTTGTGGGTATCTGATTTCTACGATTATGAAACACGCAGGTTTTAGAGTAGGTCGGATTAAATTAGCTCAACAGAGAGCCACGAATGTGATTTATTCGCTTTGTCGATTGAGCAGTATCAATTCTTATAATCGAATTGATGAGTTAAAAGAATACCTGATTCTAGAAGGAGAGGGGATTTATTTAGTGGGTTTAGATTCACATATTGGTTCTATAGAATATACTAATGGCGAGATGTTCTTTACTCATGCTTCTCCTTTAGCTCCACAATCTGTGGTTCAGGAGCGTTTAGATGATTCATTAGCATTGACTGTTACTACTGAGTATGTGGTTGGTAAATTGTCTGATAATCGAGATTTAATGCGTAAATGGATGGAAAATGAAGTCATTTTGACTGTGACATCACATTAAACTGGATATTTTTTAAACAAAAGTCTTATTTTAGTCATTGTATTTAAAAGACTCGTTTAAAGTTTTTTTGCGGGCTTAAAAAATTACTGATCCTCACAGGACAGGCTTTCAGTTTCACCATAAAACTTTAAATTAGTTCAGAGAGATAAATGGCTAATGCAAATAACATATTAAGTATTAAGGACGCTAATCGCTTAACTCCCTTGCGACAAGGGACGGTATTGCTTTTGTCAAGCTCTTTAATCATCCTCATTTTGGGTTTGTTAAGTGCAAATGAGGAGATAGAATGGATTATTACCATTAGTAGTATTGGACTTTATGCTTGGCTTAATCCTA
Source organism: Chitinophagales bacterium (assembly GCA_020629335.1). Next base: position 13,033 of record JAHDDN010000056.1, on the reverse strand, counting down.
TTATTAGTGTATTCAAGGAGCGTTGGTTGGCTTATGTTTTACAATCCTTTTTGCTATTTATAGTGATTTCAATGGCTTTATTTGCTTTGTCCAGTATCTTATCTAATGTCACTCTTTCTCAAGCACCTGAGTATAAGCTAACTTTCATTGCGACAATTATCTTTTTTATAGTAGCTTATGGCGTAGTAGCTATTTTTAAAGGAGTGGTGATATTTCTATCCGATAAATAATTCAATAACCTAATAGATCAGAAAATAAATAAAAAAGCCGAATCCTGTCATCGACAAGATTCGGCTTTTGTTTTTATGAGGGGTTTTATCCTTACTTCATAATTTTTGTAGTAATCACCGCATCGGCTTTAGCAATAGAGATTAAGTAAACTCCATTACTTAATGCTTGTGTGTTTAATACAACATTATTTTCGCCTTCTTGAGCGATCATTGTTTCTTGGCTAACTACTTTGCCTGCAATATCAGTTAAGCTAATAGTTACCAATTCAGTATCATTAGAAAGGAAGTTAACATTAGCGATATCAATAGCAGGAGATGGGTAAACATTGATAAAGCCAAATCCATTAGCAGCTAAATCGTCATTAGCCACACCAGGTACACAATCATCATAAGTAAGTGTTACACCATCCACATCTAAGTCAGCACAAACTTCACCATCCGCAATTAATTGAGCAACATCTACTCCTGTAGCACCGTCCATTAATGCAGCTTGTAATGCTGGTAAATCAGAATCTACATAATTTAATGCATGAACAGTATAATCTCCGAAGCCTAATGGTGGACCAAATGATTGACTTAAATTAGCAAAATCAATTTCGTTTGTATAGTTAAGCCCCACGATGGTTAAATCATCTCCTTGAGTAACTACAAAAATCGTTGTATAACCATCATTCTCATCATTACTTACTTCAAATGCTGCTGCATCACCTTCACAGATGATTAAGTCATCAGGAGCGGCAACGCTACCATAACTAGCAAGGCATTCGCAAGCCTCATAGCTAAGTGTTGTACCATCTACATCTAAGTCAGCGCAAACTACACCATCTGCAATTAATTGAGCAACGTCTACTCCTGTAGCACCATCCATTAATGCAGCTTGTAATGCTGGTAGATCAGAATCCACATAATTTAATGCATGAACAGTATATTCTCCAAAACCCAATGGCGGGCCAAAAGATTGGCTTAAGTCAGAAAAATCAATTTCATCTGTGTAGTTCAATCCCATAATAGTTAAATCATCACCTTGAGTAACTACAAAGATGGTTGTATAACCATCACTCTCATCACCACTTAATTCAAAAACTGCTGTTTCACCATCACAGATAGTTAAGTTATCAGGAGGGGTAACACTACCATAATCAGCCACACATTCTACTTCACCAGTACAAATCGGGTCATCTTCCTCTAATACATTAATAATGATGAAATCTTCTGTCTGAATAACACATTCCAAATCAAGCTCTCCATCCTCTGTAAATGATAGTACAAAACCAGTCACAACATAGGTACCAGCTGCTAACGGATCTGTATCATTATCTTCTAAAAGTGTATTGATGTCACCAGAGTAAGGAGTGCCTACAGGCACAGCAACAGGCTCTAAAACACCATTAATATCAGAAAATATCCAAGCATAGAAAGAATCAGCATTAGGAGTGCCTACATATACCTCAGATCCATCTGTTCCTAAATTGATTTCTCCACCTGGACAATAGTCCTGTGCATTGTCCTCTCCAATTAATTCTTCTGCAATGCCACCTGGCTCACCACATTCTGGATCTGGTGGCTCAATACCCTCACAATCAGGATCACTTGAATCTAAAACTGTTAAAGAAATGAAATCTTCTGTTAACTCAAAACAATCAGGAAGAATGTCTCCATTATCATCAAACACAGCCATCCAACCATAAACGGCATAAGAACCAGAAGGAACAATATCGCCCTCAAAGCCTTCAATAGCAGCATTTAAATCCCCTGTAAAGTTAGCCCCATCAATAACTGGCATTGCGTAAATATCTTCTTCATCTTCTACATTTACGATATACCAAGCATATATTGAATTTCCGCTATTGGGAAACTCCTCTGTTCCATCAGTTTCGAAAGTGACTTCTCCACCTGGACAATATACTTGAGCAATGTCATCGCCTACTAAATCCTCATTAATTTCCCCTGCATCTCCACATTCTTGGGCAGATAAAACACTACTATTTATTAAGAAAGCAAAAAGCAAAAAACTTAAAATGTTGAATTTCTTCATAATTTGATATTTAATTTTAATATTGTGTTGTTTTAACGAATTAGACCGCAAAGATAGGCATAAAAGCCACTAATTGGTTAATTTTATGGCTTATTTTACAAGACCTTCAATGCATAACAATAAGAATACGTAAAGGAAATGTGTTACGTTGTTTAGTACAAGAATGATAAACACCTTCTAAATCAATCAATATGAAAAATATAATAGGAATTTTACTATTACTCACTATCACACAATTTACTATGGCACAAGATTCAAAAATATTACTAAAGACAGATTTTGAAGGAGTGGTATCAGAAGGGTCAATTGAAGCACTAATTGAAGCCATCCAAAATGGCGAGTCTATTAGAGTAGGTTGGCAATTAGATTTTAATGGAGATCAAAAAGCAGATTTAGAACATTGGATAGATGCCAACTTTATAAGCATCCTAAATGGGCATGTCTTCAATCAAATAGAGCCTATTTACAGACAAATACCCAAAGCAGAAATTCCCCAAATAGAAATTCAGGATTCCAAAACTCAATGGACGGGTATCATAGGTACGAATGGTAAATTGGTGAGCAGATACTTAATGCCTGATTTAGAAAAAGTGGAGGATGAAAAAATGCGAAAAGTATTAGAGTTAAGAGCCCAGATTCGCGAGCGAACAGTAGCGACTATTTGGGCAAAAGACTAAAGATTTAAAGAAAGGCTTCTATCATTTGGCTTAGCTCCTCATAATTCATCGTTCCTTCATGAAACTTCACCTCTTCCTTATGACGGATAAGGGTAGCTGGAATACTCCCAGACCAAGCAGGATTTACCTTGTCAATCCATTGATTAGGCTTCTTCGCATCAAAATGCACCACCTTAGATTTTAATTGATGCTCCTCTATAAACGGAATCAACTTAGTCGTTTTTTGCTTAGGAAAATCCAAACTCACTAACACCATTTCCACATTCTTGTCCTTATAATTTTCATGCGCCTGCTCAAAATAAGGCAACTCCTTCACACATGGTTTACACCAAGTTGCCCAAAAGTTATACACATAAACCTTATCGTCATTACGCTGCAACCACTGCTCATTCAACTCATCAAAACTCAAAGTAGGCATTTCTTCCAAACTAACTTTTTTAGCCCCTTGATCAGTCACCTTCACCACTTCTGTCACCGTCTTAGAATCCTGACAAGCCATCACAGAAAATAAAATAATAAGCAAAAATAAATTCCTCATAAACCAAAGATATAAAAAATATATTTGGGCGTTCCCATGCGCTCGTAATGATGAATGGTATTGCATCAATCCATTCATCATTTATCATTACGCATTTATCATTCGCCGAAGGCGCATGGTCGGGCTGTCCGCTCTCATGTGGCTATGCTGTTCCTACTTTGCTAAGTGCTGCTTGTCTGCTAAAGCCAGCCATCGCATCACTAAGCGCCGTAAGTCACAGCATGGCCGCCACATACCGCTTCCATCCCTAACGCAAGTTATAGTCCACCACATCGAAATTTGTGAGTTTTGATGGGCTATTTTCCCGCCTCGCTGCGTTGAAAAGCCTCACCAACGCGATGCGTTGCCTTCGTTTTTCGCCTTGCGAGTCAAAAAAATAGCTTCATCAACTTTTCACAAATCCTGACGTGGAGGACTATATTTCTAATAACGAACCTCTGTCACACCAATAAAACTACTATTCGCTCTATACAAATTATAATCCTCTACCGTGACCAAACCATCCTTATTAGCATCCCAATTATGGTATTCATCAATAGCGGAAGGATCAATAATATAGTTGTTGAAATCAGCGACATTCATTATTCCATCATTATAGAAATCTCCTGCCAATACAGAATAAGTCCCACCAACATTTTTTAGTTGTCCACTACCATAAGCAGTCGTAGCACTAGTAGTAAAATCATATTGAGAATTCATAGCAATTGCAGAAGTAGTCATCACAGGTGAATGCGCACGAGTTCGAATCACTAAATAATAAGATTGACTACCATCCAAGCCAGGCAATTCGATTCCATCACTACCATCTATATCAGCTAAAGTGCCATCACTCAAAATGAAGCCAGCCGCTATACCCACTATATCATTTTCATCAGGACTCGTTCTTAATTCGATCAATGCCCAATCTACTGCATTAGTAGGAATGCTAGAAGCCGTTTCTGAACCGCTATAATTCCAAGGGGCTACACTGAAAGGTTGATTATTAGGAATCAATCCTTTGGCATTCAAATCGGTCGTCATACTGCTACCGACTTTGCAACCCTCTAACATGATTTTAGCTTTAGCTACAGGCGGAGCTAATGGCACACATTCCCCTTTAACCGTAATATTGTCAATAAAAGTATTATTGCCATAATCATTGACCGACTCAAACATCAGTCGAACACTGGAGCTAGATTGATAAGGACTCAAATCAAAGCTCAAACAACCAAAAGAAGGAGCCGCTCCAGAAAAACACCAATCATCTGCTGAGCTAGGAATAAAATTATTCGTCGTGAAAGTACCTGTTGCAAAACTGCCAGTTCCATCTTCGGCATAGCCCCCTAAAAGTGTGTAATTGCCTCCACCATTCGTAGAAATATAAACCAATAAAGAATCGGAATAATCAGCACTATATCTTCTATGCGCATACTCTAACTCTAAATAAGGATTTGCATTTTGAGTAAGATCAATAACAGGGCTATAGATTCTATCTTTTTGACCTACCGCATTATTATAATTATAGTGATTGATATAAGCGGCATTACTACCTGGCGTATTTCCTCCTACACCTGTAAGCGCCCAAGTAATTCCATCATCAGGATTATCAACAGTCCATCCAGCAGCGCCCGACTCAAAATCTTCATAAAATACGATTTGATCGGCTGTTGCATCTATGTTAATGTAATTGTTAAAGGTTTGGGTATTACTTCCATGCACATTTGTAACCGTTAAGCTGACATTATAGACCCCAGCTGTACTATAGGTAATACTAGGATTTTGTGCATTAGAGGTACTTGGTGATCCACCAGGAAAACTCCAACTCCAAGCAGTAGGAGAATTAGTCGAGTTATCTGTAAAATCAATGGTTGTACCAGGACAAGCACTAATACTGGAGGCAGCAATAGCAGGAGTAGGCGGAATATTACTACAATAAGCATCAATCAATAATTGGATACTATTATTCACATTCAATCGCCCTCCCGTAACGGTCTGTATACCGATGTTATCCGTACCATCCATAATATACTGTTTCACCTGAAGTGCCACAGCAGATGGGTTTGCCTTATAAGCATCAATAAAATCCTGACAGCCTGCCGCATAGAGTAATGCCACGGCTCCAGCAACATGAGGCGTCGCCATAGAAGTACCTGAGAGCGTGGTATAACCATTGCTGGTGTAAGTAGATAACACATTAGAACCTGGTGCTCCTAAATCGATAGTTGTACTTCCAAAGCCAGCCCCATTAGCCTTATTATCATTATGCGTCGTATTCGTAACAGCAATCAAGTGATTACTCGAACAGCCTGTTGGGACATCACCGTCTACATCCACATTATAATTAGCATTGGCAGTGGCTCCTGCACTTAGTATTCCTACAGAACCTAAGTCATCGTAGAAGCCACACCAAAGAGGGTAGGAGGCAGGGTTGGCTAAATCCACCCCAAAAGAAGCATTTGTTGAAACCACAAATGCTCCACTTGCGCCATTTGTATTATTATATTCTAAACGTTGGTTATAAGCAAATCCATAGGCTTCTAAGGCTACCGATTCCGAAGAAGTAGAACCCTGTATCGCCATAATCTTGACATTCCAATTGACGCCCGTAACACCCAAACTATTATTACCTCTTGCTCCGACGGTTCCAGCTACGTGCGTACCATGTGTATCATTACCGATATTGCCATTACTACCATAAGCATTCCAGCCATTGTAGTCATCTACATAACCATTGCCATCATCGTCCACTCCATTATTTGGGATTTCATCTCCATTTTCCCAATAATCTAAATCCGAGTGAGTGAGTTCAAATCCACCATCCACTACTGCCACGACTATTTCATCTCCATCTGCTGTTGTACCGCCAGTAGTTACATCCCAAGCTTCAATGGCATCAATATCGGCATCATTCGTACCGCCAGTTTGCCCCGTATTATTCAGTCCCCACATATCCCCAAATTGCGGATCATTAGGAATTGTCACTCTTCTTGTTAATCCAGTATGATTAAACTGAATGACATGTACAGATGGATGTGTCCAAACTTGATCTAAAACTGCTTGATCACTCAGATCACTTTGAAAATCAATCAGCCATATATTTAAAGATTTAACTAATGCTTTATTAGTTTGGATTTGGATGCCCCATTCAGCAGCATTGACGTCTTCAATTAGGTCTTGCATATCAGCCTCAGGAGCCAAGCGAAGAATAAACTGATTCGGAACATAGTTATCCTCTGCGAATAGGCCAAAAGAAGCAGCCATAAATAGGATTAAAAACGAGATGAAAAATCGCATAAATCGAATGTTTGGTTAATGTGTTGTTTTTTAGCATTGTAAAATACAAATTTTGGATGGAAATATTGATGTTTGAATGTTGGAAAATAAGGCTTTGACTACTATTGACTTAATTGAACTCATTTAAAGTTTTTCCATTTCCAATTAAAAATATGATAAATAGCAACAATGTTTGTTGCGAAATTGTTGCATAAGCAACTTTTTATATCTATATTTAGTCTCTATAGTAAAACACTCAACAGCTTTTCTCCCCCAAAACCTATTTTAGTAGAACCGATTTAGAACTCATTTTAAATTTTAAATGAGTTCATTACCCAAAATCGTTTTGAGATGAAAATATTTACATTATTATTAAGCCTATTGATTTCAGCACTTGCTTATGGGCAGGGCTTTATCGGTACAGCAGAGACTTTTTATACAGGTACTCAAGAAATCATCACTGATACCATTGATGGACAATATTGCTTAAAAGATTATACTAGAGGCAATGGTGTTTTTACCTACGACATAACTGGTAGCATTCTTTATGATAATGCGATTTGTGTTGGAGATGAAGATAATTATTGGAGTTTAGAGGAACACGAATCTATTACTGATATACATTGGGGGACGGCTAAATATTATGACTTTTTATTGGAAACGTTTGGGCGCAATAGTTTGGATGATGAAGGGATGCCTATAATATCTTATGCTCTTGATGATATTGGTTTGACTCAGACACATATCCACATGAATAGTGAAGAAAATAGGATTGTATATAAAAAAGAGTCTTACAATGCTTTTGAATCACATTTAGAAACAGTTTCTAGAGTTTTAAGTCAATTGATGCTTATTGAAATAGAGGATTATCATTATAGTTATCAAAATAATATTTTAAGATATTCTTTTGATCATATAATGAGTTATGGCTTTCAACAATATATGCAATTGGAAGAGGTAAATTGGCAGTTTGGAGAAATGTATGATTATATATATAAAGATATGTCTAATCCCAAATCTTTAAATCTTCCAGACACTTATATGGGACAGTATTGGAGTAATAATAAAAGATACAATAGTGCTGTTGTTGATCATTGGTTTTATCTGCTAACAGATGGCGGAAGCGGAACAAATGATAATTTTGATGATTACTCTGTTGATGGGATTGGTTGGGAATCTGCTATTGCCATTGTTTATAAAGGATTTAACGAACATTTTGAAAATTATTCTACACTTGAAGATGCAAGGGAATTTACGCATCAAGCAGCAATAGATTTATTTGGAGCTTGCTCTTTTGAAGCTATTCAGGTGGCAGAAGCCTGGTTTGCCGTAGGGGTAGGTTATGATCCTTATGTTCCTTTATTAGATTTTGACACTAATAATCAAATAATTTATTGTGAAGATAGAGGAATACAATTCGATAGTGGATGGATCGAAGACGGTGATTTTTTATGGGACTTTGGAGATGGTACAGTGAGTACAGAAGCAGATCCTTTACACTTTTATGAGGATCAAGGAGAATATGTGGTTTCCTTTACTTATGAAGTGGTTAACTGCTTAGGAGAGGAATTAGCAGAAACAATAATACTGGAGGATACTATCAGAGTGAATCATTGTTATGATTACGAATGGCATCAAAATATTGAAGAGTACGATATTGTTATTAACGATTGTAGTGGTGTTTTAAACGAAGATTATAATTATGTAGCGAATGGTTCATCCTTGCTTATTAGCCCAGAAGGAGCGGATCAATTGAGAGTATTATTTAACGACTATTATACCATTTGTGCTGATTTGAAAATATACGATGGAACTGAGGCAAATGAAGAAAATCTTATCAGTACTCCACAATCGGGTGATATAATAATTTTTGAAAGTGGTTCTGTTTATATGGAAGCTAATTTAAATGGATGGGGGTGCGGATGCATGGCTGAATATATCAACTTAAGCTTAACTTGGGAATGTGAATATGAAGCTGATATTCCATCTGCAAACTTTTCTCCTGATGTGGTAGAAAGCTGTGAAGGAATTGTTTCATTTAGAGATTTGAGTTCTCAATGGGCTGATGAATGGTATTGGGATTTTGGAGATGGACAAAATTCTACCGAAGGAACTCCAACACATCAATATATGAATTCTGGTATTTATGATGTGAGCTTAGTTAGTTGTAATGAACTGGGCTGTGATACGCTTGTTTATGAGGACTTAATTAGTATAAATTTTGGTTGTATTGTATCAGATACTATTAGCTTAGTTCAAGCTGAACATATTATTAGTAATGAATGTAGTGGAGTAATAAGAGATGCAGATTTTGATACAGATCAGAGCTCGGCAATTTATACGATAGAGGTACCAGAAGCGAGTGCAATTGAAGTAAATCTTGAGCGCTACAAATTTTATTCAGGTAGCTATTTAAAAATCTATGATGGACCAGATACAGATAGTCCTTTAATTCAGAATTTTGTAGGTTATGAAGATGAAGAAACTGTGATTGTATCCTCTTCTAATAGCATTACAATAAAAGAGTTTAGTTATTATACAAGTTCAAGTAGCGAATTTCTAATCAGTTATGAGTCAGATGGCACTGCGGAAGCTATGGCCAATTTTGAAGCTCCAGTTAAAATAACTCCTCATTTCCCTATTCAATTTATGAATAGCTCTGAAGGGACTAATTATGTATGGAATTTTGGGGATGGTAGTGTAGATTTAAACTCCAATCCAATTCATAACTATGAAGATTTAGGTATTTATGAGGTGACTTTAACTGCTTTTCGATGTGGAAATCAAGATAGTATTAGCCAATCTATAGAAGTAGTAGAAGGCTCTAATATGTATGAGGTTTTGCCAGAAAGTATTGCAGTTAATTTATTGGCAGGAAGTGATACTACTATTGCAATTAGTATTGTTAATCAGGATGAAAATATTTTGGGCATGAGACTGCAATCTGAAAATTTGGCTAGTTGGCTTAATGTAGAAGGCTTAAATGAAGGTGTAATAGTAGGGGCTAACGAAACCCACAATTATCAGCTTCACATTAATTCCGATGATTTACTAGTTGATAACTATGAAAGTTCCATTCAATTAGTGGCATATGGCTCTACCATTGAGACTTATCATATACCTATTACTTTAGCAGTAGAAAGTTTTCCACAAGCCATCTTTAGTAGTCCTTCAACAGATATTTGCAATGGAATGGTAGAGTTTCATAATGAAACCATTAATAATGCATCAGATTATTGGTGGGACTTTGGAGATGGTTCGAGTTCTACCGATGAAAATCCGCAACATATTTATGCAGAAGAGGGTATTTATGATATCAGTTTAGTGGCCTGTAATAATATTGGCTGTGATACGACTATTTATGAAAGCTATATTGATTATGGAACCGTCACAGCCTTTTGCAATCAATATACCATACCAACAGACTTGAGTATATCCGAAATTAGTAATTGTACTGCTAAAGTAATTGCTAATGATGTTCATACTTATGGAGGTGTATTGATTAATCCACCCAATGATCACCCTATACACCTTTATATCACCAGTATAAGCAATAATAGCAATTATGATGATGAAATATTTTTATTTGATGGCCCAACTATAGACGCTCCAAGAATAGAGCTTGGTGAACAAGATACCATCATCACACAAAGCGATCAAGTTTTATTATTATTCTCAGAGTTTTACTACTATAATTTAGATTTCGAATTATTCTATTGGACAGAAGGAAGTCAAGAAGAACCTACAGCCAATTTTGAAATAGATAATTTAAACCCACCATTAAACTATCCCGTTCAATTTTCGAATCTTTCAAGTAATGCCGCAGCGTATTTCTGGGATTTTGGAGATGGAAATACATCATCAGAAAAAAATCCAACACATACTTATCAAAACTCTGGCAACTATGAAGTCAGCTTAGTTAGTTATAATTGCGTTGGCTCAAGTACTGCTATTATTAATAACTTAAATGTAGATCAAGCTGCTATTATGGCTTATAATCCAGATACCTTATATGTTGACTTGGCGACAGGGACAACTGAAAATTCAGTGATTAATATCTCTAATAATGGAGGAGGAAAATTAGCTTTTGAGCATATATACACTAATGGATTAGGCGTGCATGAAAGCTCTCAAAGCTCTTTTTTAAATAAAGAAACAATACACAGCTTTGAGATGGACAAAATAGTAGTAGATTCCATAAATGTTACGATTACTATAAATGGGAATTATCTTTTGTTAGACAATAAAGCGCAAATTTTTATCGAGAATGAATTAATAGGAGAGATAGGAGCAGATACTTTCCCTTCAAATGGGATAGACATCACTCAAACTTTTTCCTATTCAATAGAGTCTGTTCAAGCTTGGCTGCAAGATGACTTGTTAGAAGTGAGGGTGAAAGATATTGATAACTACCCATATATTGGAGCCTTTCATAAAGTGGAAGTGGAGGCTTTTGGACATCCTTGTCTATCTGCTGAAACAAACAACTTAGAGTTAGATGCCAATGAGAATTATGATTGGCCGATCAATATTGATGCTACTGGAATGTACGGTGGCATCTACGAATCTAATGTCAAAATCGAACATAATGATGCCAATCAATCACCGATCAATATTCCTGTTGTTATAAATGTAGAAGGCTTTGCCGAAGCTACATTAAGCACAAATAATATTCACTTTGAAAACGTTCAAGTATTAAGTGAAGAATATCAATTTTTCCAAATTACCCAATCAGGAACAGCTGATTTAGTTATCTATGGATATGAGTTAGAGAGTGAATTATTTACAGTTAATTTGACTGACACACTGACTGTAGGATATCACGAAAGCATCAACTTAAATGTAAGCTTTGCACCAATTGATGCAGTGAGTTATACTGCAAATCTTATGCTATTGACCAATATAGGTCCAATAGAAATTGTATTAACTGGAGAAGGAGTGGATAAGCCAAACCTATCATTTGAAGCAGCTAATTTTGAACTGGAAATTAATGAAACAAACAACGATAAATTGATCTTAACCAATACTGGAGATGGTCCCTTAGAGTTATATTTTCAACAAGAGGAACTTAGCTTTTGGAAATTATTAAATTATACAGCCTTTTCAGAGGGCTTAGTAATCATTGAGGCTGGAGAGTCTTATGAACTCTATATTGAATTGAGTAGTATCGGTTTGGATATTGATTTACATGAAAGCAGCATACCAGTATCAACTAATATTCCCAACATACCTTATTTAGATATTCCTATTAGGCTTCAAGTTTTTGCCTATCCTGTAGCAGAATTAGAAGTAGTAGAAATCCCAGATTGTAGTGCGAGTTTCCAATTTGTTGATCGAAGCAGTTATGACCCAATTTCATGGGAGTGGGACTTTGGGGATGGCAATACATCTAACGAAAAATCCCCCTTACATACCTATTCAGAAAGCGGCATCTATGATATCAATTTATATATTTGCAACGACTTTGGTTGTGATCAAATACACATAGATGACATGATCGTAAATATTGAAGACAACTGTCAAATAATAGCCTTCAATGAGGAAGAAAGTGTTTATGACGAGTGCGCAGGCATCATCTATGATGATGGCGGTCTGGTCAATAATTATTCCGATGCTTTTGAAGGGACCACGATTATAGAAGTAGCAGATGCCGCCCAAATTGAACTCCATTTCGAAGAATTTGATTTAGGCAATTGCTGCGATGTACTAAGCATTTATGATGGCAAAACCAATGAAGATGAATTGATAGGAGAGTTCTATACGACTAGTTTATTAGGTGAAACTATTTATTCAAGTTCTAATGCCATTCGATTAGAATTTGTTACCAATGAAGTAGTAAATGGTACAGGCTTTAAGATTGCTTATCAATGTCAATTTGCCACCAATATCGAGGATGATAATAAGGCTAATTTCCAACTTTACCCCAATCCTAATAATGGTCAGTTCCAATTAGAATTAGCGGAGGAAGTAAAAGATTTAGCAGTTAATATTTATAATGTCAATGGACAAAAAGTACATCAAGAATCCATTCAAAATCCTCAAAGAATACTGAGTTTAGATGCCAAATTAGCCGCAGGCGTCTATTATGTGGAATTAATCCAAGAAGATCAAATCCAACATCATTCTTTGATTATTAATGATTAATACTTGGGTGCATCCCCTGCGCTCGTAAAAAACGGTTTCATGTCCTTAGGGTCATGCGTTAATCGGTTATAATAAGATAATTCCCGAGATTGGGCGACCACAAGGGGCGACTGTCATGCGACGTAAATATATAGCCACTTATTTCGTCAATAAGTTG
>JAHDDN010000557.1 GCA_020629335.1 Chitinophagales bacterium | reverse complement strand
TTTGGGGGTGGATAGTCAAGAATTAACCATTTTCTTTACTTTCAATGTGAACTCCTCTTTATAAGTAATGATGAAAAAAACAAATGAACAAAGATTGACGCAGGATTTTTTTCAGCTAAAAAGGCAAAAAACGTAGTCGATGCAGCGCATCGGCGAGGCTTTTTAACGCATTTAGCAGGAAAAAAGACCAGTCAAGATAGGGCATTTTTTTGAGAATCATTACTAAAATATAATCACCTCTTTCACAAAAGTCTCCCCCAACTCCTTATTAATCATTTCAATGATTTTTGTCTTAGCAAAAGATAGCTCCTGTTTTAAACTAGAGGAATTGATATGTAGATAGAGCGTTCCCTTCTTAACATAAATCTTGTTGGTTCGATCAGCAATCGTATTACCCATCACCTTACGCCAAGAATTCTTAACATTTGCTTCAGAAAATTTATCCTTTATCTGGTAGGTATCCATCATTTTCTGAATGATAGACTTGATTGGTTGCTCATCCTTTTTTCTCATTGCTCGTCCAATTTAATCATTCCTTGATTAATTTCAAAGATTCGGTATTCAACTCCCGTTTTTTTTATCAAAGGTTCAATTCGACTCTTCTGTGTATCAGTAATAAATACTTGTCCAAATTGTGATCCACTAATTAAAGTAATCAACTGATTTAAGCGTTCCTCATCCAATTTATCAAAGATGTCATCTAATAATAGATAAGGCCGTTTCTCATCCTTAATCAACAAATCATAAAGGGCTAACTTAACTGCCAGTAAATAGCTTTTCTGCTGCCCTTGAGACCCAAACTTCTTAAGCGCTTTGCCCTCTAACTTAAATACCAAATTATCCTTATGAATCCCCACATTAGTTCGCTGAAGGATACGATCCTTATCAAAAGACTCATCTAATAAATAATCTAAAGAGCGCTCACTTAAATGTGATTTATAATCACAACTTACCTCTTCTCTCTCTAAAGATATTTGCTTATAATAGCGCTGAAAGACAGGCTTCATCTTTTCAATAAACTCTGCCCTACTCTCATAAATAGGTTGTCCATATTGTACCAATTGATTGTTATAAACCTTTAATAATGATTGATCTATAGGATCCCGATAGCTTACGCTCTTTAATAGTGCATTCCGTTGTTGTAAGGCGTGATTATAAGCCATCAAATTATGCAGGTACTTACGATCAATCTGAGAAATAGATTGATTTAATAACTTTCTTCTATCTTCGCTTCCTCCTCTAATCAATACATTATCATCAGGTGTGACGATCACTACACTCATTAGACCTATATGGTCAGCTATACGCTCATATACCAGTCCATCCTTAATGAGTTCCTTCTTACGTCCCTTAGCATTCTTACACTGTATACGATGCTGTTGATCAGCTACTTTTATAGTAGTATCTAAAGTAAAAAAGCTTTCATCATGTCGCATCACCGCCGAATCCAAATGCTGAAAATAACTCTTACCTATACACATATAATAAACGGCATCCAATAAGTTGGTCTTGCCAGCTCCATTAGGCCCAACAAAAATATTCAAACGCTTAGCAAATGTCAGCTTAGCCTCCTCATAATTTTTAAAATTGCGTAAGTGTATTCGTTCTATCAAAAGAAAGGTTTATGGAAATGTCCAGTAAAGGCACCAAAGATAGTTAAATGCCTTACTATATCAAATCTTCTCGACTAAGGCGTTTTGTTCTTAGCAATACATATCGTATCTTGAAGCACTCAGGAATATTGAAAAAAATAAGACAATGAAACATATATACACCCTCTTAACAGCCCTTTTACTTGGCTCTACAGCTATAAAAGCTCAAACCTTAGTCACCTTCCATACCAATGAAGGTATTTTTGTAGTAGAAATGACAGAAGAAATTACCCCCATTACTTCAGGCAATTTCATTGACCTGACCAATGAGGACTTCTTTGATGGCATCACCTTCCATAGAGTCATTGATAATTTTGTGATCCAAGGAGGAGATCCAGATGGTACTGGCGAAGGCGGACCAGGTTATGAGATTGAAGATGAATTTGGGGAAGGATTAAGTAATGTCAAAGGCACCATCTCTATGGCTAATTCAGGTCCTAATACAGGTGGCAGTCAGTTCTTCATTAACTTAGTGAATAATACTTTTTTAGATCATGATGTAGCCCCTTTGACTTCCGCTCATCCAGTTTTTGGAAGAGTAGTGGCTAATTTTAATATCGTAGATATTATCGGAGATACGGATACGGATGCCAATGATGCACCTATCATGCCTATGATTATGGATAGCGTAAGAGTGCGCCCTAAAGCGGATGAGAATACTGGCGCCATAGCCTATTGGTCCCTCAATGATGAAACTGCCATTGACCTAACAGATAATTACCTAAACGGACTCGTTTATAATGTCGATGATGTAGAAGGAGCCAACTTTGCAAGCAAGGCAGCCATGGAATTTGGTGGTGGTGCTTATGTAGATTTCGGAGATCGTTATGATGAGCTATTCACTCGCTCGACTCCACAACTATCTATCTCGTGTTGGATCAAAGTCAATGAATGGCCTGAGTCAGATTTATTAGCTCCCATTATAAGCAAGTATGCTACGGAAGATTGTGAAGAAAATCAAGCGCAATTCTACTTAAGCATCACAGACAATGGCGGCCTCGAACTCAAAGTAAATGGCGCGACAGATGGCAGTCAATACATGCGCTACACCACCGATGCAGATGAACTCGAATTGGACGAATGGATGCACTTAACGGTCTCTTATGACGCATCAGAGGATGGGGAAGATCGCACGGCTATTTACCTGAATGGAGAATCCATTTCCATTGATGCAGAAATAGAAGGCGAATCATTTATACAATGTCCAGATACCGAAGCCCACTTAGCCTTAGGCACCTTCATCAATCAAGAAGGCGAGCCATGCGACGATCACGAATTAGAAGCCAGTATAGACGAACTCTACCTCTTCAACAAAATTCTTAATGAAGACGAAATAGAAGAGTTAGGTACCTTAGAGTACGCTGTAAGCACTATTGAGTTAAGCAATACAAAAGCCGAAATCTATCCCAACCCAATCACCAACAATCAACTAAACATCCAACTCAATAATCGCCAGCGTGTAGAAATAATCATCACCAATCTAAAAGGAG